>NZ_CP094473.1:925429-1233905 GCF_023347535.1 Faecalibacterium sp. HTF-F
GCGATGCAGACAGGCAGATTCCCGTAGCCCATGTCGGTGAGCTCAGCCAGTGTCTTGCTGGCGGCGGCGCTGTAGTTCACGCCGTCGGCGCGGTAGATCTTGGTGGCGATGGCGCTGATCTTATCCTTCAGCGGCATCTCCAGCGGGTAGGTGTACTGGATGGGACGATCCTCCAGAACCTCCAGCACCTTTTCGGCCAGAGCCTTGCCGCCCTCGCCGCCCTTGGCGAACACCTCGCTCAGCACGCAGGAAACGCCCTGCTCGGCGCACACCTGCTCCACATAGGCCTGCTCTTCGGCGGTATCGGTGGGGAAGGCATTGATGGCGACCACCACCGGCAGTCCGAAGCCGTTTTTCAGGTTGTCGATGTGGCGGATCAGGTTGGAGGCACCGGCCTTGACGGCTTCGAGGTTGGGCTGGCTCAGGTCGGCCTTTGCCACGCCGCCGTGGCTCTTGAGGGCACGCACGGTAGCCACCAGCACGCAGGCGCTGGGTGCGATGCCTGCATAGCGGCACTTGATATCCAAAAACTTCTCTGCGCCCAGATCGGCACCGAAACCGGCCTCAGTGATGGTGTAGTCGGCCAGAGAAAGGCTCAGCTTGGTGGCCAGCACGCTGTTGCAGCCGTGGGCGATGTTGGCAAAGGGGCCGCCGTGGATGATGGCGGGATTGTTTTCCAGCGTCTGCACAAGGTTCGGGTCCAGTGCGTCCTTCAGCAGGGCGGTCATGGCACCGGCAGCACCGATCTCACCGGCGGTGACGGGCTTGCCGTCGTAGGTGTAGGCGCACACGATCTTGGAAAGACGCTCCTTCAGGTCGGAAATGCTGGTGGCGAGGCAGAAGATCGCCATCACCTCGCTGGCAACGGTGATATCAAAGCCGTCCTCGCGGGGGGTGCCGTTCACCTTGCCGCCCAGACCGTCCACGATGAACCGCAGCTGACGGTCATTCATGTCCATGCAGCGCTTCCATGTGATGCGGCGGGGGTCGATGTTCAGCGGGTTGCCCTGCTGGATGCTGTTGTCGATCATGGCAGCCAGCAGGTTGTTGGCTGTGCCGATGGCGTGCAGATCGCCGGTAAAGTGCAGGTTGATGTCCTCCATGGGCACCACCTGTGCGTAGCCGCCGCCGGCAGCACCGCCCTTGACGCCGAACACCGGGCCAAGGCTGGGCTCACGCAGGCAGAGCATGGTTTTTTTGCCCAGAGCATTCATGGCATCGGCCAGACCCACGCTGGTGGTGGTTTTGCCCTCGCCCGCCGGGGTGGGGCTGATGGCGGTGACAAGGATCAGCTTGCCCTGCTTTTTGGCATCGTGGATCAGGCGGTGATCGATCTTGGCCTTGTAGCGGCCATAGGGGATCACGTGCTCATCGGAAAGGCCCAGCTGGGCGGCGATCTCGGTGATGGGTCTCATCTTTGCTTCCTGTGCGATCTCGATATCGGTTTTCATCAGACATCCTCCTTTGGAAGTTGTTTTCACAAGCATTGCACGCCGCCTGAACGGCCTTTTTGCCCGCATCCTGTGTTGCTTTCCCTCTTGCAATCCGTCAGGATCACTGCGAAAAATCGCCTTGTCTGCGGGCAAAAAATCTCGCCATTCAGCGTACTCTGCTCATAAAAACAACTTCCGACAACAAAAAAGGCAGCTTTGCGCAGCAATTGCGCAAGGCTGCCCAGACGGTCGGCATTGACTCTCCTGCGCATCCGCACTGTGGTGCTCCACAAGGTTCCGTCAGCGGAAACGCGGTCTCTATGCTGTAAAGATAGCACATCACCGGGGTGTTTGTCAAGGAAAAACAGTGTTAAATATTTTGCGTTATAAGATGGGTTGTGGTATACTTATCATGGTTTATTCTGAAATTTTAGAAAGCAGGAATCCCTTTTATGCTGCAAAACCCTGAATTGCATTATCTGGATAACGCCGCCACCACGATGGTTGCTCCCGAGGTGGCGGATGTGATCGACAAGGCCATGCGGGAACACTGGGCAAACCCGTCCAGCCTGTACGGCCCCGGTGCCCGCAGCGAGGAAGCGCTGAACACCGCCCGTGCCGTTGTGGCCCGCACACTGGGCTGCAAGAGCCGGGAGCTGTACTTTACCTCCTGCGGCAGCGAGAGCAACAATCTGGCTCTGCTGGGCGCGGTGCGCACCCGCACCTTTGGCAAGGGCATCGTGGTGTCCGGCTTTGAGCACCCCAGTGTCCAGCGCCCGCTGGAAGAGCTGGCGAAGCAGGGCTATGATGTCACGGTGGTCAAACCCCGCCCGGACGGCACACTGGACATGGACCGGATGCTGGAGCATGTGGACAAAAACACCATCCTTGTGGCCTGCATGATGGTGAACAACGAGGTAGGCACCCGCAACGATGTGGAACGCCTTGCCGCCGAGGTCAAGCGCCGCAACAGCCGCACCATCGTCCATGTGGATGCGGTGCAGGCGTGGATGCGTGTGCCCATCAAACTGGACAACATCGACACCCTGTCGGTGAGCGGCCACAAGATCCATGCCCCCAAGGGCATTGGTGCGCTGTACCTGTCCGACCGTCTGGTGCAGGCGTTCCGGCCGCCCTATCTGGGCGGTGAGCAGGAGCGCGGCCTGCGCCCCGGCACCGAGAACCTGCCCTATGCCATGGGTCTGGCGGCAGCCGCCACCCGTCTGGCAAAGACCATGAAGAGCCGTGACACCGCCATGCGGGCGCTGAACCAGCGCCTGCGGGAAGGGCTGAAGGTTTTCCCGGAGGTGGAGATCAACAGCCCGGAAAACGCTGTGCCCGAGGTGCTGAACTTCAGCGAGAACTGCATCAAGAGCGAGACCATGCTGGCATGGCTGGCCGAAGCACAAATTTACGTTTCGTCGGCCAGCGCCTGCGGCCGGGGCCAGCCCAGCCATACGCTGGCGGCCATGGGCAAAGACCCGCTGGCCATCGATACGGCGATCCGGGTGTCCTTCTGCGGCGACAACACCCCCGAGGATGTGGATGCCTTCCTTGACCGCTTTGAGGACGGCATGAAGCATCTGCAGAAGATCCGGAAGTGATTCCGCAGGCAGGACCATCTGGAATGGCCTCCGCTTTGCTCTGGCCATGTTTAGAGGAAGGATCATTCTGATTAGGGCGTTTGTCGTGCCCTGCGGGGCACTCCAAACGCATTTTTACAGAAGGGGTCCGGACCGGCAGATGCAGCAAATTGTTTCTCTGCATTTTTGTCAGGATACTTTCGCGAATAGGAGGATGGATGCCGCTGACCGTTACGACCCTGCCCGTGAAAAAGTGTTCTGGAAATGACCGCAGTCATTTCCAGAACACAAGTATAAATATTAAACTTTCCGCTGAGAATGGCCAGAGCGCAAGCGGCGGCCATGTTAAATCGTAACCTAGGAGATACAACATTTATGCATGAAATCATTATGGGCTATCAGGGTGAGATGTCCCTGAAAGGCCTCAACCGCAACCAGTTCGAGTCGGCGATGATGAAGATCCTGCGCTACCGGCTCAAGACCGTGGGCAAATTCAAGGTCTACTGCACTCAGTCCACCTTTTACATGGAACCCGAGGAAGAGGATGTGGACATGGATCTTGCCTTTGACCGGGTGAGCAAGGTGTTCGGCCTTGCGGCACTCAGCCGCGCCGTGGTCTGCGACAAGGACTTTGACACCATCTGCCAGACCGCTGAGGATTACCTCGGTGCCAGCCTGCATGGCATCCGCACCTTCAAGGTGGAAGCGCGCCGCTCCGACAAGACCTACCCCATGACCAGCCCTGAACTGATGCGGGAACTGGGTGCCTATCTGCTGGGCAAACACAACTACCTCAAGGTGGATGTGCATAACCCGGATTTTAAGGTGATCGTAGAAATTCGTGATTACGGTGCCTACATCCACGGCCCCAAGGTGCCCGGTGAGGGCGGCCTGCCCGTGGGCACCAGCGGCCGTGCACTGAACATGCTGTCCGGCGGCATCGACAGCCCGGTAGCGGCATACCGCATGGCTAAGCGTGGTCTGGCTCTGGACCACATCCATTTTGCGTCTCCGCCGTACACTTCGGAGCGCGCAAAGCTCAAGGTGAAGGCACTGGCGCAGCTCACCAGCATCTATACGGGCAGCTCCAATCTGTTCGTCGTGCCCTACACCAAGCCGCAGGAGTACATCCGGGATAATGCTCCGGATGTGCTGTTCACGGTGCTGATGCGCCGCAGCATGATGCGCATTGCCAACGTCATTGCCAAAAAGCAGGGCTGTGAAGCCCTTGTTACCGGCGAGAGTCTGGCTCAGGTGGCCAGCCAGACCGTCAAGGCCCTGCAGTGCACCGATGCTGCGCAGGACCTGCCCATCCTGCGCCCGCTCATCGGCATGGACAAGACCGAGATCGTGGAGACGGCCCGCCACATCAACACGTTTGAGACCAGCATCCTGCCCTATGAGGACTGCTGTACCATCTTCACCCCGCCGCATCCGAAGATCCGCCCGGAGCTGGCCGAAATTCTGGAAGCCGAAGCCGCCATGCCCGGCCTTGCCGCGCTGGAAGCCGAAGCTGCAGAGAGTGCCGAGCGCATCCGCATCCGTATCACCGATCAGGTAGAATTTGAGGGTTGATTTATCCATGACAGCAGAGATCATCAGTGTGGGTACCGAGCTGCTGCTCGGCAACATTTTGAACACCAACGCCCAGTATCTGAGCCGCGAGCTGGCGGCACTGGGCATTACGGTCCAGCGCGAGAGCACCATCGGCGACAACCACGACCGTCTGGCAGATTTTGTCAACGAAGCAAAGCAGCGGTGCGACCTGCTGGTGTTTACCGGCGGGCTTGGCCCCACCGCAGACGACCTGACCAAGGAGACGGTTGCTGGCTGCTACGGTGACATGCTGGCCTTTGACCCGGAAGAATGGCAGAAGATCGTGAATTTCTTCACGCGCACCGGGCGCAAGACCACCCCCAACAACCGCAAGCAGGCCATGGTGCCGGCGCACGGCCACAAGATCATCAATAACCACGGCACTGCCCCCGGGGCATGGTTCGAGCAGGATGGCCATTGCGCCGTGCTGATGCCCGGTGTGCCTCACGAAATGAAGGCCATGTGGGAGGAGAGCGTGCGCCCGCTGCTGCTGGCCCGCCAGAACTGCACCCTGCATTCCATAACGCTGCGGGTGCTGGGCGGTGAAAGCGATATCGAATACCGTGTGCGGCATCTGCTGGAAAATGCAAATCCCACCGCCGCCATCTACTGCAAGACCGGCGAATGCGAGATCCGCATCACGGCCCGGGCAGAAAACGACAGTTCAGCCGAAAAAATGTGCCGCGCATACGCCACAAAGTTCTATGATCTGCTGGGTGATGCGGTGTATGATGAGGATGTGACCGGTCTGGAAGAGACTCTGGTGCACACCCTGAAGGAAAAGGGGCTCACCATTGCCACGGCAGAAAGCTGCACCGGCGGCATGATTGCCCAGCGGCTGACCAATGTGTCCGGTGCAAGCGAGGTGTTCGGCTTCGGCTTTGTCACCTACTGGGAACAGGCCAAGGCAAAAATGGTAGGTGTGGAACCGGCAGTCATTGCAAAATACAATGTGGTGTCTGCCCCTGTGGCGGCACAGATGGCGCTTGGCGCGGCAGAAGCTGCCGGGGCCGATATCGCTGTCAGCGTCACCGGTCTGGCAGGCCCCAACGGCGGCGATGCCGTCCGTCCGGTGGGCACAGTGTATCTGGGTGCGGCCTGCGGCGAGACCGTATATGTGAAAAAGCTCTTCGTCTCCCGCCCCGACCGTGCGCTGGTGCGTGCCCGCGCGGCACAGATGGCACTGGAACTGGCGCTGCGTCTGGCTCAGGGCAAAGTTCCTGCAGATACACAGGCACTGGCAAAAAGCGACCGGCATGACGCTGCGGCTCTGACGGCACTGGACAGCACCTTCCTCAAGGGTTAATACGAGCGGCCCCGGGCCGCGGGGGTGAAGCAGTTGATACACGAAGAAAAAACGCAGACCACCTGTGTGCTGCGTCTGTTTGGCGCACCGCTGTGGACGGTGCAGCAGGCAGCACAGCAGGCAGACATTGCAGCTCGATGCCGTGGCCGTGGGGCAGAGGTGCTTGCGGCCCTGCAGGCCGAAACGCCTGCCGGGCTGGAAAAGGCCCGCAAGGCCCTGAACGGCCGCTTTGCGGCAGAGCTCTATGGAGAAGGGGAGATGACCCTTGTTCATGCAGCGGTGCAGGCGCTGGAAACGCACCGCAGGCTGCTGGTATGCTGTGATGCGGACGCAGGCACCCTGCTGGAAGCCCGGCTGGAAACGGTGCCGGGTGCGGAAAAGGTGTTCGACTTTGGAGCTTTGAGCTATGCGGACGCAAAGATCCGGGAAAAGCTGAGCGCCAGAACCTGCCGCGTGAAAGGCGGGCCCATTCCGGCAAAACTGGCCCGTGTGCAGGCGGCACAGCGTCTTGTGGGCGCAGATCTTGCCGCCGGGTGTGTGGAGCGCGCCGAGGACACCGTGCTGTTTCTGGGCAGCCGCAGGGGCTGCTGGGTGCGCACAGTGGCGAATACGGACGCACCGGCCCTCTGGCTGCTGGACATGATCCGTCGTGCTGCATCCGGTCTGCCGCAGGCGGCGGGGACAAGCTGGCAAAAATACGGCAAGGCGGTCCCGGCGGATGTGCTGACGGCGCGGTCGCTGCCGGATAAGCCGGAAAACACCGCTCCAGCAAAGCCGCCCCGCAAACGGCACAGGGTGCGGAATGCCCTGATTTTTCTGCTGGTTCTGGCACTGGCCGCGTTTGCCGCCGCGTGGTATTACACCGGCGGCGACCTGACCGCCCTGCCCCAGAGACTGCAGAGCCTTGGTGCCGACAGCCTGCCCCACGCGGGGGCAAAGCTAATATAAAAAAGACCCCGGAGGGTGCGAACCTTCCGGGATCTTTTGTTTATAAAGGCGATTTTTTAAGAGATGCAGTGTGCTGCTCCGAACCCATCCGTGAAAAAGAACCTCCGGAAAATCCGCAGATTTTTCGGAGGTTCAAATAAATGATAAATTTTCCGAATGGTTATGCCTTGTGGTCGCTCAGCCACCGCAGAGCCATATAAACATAGGCCGCAGAGCCCTCGTACAGCACGCTGTCGTCAAAGCGCACCTTGGGGTGGTGCTGGCCGTAAACATAGCCCTCCTTGGCATTTCCGGCGGAGAGGAACATGCTCACGGTAGGCACTTCATGGCTGACAAAGGCAAAGTCCTCGCTGCCGCCGCCGGGCTTGCCGCCGGTGAGGGCGGTCATGTCCATGGCACCCCGGCCCAGCAGTTCGGTCATATAGGTGAGCGAATCTTTGGCAAGGGGCGTGTCCACCACCATACAGGGGCAGTGGTCGCTGAATTCCACCTCGGCGGTGCAGCGATAGGCTGCCGCCACGCCCTGCGCGATCTCGGTCATGCGCTGGTGAATCTGCTCACTGACTGCGCCCTCGGGGTCTACCGTGCGGATGGTGCCCCACATATCGGCAGAATCCGGGATGACGTTGGAGGCCTTGCCTGCCTCGAACCGGCCCGTGGTGAACACGCCGAACTTGGCGGGGTCCAGCTCACGGCTGTTGATCTCCTGCAGGGCAATGTGGATGTGGGCCGCTGCAGTGATGGGGTCGATGCAGGCGTTGGGCATGGAGCCGTGGCCGCCCTTGCCGTGGACGGTGATGTGGTACTGCTCGCAGCTTGCCATGGTGATGCCGCCGCCCGGCACCAGCACCGTACCCACCGGCAGGGGCATCCCGGCCAGAACGTGGAACATCACCGCGGCGTCCACCTTCGGGTTTTCCAGCAGGCCGTTTTTCAGCATGTCCAGCGAGCCCTGAAAAATCTCCTCGGCAGGCTGGAACTCCAGCTTCACGGTGCCTTCGATTTCGTCTTCGTGGGCCTTCAGCAGCTTTGCTGCGCCCAGCATCATGGCGGTGTGCATATCGTGGCCGCAGCCGTGCATCCTGCCCGAGATCTCGGAAGCAAATTCCTCACCGGATTCTTCCTGAATGGGCAGGGCGTCCATGTCGCCGCGCAGCAGGATGGTCTTGCCGGGGCGCTTGCCGCCTGCCAGCGCGAGAACGCCGCATCTGCCGCAGTCCTGCGGGGCATAGCCCATTTCGGTCAGGGCCTTTTCCACCAGCGCTTTGGTCTGCGGCAGATCAAAGCCCACCTCGGGGTGGCGGTGCAGGGTGCGCCGCCATTCGCGCAGCTGGGGTTCCAGCTCTTTTGCGGCGCTGAGCAGTTCTTCCGGTGTGATCATTTCAAAATCAACTCCCTCTTATTTTATAAAGAAAACCCTCTCGGGCATTGGCCGTGACGGAGAGGGCTCTTTATTACTTAGTTCTCGTCCGTCGGGGTGCCTTCCGGATGATATTTGGCACAGGTGCACTTTTTCCACTTCAGGCCGCTGCCGCAGGGGCAGGGGTCGTTGCGGCCGATCTTGATCACCCGCACAGGCTGGCCGTGGGGTGCACCCTTGGCACCGGGAGCGCCGTTGCCGGGCACAAAGCCTTCGCCGGTGGGCTTTGCCACCTGTTCACGCTTGGGGGCGGCACCGGCCTGACGGATCTCGATGGACAGCAGCATCTTCACACTGGACTCACGGATGGAATCCACCATCTGGTCGAACATGTCAAACCCTTCGATGCGGTACTCCACAACAGGATCCTTCTGGCCGTAGCCGCGCAGCGCGATGCCCTGACGCAGCTGATCCATGTTGTCGATGTGATCCATCCACATGCGGTCCACGCACTTGAGCAGGCAGATGCGTTCCAGCTCGCGCATGACCGGGGCACCGTAGCGCTGCTCCTTGTCGGCAAGGATCTTCATGCCGCGGTCATACAGCATATCGGCAATGCTCTGACGGGAGATATCCTCAAAGTCGGCCACATCATAGTGCAGGTCGGCGTCGGTGGTCAGCCAGCCCAGATAGTGGCGGCGCAGGGCACCAAAGTCCCAGTCGTCCTTCACATCACCGGCCAGGAACTGGGCGCAGCTGGAATCGATGTTCTCCCGCAGCATCTTGTGCATCTCGGTGCTGATGTCCTCGCCGTCCAGCACCTTGCGGCGCTGGCCATAGATGATCTCGCGCTGCTGGTTCATCACGTCGTCGTACTTCAGCACGTTCTTGCGGATCTCGAAGTTGCGGCCTTCCAGCTTTTTCTGGGCGCTTTCCAGCGTGTTGGTGATCATGCGGTTCTCGATGGGCGTGTCCTCGTCGATCTTGAGGGTGTCCATCAGGCTGGAGACGCGGTCACCGCCGAATAGGCGCATCAGGTCATCTTCCAGGCTCAGGTAGAAGCGGGAAGCACCCGGGTCGCCCTGACGGCCGGCACGGCCCCGCAGCTGGTTGTCGATGCGGCGGCTCTCGTGGCGCTCGGTGCCGATGATGAACAAACCGCCTGCAGCACGCACTTCCTCGGCCTCGGCATCGATCTGGGGCTTGCACTGGGCGTACAGCTCATCAAAGCGCCTGCGGGCCGCAAGGATGTTGGCGTCCTCGGTGTCGCCGTGGCCGTTTGCTTCGGTCAGCAGCATCTCCACCGCTGCCGGGTCGGCGTCCTCGGGCTTTTCGGGATTCAGCAGGTTCTCACAGAAGTGCTCCTTGCGCATCTGGGCCTTGGCCATGAACTCGGCATTGCCGCCCAGCATGATATCGGTACCACGGCCTGCCATGTTGGTGGCGATGGTGATGGCACCCTTTTTACCGGCCTGCGCCACGATCTCGGCCTCGCGCTCGTGGTTCTTGGCGTTCAGCACATTGAAGCTGCGGGTGTACTTCTGCAGCATTTTTGCCAGCGTTTCGCTCTTTTCCACGCTGACCGTACCCACCAGCACGGGCTGGCCCTTCTGGTGGCATTCCAGCACCTGCTGGATAACGGCATTGTATTTGCCGTTGACCGTCTTGTAGATGGCGTCCGGATAATCGATGCGCTGACGGGGACGGTTGGTGGGCACCGTGACGATGTTCAGGCCGTAGATTTCGGTGAATTCGGTGGCCTCGGTCTTGGCGGTACCGGTCATGCCGGACAGCTTTTTGTACATGCGGAAGTAGTTCTGGAAGGTGATGGTGGCCAGCGTTTTGCTCTCGGCAGCAATCTTTACGCCCTCCTTGGCCTCGATGGCCTGATGCAGACCCTCGTTGTAGCGGCGGCCGATCATCAGACGGCCGGTGAACTCATCCACAATGATGACCTGACCATCCTTGACCACGTAATCGATGTCCCGCTGCATCACGCCGTAGGCCTTGATGGCCTGATCGATGTGATGGGCAAGGGTCATGTTCTCGGCGGCGGCAAGGTTCTCGACCTTGAAGTAGGCTTCCGCTTTCTTGATGCCGCTGGCAGTCAGGGTACAGGTCTTGTGCTTTTCGTCCACGACGTAATCACCGTCTGCCTGTTCATCGGTGGACACCTTATCTTCCAGCTCCACCACTACGCTCTTGCGCAGGGTGCGCACAAAGCGGTCCACCTGCGTGTACAGGCTGGAGGAATCCTCGCCGCGGCCGGAAATGATCAGGGGAGTGCGGGCTTCATCGATCAGGATGGAGTCCACCTCATCGACGATGGCGAAGGCATGGCCGCGCTGCACCATGTTGGCTTTATAGGTCACCATGTTGTCGCGCAGGTAGTCAAAGCCGAACTCGTTGTTGGTGCCGTAGGTGATGTCGGCGGCGTAGGCGGCACGGCGTGCATCGCCGTCCATGCCCTGTGCGATCAGGCCGACGCTCAGACCCAGCCAGCGATAGAGCTTGCCCATCCACTCGCTGTCGCGCTTGGCAAGGTAATCGTTGACGGTGACAACATGCACGCCCTCGCCGGTGAGGGCATTCAGGTAGGCGGGCAGGGTGGCAACAAGGGTCTTGCCTTCACCGGTCTGCATTTCGGAAATATCGCCGCGGTGCAGGGCGATGCCGCCGATGATCTGCACGGGGAAGTGCTTCATGCCCAGCACGCGCCATGCGGCTTCGCGGCAGACGGCAAATGCATCGGGCAGGATATCGTCGGTGGTCTTGCCGTCGGCCAGCTGCTGTTTGAAAGCGGCCGTCTGGGCCTGCAGCTCAGCATCGGACAGGGCGGCATATTTGCCTTCCAATGCAAGCACCTGCTTGGCGATGGGGTTGATCTTTTTCAGCTCCCGATCGGAGAAGCTGCCAAAGAGTTTTTCAACAAGGGACATTGGTAACACCTCATAGATCAAATTCGGGAAAAGGCTTCCCGGAGATAGACATAACAATACTACTATATGATACACCAAAGCGGCAGACGCGTCAAACCTGCAAGGTTATTTTAGCCGGTTTTTGAATGAATTTTCTGTAAATTTGCGCTGGCAGGAGGTTCATAAAAGGAAAAGACCACCCGCTTCATCAGCAGGTGGTCCGTTTTGATTTACAGTGTTTCCAGCAGCTGTGGCAGCTGGGCCAGATCGTCGATGACGTGGGGGCATACCGCTTCCAGCCGTTTGCGGGACTGATGCCCGCCGGTGTAGAGCACACACCCTGTGCCCAGTGCAGCGGCAACCTCGGCGTCGTGCTGCGTATCGCCGACCATTACGCAGGCGGCAGGGTCGATGCCGCTTTGGGCAAGCCAGTTCCGGCCCACCTGCACCTTGCTGACGCCATAGATGTCTGCAAGGCCGAGCAACTCGGTAAAATAGCCCTGCAGGCCCCGCGCGGCCACCTGCTCGATCAGGTAGTCCCGGCGGGAGGCAGACAGCACGCTCTGCCGCCAGCCCCGGCGCGAAAGCTCGGCCAGCGTCTCGGCAGCGTGTGCAGAGGGGGGACAGGCATCCACGCCTGCGTTGTAGTGCGCCATAAAGCACTCGGCCAGCTCCGGATAGGGATGTCTGGCAAAGTCGAAGCCGGCGCGGATGTAGTATTCCTCAATGGGAAAACCGAAAATTTCCCGGTAGGTGGCAAGATCGTACCGCTGCGGATAGCCGTGAGTCTCCAGCATCCAGTTGAGACAGCCGTGGGTAAAGTCCAGATCATCCATCAGGGTGCCGTTCCAGTCCCAGAAGATCATACCGTTTGCCTGCATGGAAACCTCCGATTTTTAAAAAGCCGTTTTCCGCGAACGGATCAGCGCGCTGCGAAAACAGCGGCTTATTCTGCTGCAAAGAGCTCGTTCAGGGCCTTGCTGCTCTCGATGATCTTCACCAGCAGCACACCCAGAACGGTGCAGCTGATGAGCTCGCCGATGCCTACGGAGATGCCGTTGGTGATGCAGGCCAGCCAGATGGGAGCGCTGGAGGTGGGGTCCGGGAACATGACGGCGATCTCAATGCCGATGATCACTGCATTGAACAGCACCGGCGGCAGGGAAGCCGCCACAGCCAGACCCTTGAAGCGGATGTTCCGCAGCTTGTAGGTGACAAGGCAGGCCAGCAGGGTGGCAAGGGTGCCGAAGATGACATCCACGATGGTGGAGCCCAGCAGGTTTGCCAAAAAGCAGCCCAGTACCACACCGGCAATGTACTCGGCACCGAACACCGGCAGCAGGCAGAGCGCCTCAGCCACACGCACCTGTACCGCACCATAGGAGAGCGGCTGCAGGGCCATGCAGAGCACAACATAAATGGCTGCGACCACGCCGCAGCGCACCAGTTTACGGATAGAAGGATTCTGATTCATGATATAATACTCCAGCGGGATGATTTTGACCGCACAGGGCCGCCAGCCCCTGTGGGTTTGGCCCGGCATGGTTCGAGATACACCGGGGAGCCTAAAATCCTAAGTTGCTCTGAAAGGATGCTGCGCAAAAAGCACAGCAGAAGGCAGTATAGCATAAAATCAGACGGAATGCAATGGGAAGAGGACGATTGAAAACGCCCTCCGCATTGTTTTGGGCATATTCGGCGGAAAGAAATCTTTTATTTGCAGTTTCAAAACTGCCTTTTCACGGGAAAGGCCGCAACGGTGAACAGGCGCTGAAAACTGCCGATTGCCTTTGCGACCCCTGCTGTGAAAATGGGGTTCAGGAAAGTCCGCAGACTTTCCTGAACCCCAAAATTTTAAATGATGATTCCTCTGAATGTGGCCGGAGCGCAGCGGCGGCCATTTCAGATGGTTTTACCCTCTGGGATGGCCGGTATACACCAGAGCCACCGTGTCGGGGCCGGTGTTGGCGGAAACAACGCCGCCCAGCTCAAACACCAGCAGCGGCGGCTTGCCAAAGGCCTTGCGGCAGGCCTTTTCCAGATCCGCTGCCTGCGGGATGTTCGTGTGGCCGATCATATAATCGAAGTCCTCTACGCCCTCGCAGCGCTGTTTGCACAGCTCCACCATGGCGGGCACCACCTTGTCATCGCCGCGCACCTTGGCTTCCACCCTGGTCTTGCCGTCGATCAGCGTAATGATGGGACGAATGCCCATCAGCTCGCCCATGACGGCGGCAGCGGCAGAGATGCGTCCGCTCTTTTTCATCTGCTTCAGGCTGTAGGGTCCCAGAATGACCTCCATGCAGTCCATCTGGGTCTCGAACTCATGGATCACATGGCTGATCTCTGCGCCGTTCTTCAGCTTGCGGGCCATTTCGCACAGATACCAGCCGAACACCATGGAATAGGTGTGGGGGTCCAGCAGATGGATCTTCAAGTGGTGCTCCGGGCGCTCTTCCCGCAGCATCCCCTGCGCCATGAGTGCGTTGTTATAGGTGGAAGAGCCGGATTTGTTGATGGGAACATGGATGACGTCGGTATAGCCCTCATCCACGTACTGGCAGTATTTTTCACAGAACTGGATGGGGGTGATGGCGGCAGTGGAGGGCACGCCCTTAGCGGCACGCATCTTATCGTAGAACTCGGTGTTGGTGCAGCTCTCACGCTCGATATAATCCACATCATCCAGCAGGATGTGGAAGCTCATGATGTCAATGCCGTATTTTTCGGCCATCTCCTGCGGGATATCGCAGGAGGAATCGGTCAGGATCGCGATCTTGCTCATAATTTCCCTCATTTCCATTGGTAATCTCGTAAATGTCCGTGGTCCAGAAGCTCCGGAAAGTCCCACTGGCGCAGCACCTCGTATACGCCCACAGCCACGCTGTTGGAAAGGTTCAGGCTGCGGCAGGTGTCCCGCATGGGCATCCGGATACAGTGCTCCTGATTGGCCGCAAGCAGTGCTTCCGGCAGGCCGGCGTCCTCGCGCCCGAACACGAGATAGCTGCCGTCCGGGTAGCTCACATCGGTGTAGCGCTGGGGTGCCTTGGTGGTAAAATAGTAATAGGGGCCGCTGTTTTTGGCAAAGAACTCGTCCAGACTGTCGTAATAGCTGATGTCGAGGTAATGCCAGTAGTCCAGCCCCGCGTGCTTGAGCTTTTTGTCATCGATGGCAAAGCCCATGGGGCCCACCAGATGCAGGCGGCAGGCCGTGCAGGCACAGGTGCGGGCCACGTTGCCGGTGTTCTGCGGGATGCGCGGCTCCACAAGAACGATGTTCAAAGTCGGTTTTTCGTTCATGGATCGGTCTCCTTATTCGGTCACGGACACAGGGCACAGGCGCGGCAGCAGCGGCTCGAACCAGACGCCAAAGCGGGTATCCTGTGCGGCGGGAGTGCTCTGGATGGAAAGTGCCACGAACTCGGCGGCGTTGTCGGCGGCGGCACTCAGGGCGTTGCCCTGCAGCAGCGAGCCGATGAGCACGGCACCGTACAGATCGCCGGTGCCGGGAAAGCTGCGGCTGATGTGCAGCTTTTTGACCAGAAAGCGGTCTCTGCCGCTGCCTGCGCAGCCGATGTACTTGCCCAGCGGCAGGCCGGTGACGACAGCCCCCGGGGCCAGAGTGGTCAGTTCGTCGGCCAGAGCCTGTGCAGCCTCGTCGGTGAGCGGCTCGGTGCACGGCTCACGCTGCAAAAGCAGCTGCGCCTCGGTGTAGTTGGGCAGGATCAGGTCTGCGGACTGGCACAGCGCGCGGATGCGGTCGATGAGGGCAGAGGTGACGGTGGAATAGGCCTTGCCGTTGTCGCCCATCACCGGGTCCACCACCTTTTTGGCAGCGGGCCAGTACGCAAATGCTTTTTCAGCCAGCGCTACCTGTGCCTCGCCGCCCAGATAGCCGGTATAGATGCAGTCAAACTCCACACCCAGAGCGTGATAATGCTCCAGCGCCTGCTGGCCGTAGGCAGAGCCGTCCAGCCGTGCAGGGGTGCCCAGACCGCCCGTGTGGGTGGAAAGCACTACCGTGGGCAGGGCCACCGGCTGCACGCCCATGACCGACAGCACCGGCAGGATGACCGCCAGACTGCAGCGGCCCATGCCGGAAAGATCGTGGATGCAGAGAACTTTTTTGGGTTCAACAGGGTGTATCAAATAAGGGGACCTCCTTGCCAGTATGCAGTACGGGCTGCGGCCGGTTTGGGCCGGGCACACAGACCCATAATAAATTTCACGACACAGTATACCACAAATTTCTGCATAAAAAAAGCGGATACCAGATACTTTATTGGAAATAATAACGCCGGAGACCGGATCTTTTCACCGAAAGGAGCTTTGAAGATGAAACACGAAACGAACAGTTCTTCCGGGATGCTGCTGGGGATGGCGGCCGGCGCGGCACTGGGTGCCGTGGGCGTGATGGCTGCCACCCAGAACCAGCGCCAGCTGCGCCGCACCACCCGCAAGGTGGTGAAAGGCGCGGAAAACGCCGTTTTGCAGCTGGACAAAATGGTGGGGGACTTTGTGGAAAAGCACATGGAAGGGTAAAAAACAAAGAACGGCGTTCCGGACGGGACGCCGTTCCTTGCTTTGAAAAGCTCATTTGTTCCAGATGCACATGCGGGCCGAAGTATTGATCTCGCCCAGAACGCTCAGATCCATCTGGATGTTGCAGGTCACGGTAAGGGACTTGTTGACATCGTCACCGGTCAGCACCGAGGCGGGCAGGTTCTTGATGGTGAGCACGCCGGTGCCCTTGGACACCTCGCCGGTCACAGCGCCGGTATAGTTCACATCGCCGATGGTCAGGCCGGTCAGGTAACCGGTGACGCCCATCTTGCTCACCTGCCGGATGGGCAGGGTGAGGGTATAGGTGCCGTTGGACTGGCGGGTAAGGCTGGCATCGCGGTCCGTGTCGATGCCGGAGTTGGCCATGGATTCCTTATCGGATCTTTCCTTCCAGAATTTAACGCCCACGTTCAGGGTAGCAGCAGCGCTGGCACCAAAGGTGAACATGCACAGCAGCAGTACCGAAAGCAGGGCGGCGCTTACGCGTTGACAGGTCTTAGTCATGGATATCTGCCTTTCTTTGCCGCAAAGGCGGCCTTGTCCGGCACACGAAATACCGGAATTTTCAATGCTAAAATAGCATGGACGTGCAAAAATGTCAATCTGCTTCGTGAACCTTTCACAAAAACGTTGCACATCAGAAACAAAAAACAGATGTTTTTGACCTGCTGGTTCCTATGCTGCAGGCAGCCCGGTCTTTTACCGGGAAAACACAACACCGGACAGCCCGCAGGCCGTCCGGTGTTGGAACCTGAAAAACTAGTTCGGCTTAGACCTCAAAGTTGGGGTCGTCCTTCAGCACATGAATGTTGGTCATAAAGGCGCTCTGCTCCGGGTCAGCGAAGGGAGCTTCCTTGACGTACTTGTTCAGCTGGATGGCCGTACGTGCGGGGTCGGCAATGGTGCCTGCGCCGCCGATGCAGCCGCCCGGGCAGCCCATGCCTTCCAGCAGGTAGCCGTTGTACTTGCCGGCCTTTGCCAGCATCAGCAGCTTCTTGCACTCGGCCAGACCCTGTGCGGATGCGATCTTCACATCCATATCCGGGTGCCATTCCTTGATCTTATCGGCAACGGCCTTTGCCACGCCGCCGGACTGTGCAAAGCCGCGGCCTGCAGCGGAAGCGTGGATCAGATCCTGCTCGTTGGGATCGACTTCCAGATTTGCCACGTCGATGTCCTTTGCCTCGATGATGCCGGCCAGCTCCTCAAAGGTGAGCACGAAGTCCACATCCGAGCGGACGGTGCGGCGGGAAGCTTCCAGCTTCTTGGCGGCGCAGGGTCCGATGAAGCACATACGGGCTTCGGGGTCGGCCTTCTTCATCATGCGTGCAGTGAACACCATGGGGGTCATGGTCATGGAGATGTTCTTGGCCAGATCCGGGAATGCGGTCTTTGCCATCATGCTCCATGCCGGGCAGCAGGAAGTAGCCATGAAGTTCAGCTTTTCGGGCACTTCCTCCAGGAAGTCGTGGGCCTCGTCCACGGTGCACAGGTCGGCACCGATGGCAACCTCCACCACATCGCAGAAGCCGACGGCCTTCAGGGCAGCCTTGAGCTTGCCGGTGGAAGCCAGACCCGGGAACTGGTTGACAAAGGCGGGAGCCACCAGTGCATAGATGTGGTCGCCGCGGTTGAAGCCCTGGATCAGCTGATAGATCTGGCCCTTGTCCGCAATGGCGCCGAAGGGGCAGTTGACCAGACACTGGCCGCAGGAAACGCACTTGCTGTAATCGATCTCGGCACGGCCCAGCTCATCGGAGTGGATGGCACCCATGCCGCAGGCAGCGGCGCAGGGACGCTCGGTCTTGACGATGGCGTTGTAGGGGCACACGCCGACGCAACGGCCGCACTTGATGCACTTGTCCTGATCGATGGTGGAACGGCCGCTCTCCCATGTGATGGCCTTCTTGGGGCACACTTCCATACAGGGGTGGGCAAGGCAGCCCTGACACAGGTCGGAGACCTTGACCAGCTTTTCCGGGCAGCGGTTGCAGGCAAACTTGATCACGTTCACCAGCGGGGGATCGTAATACTTATCGGCGATGGATGCATCCTCCAGACCGGAGACGACACTGTTGTGCTCGTCCATGCGGCGGGTGGGCAGACCCATGGCCAGACGCACACGCTCCTCAACGATGGCGCGCTCCAGGAAGATGTCCTTGCGCAGCTTGCCTTCCTCACCGGGGATGATGGTGTAGGGGATCTTGCGCATCAGGTGGTTGGCCTGCTCGCCCTTGACGTTGGCGTAAGCCATGCGTGCCACCTCGGTGAACACCTGACGGCGGATCTGGATGACCGTGGTATTGATTCCTCTGAAACTCATTCCAATTCTCTCCTTGCTTTGCTAAAAACAAACGGGCTGCACCCGGCTGTCGGCAGCGTTCTGCCGCGCAGGGCGGGCGTGTTACAGGGCACATTGGTAACGCACTGCTGCAAACAGCGCTGTGCCCGGGATGATCCACTTTCATTTTAGCATAAAGCGTGCCGGATGAAAAGGGATAAAACGCAAAATTTGTTAAAAAATTGTTGTATCTGTCCTCGTGTACAGAATCAACAATTTTAATCGCGTAAACTCAGCAAAGTGCTGCACGGACGCGCTCGCCGTCGTATTCGCCCAAGCGTACATGCACGATCTCGCCGCTGACATGGCCGGGGGCGGACACCACCACCGGGATGTACAGCCGGGTGTAGCCGGTGAACAGGGTGCCGGAGAGGGGAGTCTCCAGCAGCACATCGTCCTCGGTGCCCACATGGGCGGCCAGCACCTCGCGGCGCACCTCCTCGGCGATGCCGTTCATCACGCGGCTGCGCTCCTGCTTTTCCCGCTCGTGCACCTGCTCCGGGAAATCGTAGGCCGGGGTGCCGCTGCGGCGGGAGTAGGGGAACACATGCACCTTGAGAAAGCCGATCTTTTTCAAAAATTCGCAGCTCTCCTCAAAGTCGGCCTGCGTCTCGCCGGGGAAGCCGCAGATGCAGTCGGTGGTAAAGCTGACCGGGCGCGCACCGTAGGCGGCGCGGATCTGGTCCACCACCTGTGCGTACTGCTCGGCGGTGTACACACGGCGCATCCGGCGCAGGGTGGCGGTGCAGCCGCTCTGCAGGCTCAGGTGGAACTGCGGGCAGAGCTTTTCCACGGCGGCAAGGCGGGTGATGAACTCCGGCGTGAGCATATCCGGGTCCAGACTGCCCAGACGGATGCGCTGGATGCCCTCCACCTGAGCGCAGTGCTCCACCAGCTCCACGAGGTTGGTGCCGGTGTCCAGACCGTAGCTGGGCAGAGAGATGGCGCTGAGCACCACCTCGCGGTAGCCGGAAGCGGCCAGCTGGCGCAGCTCGGCAAGGATGCTGGCTTCGCTGCGGCTGCGCACCGGGCCGCGGGCCCGGGGGATGACGCAGTAGGCGCACTGGCGGTTGCAGCCGTCCTCTACCTTGATAAAGGCGCGGGTGTGGGTCTCGAACCGCTCCACGGGCAGCTCCTCAAATTTTTCGCCGCGCTGATGAGGCGTGATGGCAACGATGCGCTCGTGGCCGTCCAGCAGCTTTTGCACATTGTCCAGAATGGCTTTGCGGTCGCCGTTGCCGCACACAAGGTCGGCCTCGGTGAACTGGGCGGCTTCCTCCGGAAAGGCCTGCGGGTAGCAGCCGGTGAGCACCGTGACCGCGCCGGGGTTCTCGCGCTTTTTGCGGCGCAGCCACTTGCGGCTTTTCTGGTCGCCGAAGTTGGTTACGGTGCAGCTGTTCACGATGAACACATCGGCCGGTTCACCTTCCTGCGCAATGGTGAAGCCGTTGGCGCGGAACAGCTGTTCCAGTGCGCCGGTCTCGTTCAGGTTGACCTTGCAGCCAAGGGTATAAAAACAAACTCGCATGAGAGGGTATCCTTTCGACTAAAAACGGGGTGATGCTTGCAATACTCTTTATTATATATCACAGCGGCCATGCAGTGCAAGAGCGGATATGCGCAGGCGGGGCAAAACAAAAAGAGACGGGCAAATGCCCGTCTCTCATGGGATGGCGTGGGAAAATCAGCCGTTGGTAGAGGTGGAAGTCTTCTTCTTCAGCACAGCGCTGATAACGTAGACCTGCTTGCCGTTTTCAACGACCTTCTCGCCCTTCTCATTCAGCTTAAAGGTGATAGTAGCGGTATCAACCTCAACATCCTTTGCACCGGGGATATCAGAGAGCAGCTGAGCACCATTCAGCTGGTTCTGAACAGTGCTCTTGCATTTAGCATCGTCGTTGGAGTACAGATCGGAGTGGCCGGGAACAGCGTTAGCAAACTTGTTCTCATTCAGCGCTTTGATGAGTGCTTTATCGATGCCAGAGCCTTCCTTAGCGGAATAGACAACACCGGTGGAGAAGAGATTGTTGACGCTGCAGCCGGTGAACATGGAAGCACCTGCAACAGCAACAGCGGACAGACCTGCGACCTTCAGGAAAGAACGACGAGACAGAATCATGGTAGTATCCTCCTAATAAATAAAAATCATTCCACAAATTGAAGCAATACAGCCCGGAGTGGGCTATTCCACCTTTAGTGTAGCGTTTTTGGTAAAAATAGTCAAGCGTTTTTGCGTAAGACGACCAAAGTTAAGCACAAACAAAAAGAGACAGACCGCAAAGCCTGTCTCCTGAAGAAATACAGTTTATGCGTTTTCTTTGACCTTAAAGGTAAAGGTGATGGTGTGCGCGGTGGCAGTGCTCTTGACCGTGGGCTCGACATCAGTGACCATTTTACCATCCATCTTATAGTCCTTTGCCAGCTCGGCAGTGATCTTCTTTGTAACTTCTTCGCTTTCAGACCAGCCCTCGACATCCTTCAGCAGATCAAGGAAGAACTGCTCCTTGGACTGGACGGTCTTTTTACCATTCTCCCACATCTTGCCGCCTGCCTTGACATTGGCCTCAGTGCCGGTAAAGGCGTAAATTTCACCGGTCTTTTCCTCCTGATAAACAATGGTCAGGTTGGGGGTAAAGACGGTTGCGCAGCCGGTCATGGAAGCGGAAACTGCAACAGCAGCAGTGGACAGAGCGGCGAGCTTCAGGAAAGAACGACGAGAAATGTTCATTGGTAGTATCCTCCTACAATGATTCCACAAGTTTTAAAGCAATGACCCTCTTGGGTTCATCTACAATTTACACGATATGAGGGGCAAAAGTCAAGTCTTTTTGGGAAAAATGCATGAGAAATCCCTGAAAAGATGCCGCGGGATGCTGCATGGGGCGAAAACACGGCTTCTAAAGCGCCCGCTGTCCGCATACTCTCTCACCAAGAGACATTGCGCAGGGAGGGACCGGAATGGAGCGAAAAAACTTGGCGCTTTTGTGCGCGGGGGTGGTGTGCTTCTGGCTGTTTGCGCTGGCCTTTGGCACGGCACAGGGCGGCGGCCTGCGTCGGCAGAGCCCGGCGGTGCAGACGGCGGTGCAGCCGCAGGGGCCGGTGCAGCTTACCGCAGAGCCGCCTGCGCTGGAACTGCCCTGCCGCGCCGCCTGTCTCATCGACCAGCAGACCGGCACGGTGCTGTACGAAAAGAACGCCGACCAGCAGATGCCCATTGCGTCCATCACCAAGGTGATGACCCTGCTGCTTACCTTTGAAGCGGTGCACAACGGACAGCTGACCATGGACACGCCGGTGCCGGTGAGCGAGCACGCCTACCACATGGGCGGCAGTCAGATCTGGCTGGAGCCCGGCGAGCAGTTCACGCTGGACGAGATGATAAAAGCTATCTGCGTGTCCTCCGCCAACGACGCCGCTGTGGCTGTGGCGGAGCTGGTGGGCGGCAGCGAGCAGGGCTTTGTGCAGAGCATGAACGCCCGCGCCGCAGAGCTGGGCATGACGAACACGGTCTTTCACAATGCCTGTGGACTGGACGCCGAGGGCCACCTTTCCACGGCCCGGGATGTGGCGGTGATGAGCCGGTACATCCTGAACACCTGCCCGGAGGTGCTGCACTACACCGGCATCTGGACCGACACCCTGCGGGGCGGTGCCACCCAGCTGGTGAACACCAACAAGCTGCTGCGGCGGTATAACGGCATCACCGGCCTCAAGACCGGCACCACCAGCGGTGCGGGGGTGTGCATCAGCGCCAGCGCCACCCGGGACGGGCTGAATCTGATTGCGGTGGTACTGGGCGCACCTTCCAGCTCCGACCGGTTCGACGCAGCCACCACCCTGCTGGACTACGGCTTTGCGGCCTACCGGGCCGTGCCGCTGCCGGCAGTGGAAGACCAGCCGCTGCTTATAAAGGTAAAAGGCAGCGCGGAGGAGAGCGTGCCGCTGGATTACGCTGCCCTGCCCGGGACCCTGCTGATGCCCAAGGAGGGCAGCGCTGCCCTGACCGCCCGGGCTGATCTGCCGGATGCGCTGGACGCGCCGGTGCAGCAGGGGCAGGCGGTGGGCACGGTGCGTGTCCTGAGCGGGGAAACGCTGCTGGGCGAATACGAGATCCGCGCGGCGGCGGATGCGCCAAAAATGGATTTTGGCACGGCTTTCGGCCTTCTGTGGGACGCGCTGACCGGCCGGGATAACTGAATGCACGCTTCAGCGTACAAAAGGGCGCGGCGGCAGGCTGCATGGAACTGTCTGGGTGAACAATTCTGGATGAAGAAACAAAAAAACACTATTAAAATTGTATGAAATCCAAGGATTTTGACCTTGACTTTGCCCGGAGGGAACGGTACACTTATACCAAGATATTTCCTCGCAGGGCTGAGAACCTGCAAATCGTTTGGAGGTTATAATAAAATGAGTGTCACGTTGAACACCAAGCACCTCTCCAGTTTTATCAGTGAAGAGGAATATGAAGCCATCTACCCGCAGGTAGAGGCCGCGCATAACCAGCTGGAAGCAAAGACCGGCCCGGGCAATGATTTCCTTGGCTGGATGTACCTGCCCCGCGATTATGATAAGGAAGAGTTTGCCCGCATCAAGGAAGCAGCTGCCAAGATCCGCGAGGATTCCGATGTGCTGGTGGTTGCCGGCATCGGCGGCAGCTATCTGGGTGCCCGCGCTGTGATCGAGGCCGTCAAGGGCCAGTTCCACAATGAACTGGAGAACGGCCCCAAGATCTACTTCTGCGGCAACAGCATCAGCCCCACTTACCTGAACAACATCATCAACCTGTGCAAGGGCAAGCGCTTCTCCATCAATGTCATCTCCAAGTCTGGCACCACCACCGAGACCTCTCTGGCATTCCGTGTGCTGCGTGAGCTGCTGGAAAAGGAAATGGGCGTGGAAGAAGCCAACAAGCGCATCTACGCCACCACCGACCGTGCCAAGGGCACTCTGAAGCAGCTGGCCGATGCACAGGGCTGGCCCACCTTCGTGGTCCCCGATGACGTGGGCGGCCGTTACTCCGTGCTGAGCGCTGTGGGCCTGCTGCCCATTGCCGCTGCCGGCATCAGCATCGACGACCTGATGAAGGGCGCTGCCGACTCCATGGAGCGTTTCTCCGTGCTGGGCAAGGACAACGATGCCTACAAGTACGCTGCCATCCGCAACATCCTGTACCGCAAGGGCAAGAGCGTGGAGATCCTGGAGTGCTACGAGCCGGACTTCGCCCTGATGAACGAGTGGTACAAGCAGCTGTTCGGCGAGAGCGAGGGCAAGGACAACAAGGGCCTGTTCCCCGCAAGCTGCATCTTCTCCACCGACCTGCACTCCATGGGCCAGTTCATTCAGGAAGGCTCCCGCACCATGTTCGAGACCATCGTGGATGTGAAGAAGCCTGCACAGGATCTGTTCATCGACCCGCTGGAAGGCAACTTTGACGGCCTGAACTTCCTGGCAAACCAGAACATGAGCGTTGTCAACCGCAAGGCCATGGAAGGCACCATTCTGGCACACACCGACGGCGGCGTGCCCGAGGTGCTGATCGAGGTGGACGACTTGACCGCCTACAATGTGGGCTACCTGATCTACTTCTTCTGGCGTGCATGTGCATGCAGCGGCTACCTGCTCAGTGTCAACCCCTTCAACCAGCCGGGCGTTGA
Source organism: Faecalibacterium sp. HTF-F (assembly GCF_023347535.1). NCBI lineage: Bacteria > Bacillati > Bacillota > Clostridia > Eubacteriales > Oscillospiraceae > Faecalibacterium > Faecalibacterium wellingii. The sequence goes on from NZ_CP094473.1 coordinate 949,135, forward strand.
GAGCTATAAGAAGAACATGTTTGCACTGCTGGGCAAGCCGGGCTACGAGGGCCTGACTGCCGAGCTGGAAGCAAAGCTGAAGTAAATGACAATGATCTCCCGCCGCAAGGCGTGGAAAATACAGGAGGACTGAACTATGATTAAACTGATTGTTGGTACCAAGGGCTCCGGCAAGACCAAGGCTATGATCGACCAGATCAATGATGCGGTCAAGACCTCCAAGGGCAACGTGGTCGTCGTTGAAAAGGGCATGAAGCTCACCTACGACATCTCTTCTTCTGCACGTCTGATCGATCTGGACGAGTACAAGATCTCCGGCGGCGAAATGCTGTACGGCTTCATTGCTGGCCTGATGGCAAGCAACTACGATATCACCGACCTGTACATCGACGGCATCCTGAAGGTGCTGGATCACGATCTGAACCGTCTGGGCGTCGTGCTGGACGAGATCGCTGCCATTGCAGGCGACAGCGTCAAGGTGACTGTGACGGTCAGCGCTGACGAGGCTGCTCTGCCCCACAACGTGAAGAAATACCAGTGATCTGTTGAATTTCGGAATCTGAACTCTATGCAACAGGCAGAAGACCGAAGAAAAAATAAATTTTTTCGGTTTTCTGCCTGTTTTGGTGTTGACAAAGGGGTGCTTTGGCGCTATACTAACAAAGCAGCCTTTTAGAGGTGTACTATGCAATTTGACCTGAGAAAGTTTATCGCCACCGGCAGACAACCCTATCATGCAGAGTTTCAGTGTGATTTATCTGCTCATGATTATGCCGGGGCAAGGATCCCGGAGCCTGTCACTGCCGTGTTCAACGCAGAGACGGATGGCAAAGAGATCCGGATGACACTGCGGGCAAACGCATCGGTGCACGGAGAGTGCGCCCGCTGCCTCGACCCGGTCGTTCGGGAAGAGACGGTCGATACGGAGTGGACAGTCAAGGAACGGGATCTGGATGATCCGGATTTCGATCTTCCGCTGGACGAAAAAGGCCATCTGGATGTGGACGAATGGCTCAGCCAGGAATTTATGTTCCAGATCCCCACGGTGCTGCTTTGCAGTGCCGACTGCGCCGGGCTTTGTCCCGTGTGCGGCAAAAAGAAGGCGGAATGCACCTGTCAGCCGACAGAGCAGGCCAAAGCTCCCGTAGACACAAGGCTCGCAATCCTTAAATCACTGCTGAACTGATAAACCCATCAAGGAGGTGCAAAAATATGGCAGTACCTAAGAGACATCTTTCCAAGGCCCGCCGCGACAAGCGTCGCAGCAATGTTTGGAAGCTGGAGGCCCCCGCACTGGTCAAGTGCAGCAACTGTGGCTCTCTGAAGCTCCCCCACCAGGCATGTGGCAACTGCGGTTACTACAAGGGCGAGGAAGTCATCAAGAAGGCCTAATTTGCGCGTAATTGGTGGCATAATGGTGTTATGTACAGAAGGGGAGGGCGCATGCCTTCCCCTTCTTGTTCTGTAAAAAGAACGAACTCTCGGCCGTTTGTGCGGAAAAGAGACCTTTTATAAAGGAAAAGGAGGTGGATGCGGTGGCAATGAAGATCGCACGGGTGGACCCCGGCAGCGAAGCGGAAGCGCTGGGCCTTGCTGCAGGCGATGAACTTCTGAGCGTGGATGAGAACGAGCTGAACGATAGTCTGGACTACGATTTCTACACCGACAGCAAAAGCTTCCATCTGAAAGCAAGGGTGGCAGACGGCATCCGCGAGTGGGACGTGCAGCGCACGGAGCGCGGCCCCTTTGGCTGCGATTTCCAGACCTATCTGGGCGACCAGAAGCACTCCTGCTCCAACCACTGCATGTTCTGCTTCATCGACCAGCTGCCTCCTGGAATGCGCGAGAGCCTTTATTTCAAGGACGACGACGAGCGGCTTTCCTTTTTGTTCGGCAACTATATCACCATGACGAACATGCAGGACCACGAGATCGACCGCATCATCAAGATGCACATCTCGCCCATCAACATTTCGGTGCACACCACGAACCCGCAGCTCCGTGTGCGGATGCTGGCCAACAAGCGCGGCGGCGAGGTGCTCAAGTACCTGCCGCGTCTGGTGGAGGGCGGCATTGCCGTCAACTGCCAGCTGGTGCTCTGCCGCGGCATCAACGACGGTGACGAGCTGCGCCGTACCCTGAGTGACCTGTTGGAACTGACCCCCATGGTGCAGAGCATCGCTGCGGTGCCCTGCGGCGTGACGGACTACCGCGAGAAGCTGTTCCGGCAGACGCCCTACGACGCAGCCACCAGTGCCGAGGTCATCGACATCATGGAAGAATTCGGCGATGAGTGCAAGCGCCGCCATGGCAAGCGCATCATCTATCCCAGCGATGAATGGTATCTCAAGGCAGGCAGGCCCATCCCGCCGGAGGAGTTCTACGAGGACTTTGACCAGCTGGAAAACGGTGTGGGAATGATGCGCCTGTACGCTTCGGAATTTCTGGCCGAACTGGAAAAGCCCCACCGCATCTACGGCACCAAAAAGATGGACGTGGTCACGGGCGAAATGGCGTCGCCGCTCATCCACCAGATGATGGCCGAGCTGCACCGCCAGTATCCCATGGTGGAGGTGACGGTGCACACCATCAAGAACAAATTCTTCGGCGGCAATGTGGGGGTGGCCGGTCTTGTGACGGCGACCGATATCATTGCCCAGTGCGAGGGCAGATTGACCAGCGGCACACTGGGTGTGCCCGCCGTGATGCTGCGGGAGGAAAAAGACACCTTTCTGGACGACATCACCATCGACCAGCTGGCCCAGCGCCTTGGCGTGAAGGTGGAGGTGCTGCCCACAGCCGGCGGCGATGAAGCCCGTGCCCTGCTGCGCAGCGGCCTGCACATTGCAAGGAGAAGAAGAGCATAAAAGAAAACCCTCTCCGTCATCGCTGCGCGATGCCACCTCTCCCGAAGGGCGAGGCTTTATGCATCTTTCGGCAGAAGTGATAAAAGCTTCCCTTTTCGGGGAAGCTGGCGCGGCGTAAGCCGTGCCTGAGAGGGTTGTAAGAAAGGAGGAACCCCTATGAGCAAACCGATCGTAGCGGTGGTGGGCCGCCCCAACGTGGGCAAGTCCACCCTGTTCAATAAATTATGCGGCCAGCGCCTTGCCATCGTGGAGGACACGCCGGGCATTACCCGCGACCGCATTTTTGCCAACTGCGAGTGGAACGGCCACGAATTTCTGCTGGTGGATACCGGCGGCATCGAGCCCAAGGCCACCGAGGGCATTCTGGCCCACATGCGGGAGCAGGCCGAGATCGCCATTGACACCGCAGACTGCATCATTATGGTTGTGGATGTGCGCGACGGCCTGACCGCAGCCGACGAGGACGTGGCCCACATGCTGCGCCGCAGCCACAAGCCCATCATTCTGGCCGTGAACAAGTGCGATAAGGTGGGCGAGGCCCCCATGGAGATGTACGAGTTCTACAACCTCGGCTTTGATGAGGTAATGCCCATTTCGTCCGTGCACGGCCACGGCACCGGCGACCTGCTGGATGCCGTGTGTGCCCACCTCGATTTCAGTGAGACCGTGGTGGAAGAGGACCGTATCCCGGTGGCCATCATCGGCCGTCCCAACGTGGGCAAGTCCAGCCTGACTAACCGCATTCTGGGCGAGAACCGCATGATCGTGGCAAACGAGGCGGGCACTACCCGGGATGCGATCGATACCCCGGTGGATAACGCTTATGGCAAGTTCATCTTTACCGATACCGCCGGTCTGCGCAAGCGCAGCAACATCACCGATGGACTGGAGCGCTATATGGTGGTGCGCGCACTGGCTGCCGTGGAGCGCAGCCGCGTGGCGCTGATCCTGGTGGATGCCACCGTCGGTTTTACCGAGCAGGACAGCAAGGTGGCTGGTTACGCCCATGATCAGGGCAAGGCATGCATCATCGTTGTGAACAAGTGGGATGCCGTGGAAGGCAAGGAGACCAACACCATGGAGCTGCAGCGCCGCGGCTATGCCGAGTGCTTCAGCTTTATGGGCTATGCACCCATCATCTTCATTTCCGCTCAGACCGGCTACAACGTGAACAAGCTCATGCAGCTCATCCGGGATGTGGACAGCCAGAACGGTGCCCGCGTGCCCACCGGTGTGCTGAACGAGATGCTGGCCCGTGCAACTGCCCGGATGCAGCCGCCCAGCGACAAGGGCCGCCGCCTGAAGATCTTCTACCTGACCCAGGCATCCACCCGCCCGCCGACGTTCGTGGCTTTTGTGAACTCGAAGCAGCTGTTCCACTTCAGCTATCAGCGGTATATCATCAACCAGATCCGCGAGAACTTTGGTCTGGAGCACACTCCCATCCGTCTGGTCGTGCGTGAGCGCGGCTCCGGCGAAGTGGGCGCAAAGGACGTGTAAGCGCCCGCAAAGGAGGCATCTGTCTTAATGATGAAAACGATCCTGATCGCCGCAGCCACCATCCTGCAGGCGTACCTGCTGGGCAGTGTGGATACCGGTATCCTCGTCAGCAAATTCGTATATCATGACGACGTGCGCAATCATGGCAGCGGTGCAGCCGGCATGACCAACATGCTGCGCACCTTTGGCAAGAAGGCTGCCGCCATGACCGCGACAGGCGATGTGCTCAAGGGCGTTCTGGCCGTGTGCATCGGCCGGTGGCTGTTCCAGCTTCTGCCTGCCGACGCCGGTGTGTCGCCGTATCTGGGCGTCTATCTGGCCGCTATCTTTGCAGTGCTGGGCCATCTGTACCCGCTGTACTTTGGCTTCAAAGGCGGCAAGGGCGTACTGGTGGCAGCGGGTGCCATTCTGGCCATCCAGCCGGTGCTGCTGCCTTTTCTGGCCATTATCTTTCTGGTGTGCCTGATCCCCACCGGTATGGTGTCGCTGGGCAGCGTGACCATGGCAGCACTCTACCCGGTGCTGACGATCATTTACGGTTCCCTGCAGGGCTATGCCGCCGGTGATATGCTGGTGTGCGCCATTGGCTCCGGTTTTATGTCCGGTATGGTGATCTATATGCACCGCGCCAATATCCAGCGCATCCGCGAGGGCAAAGAGTACCGCTTCGGAAAGCACAATAAAAAATAAAGCATCATAAAATGCCCCGCAGTCTGCTGGTTTTCCGGCAGTGCTGCGGGGCATTTTTGTTTATGTTATTTTGGTTCCGGGGCGGCCTGCTCAAAATCGTACTCGTCAAAAGTCTCTTCTTCGGAAGGAATGGCCTCGGAGACCTCCGTTCTGACGTGCTCCTTCAGGCGGGAGAAAACCTCGTCGGCAGGGATGCCGCTCTGGCGGGGCGAAAGATCCGGTGCCGGGTGGCCGTCCGGCAGGTGGGCACCGAAAGCTGGGACAAAGAAGAACTTGCGTACAATGAAGATCAGCGCGATGGCTCCCACACTGAGCAGGTTTTCTACTGCCGAGTCATGGCCCACCACCAGATGGCGGGCAATGGCGTAGAGCAGCACTTCCAGACTGCTGCCGGGGCTGTGCTTGGCCAGCATCTTGATGAACTCAATGCCGATCACGATGTCAAGGCTCCGCTCCAGAAAAATGCGGATCTCCACTTCGTTGCCGTCAAACAGCAGGCCGGGCATCCACTTGATGAGCGGCACAGCGCTGAGCAGCAGACCGATGAGCACAAGGCCGGAGAGCAAAATTTCCAGCAGACTGGAGGCCTGAATGATGCGGTTGCGCAGCTGGGTGCGCCAGCGGCTTTCCACATGGGAGGAGGAATTGTCCATACTGAGCCTTCCTTTGCAAAAAAAGTTTCAACATTTATGTGTAATATTGTAACAGAAATGCAGAAGGCTGTCAATTGCTGGAAGATCAGACGGCACTGTTCGCTGCAGTGGTGGGTGCCACCGCTACATAACCGGATTTTTTGATGCAGTCCTGCCCGGCGGCGGTGTCCAGCCAATCGTAGAGCTGACGCTCCGGGCTGTCGGCGGCAGCGTCCGCATGGAGAACGGCATAGAACTCGTTGCACAGCGGGTAGCTTTCGCTGGCGATGGAGTCGTTGGAAGGGGTGACACCATCCACGGCCAGCAGACGCAGGCCGGGCTGGGAGTACATCTGGTCGATGTAGTAATACACCGAGAAGCCGATGGCGTTGGCGCTGTTGTTGTAGGCGGCAATGCTGTCCACCAGCTCACCCATGGCAGCGGGAGCCAGCTCGGTGGGCGGGTCCATCAGTTCGCCGCCCTGAATGAGCAGCTTGCGGAACAGAGTCTGGCTGCCGGAGTCCTCGCCCCGCTGGAAGGGCACGATGGCAAGATCGTCACCGCCTACATCCTTCCAGTTGGTGATCTTACCGGCGTAGATGTCCTTCAGCTGCTGCCGGGTCAGGCTCTGGACCGGATTGTTCTCATTCACAATGAACACCAGTGCGTCCCGGCCAATGGGCTTTTGTTCCAGCTGGGCACCGGCCTCCTGCAATTCTTCCTTTACGTAGTCCGGTGCTTCGTAGACCACCAGCATCCTGGCAGTGTACTCCTCATCCGGGTACAGGCCAAAGTTTTCCCACGCATAGGCCGTGGTGCTGACCGAAATGCCGCTCTGGGCTACTTCCAGATCAAGGCCGGTGGTGTCGGCCATCATCTGTGCCATCAGCGGGATGCAGGCGGTGCTGCCGTCCAGCTTGGGAAACTCTTCCGGCGAGAACAGCCCGATGGGTTCAAACTCGCTCACGGAAGAGGCGGGTGCTTCCGGCGAGGTGGACGCGCTGCTGGCGGGGGTGTCAGCTCCCTTGCAGGCGGTCAGGATGCCTGCGGCAGAGCAGGCGGCAAGGCCCAGCAGAAAGCTTCGGCGGGAAATTTTAGCATTTTTCATAAGGCGTTCCTCCTATTGGGTCAGTAGCCCATTTCGTCGTCGGCATTGATGGAAGAGAAAATGCTGCGGCAGTAAAGCCATTTGCCGTCGGTATCCATCCAGCCGTAGTAAAAGCCTCGGCGTGCCACAAATACATGATCCGGCAGCTGGTTCAGGCTGTTGCCGTAGTAGCTGTAGCAGCTGCCCAGATCGCCCAGCCCAAGCGCTACATTGCCGGTCTCATCCAGCACATCGCACAGCGAGCCGCTGCGGCTGGGGGCTTCGGTGGTGCCGTAATACAGCGGCCTGCCCTCCGGCGTGGTGGTGAGGTAGTTCAGGGCATAGTATTTGCTTTGCAGGTGGGTCAGATCGGAGACAAGACCCTCCGGACCGTAAACGCGGGTGGCGGTAGTTTCATAGCGGTCGTTATCCCGCAGTTCCAGCCAGACATAGCCGTCGCCTTCGTTGTTCATCATGGCGCTCTGCTGGTTGTCCACCGGCTCCACGGCGGTGTCGGTGATCAGGTCGCCAGTGGCGGTGCTGAACACCTTCAGGCGGCCATCCTCGTAGTAAAGGGCGATGGTGTCGCCCATGACGCTGGAAGCGTACAGCGGTGTCACCTCACCGGTAACAAGGTCGTTCAGGTCATAGCCAAAGTCGCCGCTCGTGCGCCACGTGACCACATAGCCCGGGAAATAGCTGCTGGGCTGGTCGTCGAAGGTGCCGATGAGGGTGCGGTCCACGGTGGTGAGATCCCGCAGCTCATAGCGGCCATCGCTGGTCTTGAAGCAGGCGGTGCCGCTGCCGCACACCTTCTGGAGATCAGCAAAGCTTTCACCGGTGGAGGGGTTGTAGAGCGTCTGGGTGGTGGGCGCACCGGAGGCGGTGTAGGTGTCCAGTTCCACCCAGCCGTCCAGCTCGTCAGGCGAATAGGAGATCCTGTAGGCATAGGTGGAGTCGGCACGGAGGGTCTGGGTGCCGTCCCGGGTCTGGACGATGACCCAGCTGTTCAGGTTTATGTTGTCGTCCCACTCATCCTCGGCAAGGCCTGCCGGGCGGGCGTAGCAGTTGAACACCAGATAGTCCCCGCAGACGATGCAGTTGTAAGCGCCTTCCGGCACCGGCAGGCTCTTGCCGGTGGCAAGGTCGATGACCTGACAGGCACCGGTGGGGGCGGCTTCGTTGATGCCGGTGTTTTCATGCAACACCAGCAGGCCGTTCTGCAAGGTGGCACTCTGTTCGCCGTCAAAGGCCATTACTTCGCTGCCGCTTTTGTCGAACAGGCCGCTGCGGCGGCCGCACCGGGCATCCGGATCGGCCCAGGTGCGGAACCAGTAGTCTGTCTCACCGGTCACGGTATCCTGCAAAAGGCTTACATTTTCGCTGCGGAGGGACTGGTACAGGACTTTTCCGCCGCAGAGCACCGTGCAGCTGTTGCCGGAACTGTCGTAACCGTAAAGCATCCGCAGCCGACCGTCATCCAGGCGGGAACTGTCGTAAAGCAGATTTCCATTTTTGTCGGTGGGGACAGAGGGAGCCGCCGCAGCAGGCTTGCCGGAAGCGGGCGGCAGCACGCTGCAGCTGCAGCCAAGAGCAAGGCACAGCGCCATGCAGGCGGCAGCGCAGCCGATGCGGGAAACGGTACACTTCATAAAGATCACTCCTTTGAAAGGCCTGAAACAGTACACAGAGAAGAAAGCAGGGACTTCCTTGATTTCCCAGTTCAATTATAATACGAAACAGCCGTGCTTTCCATTGCAGGAAAACACGGCTGCTGGTTACAGTTTTATGACAGCGGTTCAGGAAGCGGATCTGGCTTTTTCGGCGTCGTCCATCCGGCTCAGCTGGTTCAGGAACGCCAGCAGAAAGGGCAGGGAGACGATAAAGGTGAACACATCCGCAATGGGCTGGCAGGTCTCCACGCCCATGAGTCCCAGCGTGCGGGGCAGGATGAGGATGAGCGGGATAAAGAACACGCCCTGACGGCAGCAGGCCAGAAAGGTGGCGCGTCCGGCCTTGCCTACGCTCTGGAACAGCATGTTTGCCACCACCATCACCGGCTGCAACAGGATGGCCAGACACTGGAAGCGGAAGGCAGGCAGGGCCACGGCGGTCACATCCGGGTCGTCGCGGAACAGGCGGATGAGGGCATCGCTGTCCACCCAGCACAGGGCGACCAGAACCACCAGCATACAGAAGGCGGCACCCATGGTGAAGATGGCCGCCTGCCGCACCCGGCGGAACTTGCGTGCACCATAGTTGAATGCGGCTACCGGCTGCAGGCCCTGTCCTACGCCGATGACGACCGAAATGATGAACATGAAGATGCGGGAAACGATGCTCATACCGGCCACGGCAGCGTCGCCATAGCTGCGGGCGGCGATGTTCAGCAGCATGCCGCCGATGCTGTTCAGACCCTGACGGCCAAAGCTGGGAGCACCGCCGATCAGGATCATGCCGAATTCCCGTGCTTCGCGGGTGACGGAATGGAGGCGGAACTGACTGACCGTTTTGCCCCGCAGGAACATGGACAGCAGGATGAAAAAGCTGACCGTCTGGCTGAGAGCCGTGGCGATGCCTGCACCGGCGGTGCCAAGGCCCAGCACGAACATGAAAACGGGGTCCAGCAGGATGTTCAGCACGCCGCCGGTCACAAGGCCGATCATGGCAAAATTGGCCTTGCCCTCGTAGCGCAGGATGTTGTTCATCACGAGGCTGGAGATCATCAGCGGGGCCGCGATGAGGATGGGCCGCGCATAGGCGCAGGCGTGGGGCAGGATGGTCTCGGTGCTGCCCAGCAGCAGCATGAAGTCGGGCAGCGTGGCAAGGCCGATGAGGGCCAGCACCACACCAACGGCCAGCGCCGTGAAAAAGCTGGTGGAAGCGAACCGGGTGGCTGCTTTGGTGTTCCTGCTGCCCAGACTGCGGCTGATAATGGTGCCGGAGCCGTGGCCCAGCGTAAAGCCCAGAGCCTGAATAATGGCCATCAGGCTGGAAGCGACGCCTACCGCGCCGGAAGCGCTGGTGGAGATCTGGCCCACAAAAAAGGTGTCGGCCAGATTGTAGATGCTGGTGATCAGCATGCTTAAGATCGTGGGAGCGGCAAGCCCCAGAATCAGTTTGGGGATGGGGGTCTCGGTCATTTTTTTGTATTGCTGGATATTGAGCTCGTTCGATGCCATGAAAGGGCCTCCCTCTGTATAAGGTGAGAAAAAAACCGCCCCTGCAGCAGAGCGGCGGATAGCTTTGGCAGATGCGCAAGGGATGCTGGCACATAGTATAGCGCATGTACGACAAAAAGTCGAGAGGTGCGGCACCGCAAAAGGAGCCGCATAGAGACGGTCGAGCAGGAGAAAAACAGGCGGAAAGAGTGTCTCTTTTTGTCTGTTTTGCTAAAGGATGGTCGATTTGCTTGTAGAAAATCACGATATGTGGTATCATTTACCATAAGGAGAACAAAAAAGCCTGCATTTTATGCGGGCTGCGCGTAAACAAAAGGCGGCTGCAGGCAGGACCCGGCTGCCGCAATTCCAATAGGAGGGAAAAATCATGAAAACTGTTGCACAGACTGTGATCGGAGCGGATCACTTCTATACCATTGCCGCACACACCGGCAATGTCATTCAGGCTGTGGAAGGCGTCAAGGGAGCCGGCACCGTCCGCTTGGGCAAGTACGAGCACAAGCCCGAGCAGGAGTGGAGCTTCATCCGTGTGGGAGACGGCGTTTACCGCATCCGCAACCGTGCTTCCGGCAAGCTGCTGGACCTGACCATGACCGGTACTGCCAACGGCACATGGCTGCATCTGTGGGAGGATGTGGGCGGCACCTCCCAGATGTGGACGGTCCAGCCCACCCCGGAAGGCAAGGTGCGCCTGCGCTCTTCTTGGGCAGGCGGCAAGTGCGTGGATACAGTCGGTATGGGCGCTGACGTGGGCACGGTGCTGCAGATCTGGCAGGAAGTGCCCGGTGCAGACGATCAGCTGTGGACCATTGCCGAGGTAAAGGAGCGCGCAAAGCGTGCCGTCAAGAAGGCTGAAGAACCCGCTGCGGAAGCTGCAGCAGCTCCGGCAGAGGAAAAGGCACCGGCCAGGAAGCCTGCAGCCCGCAAGCCCCGGACCACCAAAAAGGCGGCTGCCGCCAAGGCAGAAGAGCCTAAGACCGCCGAAGCGGAAGAAACGGTGAAGGCAGAAGCTGCACCCGCAGAAAAGCCTGCCCGCAGGACCGCAGCCAAAAAGACTGCCGCCAAGGCAGCGGAAAAGGCTGAGCCTGCAAAGGCAGAGACCGCTGCAGAGGAAAAGCCTGCTGCGGAGAAGCCCAAGCGCAAGTGCGCACCCCGCAAGAAAAAAGAGACCGTCTGATCGCGGACGGCAAAAACGATAAAAGCAGCGCCCGCCGAGAGGTTCAAGCCCGGCGGGCGCTGCTGCTTTTATTCCGGAAGTGGCCCTGAAAAGGTTCCGGATTTTGCGTGCTGATCTATGGTCAGCCTGCCTTTTGCATGCTGTCGGCAGTGCTCTGCACAAACTGCAGCACGCTCTGGATGGTATCACGGATCTGCACCAGAGTCTGAATGTCCTCATCCTTCATGCGGGAGGTGGGCGCGGTGAGCACCACAGTCTGGGCACTTACGGTGCCGGTGAGCTGGATGCGGACCTGATGCTCCGGGATGGTCAGCAGGATGTGTACCGGGAGGGGATCCTCAAAGAATTTGCTCTTTTCAAAGCCGATGACCAGCACCGGGGCAGAAGCACTGGTGTCGCCGGTGTCCAGCTGATAGTAAAGGTAGCCGTCCAGCGCACCTTCCGGCTGCACGCGCTGCGGCTTTTTCTGCGGCAATTCAAATTCAGTCATGTCCTGCAGGCTGGTGGCCTCGGTACCAACGCCCAGAAGGCTGGCCAGCTGGGCCTGCGAGATATAATTGCCAAGGGTCCAGTCCGGCATCAGAAAGCTTGTCAGCGGGTAGCTGCCGGTGATGGAGGAGCGGATGTTCTTGTACAACTGCCCCACATCGTATAATGTCTCGCTGCCGCTGACGTACACGCGGGTGAGCGGGTCGGCGGGAATGACCGCGCCCGGGGCCGTGATGCTCAGCTGCAGAGCGTCCGGCGCGTACAGGCCGCTGACTGTGCCCTTTGTGGAGCCGGTTTTTTGCAGGATGGTGTACAGGGCGGGGGAATCGGCAGTGGATACCGCCTCGTAATCAAAGGTGAATGCCGCGCCGGCCTGCAGGGCTTTCACGCGGCGGGCCACCAGACTGTAGCCGACCGTAACGGCGATCACTGCGATCAGGGCAAGGCACAGGATCAGGATCAGTACCACGCGGCCGACACCGCGCTTTTTTTTGCGGGAAGATGCCATAAGAAATCCTCCTTTTGTGAGAAGATATTTTATTCAGCATAGCGGAACGGCAGGCAAAAGTCAAGCGAAGCCGGATAAAACAAAAAGTCCGGAACCCAAAGGTTCCGGACTTCTGGCGGAAAGATGGGGATTCGAACCCCAGAACGCTTTTGACACGTTACACGATTTCCAGTCGTGCGCCTTAGACCAACTCAGCCATCTTTCCATATTCAGTTGTGCGTCACAGCGCTCTACTATAATACCTGAAAGGTGCGCATTTGTCAAGCACTTTTTTTAAAATGAAAAATGAGCCGATAAAACAAAAAATCCGGGACCCAAAGGTTCCGGATTTCTGGCGGAAAGATGGGGATTCGAACCCCAGAACGCTTTTGACACGTTACACGATTTCCAGTCGTGCGCCTTAGACCAACTCAGCCATCTTTCCATATTCGGTTGTGCGCCGCAGCGCCACACTATAATACCTGAAAGAACCGCTTTTGTCAAGGATTTTTTGAAAAAAATGTTTTTTTCAAAACGACATCTCTGTGCAGGCAAAAAACGGCAAAAAATTCAGGGATGCAGCAAAAGCCCTTGACGAAGCGGTTGAACCGGACTATGATGAAGCAGGAGAGTACTGCGGCGGGAAATCTTTGCGGCCGCAGAGTGGAATAAAAAAGGAGGATGCTTTCTTATGACTTATCCTGAAGTGCTGGCCAATGCCCGTGAGTGCATTGGCAAATACTGCAAGGCCTGCCCGGTGTGCAACGGCGTGGCCTGCAAAAACCAGATCCCGGGCCCCGGTGCCAAGGGCGTGGGCGATACCGCCATCCGCAATTATAATAAGTGGGCCGAGATCCGTGTGAACATGGACACCCTGTGTGAGGGCGGCACGCCGGACACCCACGTGGAGCTGTTTGGCAAAAGCTTCAAGTACCCCTTCTTTGCAGGCCCGGTGGGTGCGGTGAACCTGCACTACTCCGAAGCCTACACCGATATGACCTATAACGATGTTCTGGTGCGCGCCTGTGCAGAAAATGGCATCGCGGCCTTTACCGGTGACGGCACCAACCCCACCGTGATGGAAATGGCCACCAAGGCCATCGGCGCGGCAGGCGGCTGCGGTGTGCCCACCATCAAGCCTTGGAACATCGACACCATCAAGGAAAAAATGGCGCAGGCCAAGGCCAGCGGCTGCTTTGCCATGGCCATGGACGTGGACGCCGCCGGTCTGCCCTTCCTGAAGAACATGACTCCTCCGGCAGGCAGCAAGAGCGTGGAAGAGCTTGCCGAGATCGTCAAGCTGGCCGAGCGGCCCTTTATCGTCAAGGGCGTTATGACGGTCAAAGGCGCACAAAAGGCAAAGGAAGCCGGTGCTGCTGCCATCGTGGTATCCAACCACGGCGGCCGTGTGCTGGACCAGTGCCCTGCCACTGCCGAGGTGCTGCCCGAGATCGCAGCAGCCCTCAAGGGCACCGGCGTGAAGGTGCTGGTGGACGGCGGCATCCGCACCGGTGTGGATGTGTTCAAGGCACTGGCGCTGGGCGCAGACGGCGTGCTGATCTGCCGACCGTTCGTTACGGCTGTGTATGGCGGCGGCGAAGAGGGCGTGAAGTGCTACATCGACAAGCTGGCCGGTGAGCTGGCTGACACCATGCAGATGTGCGGTGCACATTCTCTGGCGGAGATCACGCCGGATATGGTGCGGGTTTGAGTAGAACCATTTAAAATGCGCTCCGCTCTGAGCATATCAGCGGAAAAATTTTTGTACTTGTAAATCGGCAAAGCCTGCGGGCTTTGCCGATTTACTTTTTCACGGGAAGGGTCGGAACGGAAAGCAGCATCTGCTTCATGAAATTGAGTTTCCCGTTACGACCCCATCCTGTGCAGCTGTGTTCCGGGGTAGTAATGCGCTAATATATCCGCATAGTCTGCGTCCTGCTCTGCCATGGCCTTTGCACCCCACTGGCTCAGGCCCACGCCGTGGCCGTAACCCCGGGTGGTAAAGCTGAAGTTTCCACTCTGGTACTGCACGGTAAAGCAGGTGCTGCGCAGACCCAGTGCCTGACGCAGGGCTGTGCCGGAAACGGTCTGTCCGCAGACGGTGAGCGATTTTGTGTAACCGGAGGAGGTCTGTTCGACCGGGCCGAACCAGCTTTCCGGTGCGGTGAGATCGGCCGTGATGCCAAGGCCGGAAAAAGCCTGCTGCACCTGCGCGGCAGAAAATACAGCAGTATACTGATAATTATCAGCGGAAAGGTCAGTGCCGCTGTCCACCGGGATCAGATAGGGCAGGGCGGTGCCCCACACATTTTCGCTGGCCTCTGTCCGGCCGTTGGAAATGGCAAAATAGCTGGTGCAGGCGGGGGCGTTATCGTAAAAAAGAAGATCGTTCAGGACCTCGTCCACAAGGGCCGAGAGCCGGGCATAGTTCTGCTCGTAGGCGGTGCCCCAGTAACTGCGCAGCACCGGTTCGGTCAGACAGCCCTGACGCCGGGCAGGATCAACGGTGAGCCATGCACCGCTTTGCAGGGCGGCATGATCCCGGCAGTAGAGCGCGTAGGTGTGGGCAGCAACAGCCTGTGCCTTGAGTGCCTCGTCCGGCCAGCTGACCGGCATTTCGGCGGCGACAGCCCCCAGAACGTATTCCCGGCGGGAGAGCTGCACTACCTTTCCGGCGGACTGATCCTCCACCGGAAAGGTTTCGGCGTCTGCGGAAGGAAGGTCTTTTGGCTGCGATGTGGGCAGCTCAGGCACAGAAGATGCTGCGGGCAGAGGCGCTGTATGGCCCAGCACAGCCCGCGTGACCCGGTAGGCGGCCAGAGGCAGAGCACTGCCCAGAACCAGCAGGACTGCAAAGATCAGCAGAAATAACTTTTTCATAGTCCAAACCCCTCCGACAGCGGTGTTTTTTAAATCAGAATACCGGATACACCCTGAAAAAAGATGCGAAACAGGGAGAACGTCTTTTGCAGCGCAAGCCAAAAAAGGTGATGAGCGGGCAGTTTGTGTGCCAGATGATGCACTTGATGCTTGAATTTACTCTTCAAAAGCGATATCATAGAATTATACCCATCACAGAGGATGGGCGGGAAAGTATAAGAAATAGGACGAAAGGAGAATCCCCCGTATGAATTTTGCACATTCAGAAGTGGCTGCACTGGACCAGAACACGATGCGGACGTTGTGTGAGGAATATGTGGCCAATAACTACATCGACCCGGAGACGAGTGAGCGTCTGGGCGTCAAGCGCGGCCTGCGCAACCCGGACGGCACCGGCGTTCTGGCTGGCCTGACCAATGTCTGTGACGTTGTGGGTTATAAGAAGGATCAGGAAGGCCATGTGATCCCCACTCCCGGCAAGCTGATCTACCGCGGCGTCAACATCAACGAGATCGTGGACGAGGCCTACCGCAACGACCGCTTTGTGTTTGAAGAGGTGATCTGGCTGCTGCTGTTCGGCAGCCTGCCCAACCGGGAGCAGCTGGATGATTTCTGTGAGATCCTGGCAGAGCACCGCGCCCTGCCGGAAGGCTTCATGGACACCATGAACGCCCCCTCGCCCAATATCATGAACAAGATGCAGCGCTGCGTGCTGGGCCTTTACTCTTATGATGAGCACGCCGAGGATCTGAGCCTGGAGAATATCCTGAACCAGAGCATCAATCTGATCGCCAGCATGCCCACCATGATGGTGAACGCATACCAGATGAAGCGCCGCTACTACGATAAGCAGAGCATGTTCTTCCATCTGCCCAAGCCCGGCCAGAGCACGGCGGAGCACATCCTGAGCACCTACCGTCCGGATCAGAAGTTCACCCACGAGGAAGCAAAGCTGCTGGATATGTGCCTGCTGGTGCACGCCGACCACGGCGGTGGCAACTGCTCCACCTTTACCACCCGTGTGCTGTCCTCCTCCGGCACCGATACCTACTCTGCGATCGCGGCGGCCATCGGTGCGCTGAAGGGTCCCAAGCACGGCGGTGCCAACCTGATGGTGAACCGTCAGCTGAAGGATATCCTCAAGCATGTTGAAAACCCCGAGGACGACGATGAAGTTCGCGAGTATCTGCGCCGCATCCTGCGCAAGCAGGCGGGCGATGGCTCCGGTCTGATCTACGGCATGGGCCACGCGGTGTATACCATCAGCGACCCCCGTGAGGTGGTCCTGAAACAGCGTGCCCGCCATCTGGCTTACGAGAAGGGCTTTGAGGAAGAGTACAACATGCTGTGCAGCATCGAGCGGCTGGCCCCCGGCATCTTTGCCGAGGAAAAGGGCAGCACCAAGCCGGTGTGCGCCAACGTGGACCTGTTCAGCGGCCTGATCTACAATATGCTGGGCATTTCCGAGGATATCTACACCCCGTTGTTTGCCATTGCCCGTGTGCCCGGCTGGTGTGCACACCGCGTGGAAGAGGTGGTATTCGCCAACCGCATCATTCGCCCCGCTTACAAGTATCTGGGCGTGCGCCAGAAATATAAGCCGATCGAGGAACGCTGATGAATCCTTCTGTTTTGTTCGTTTTTATCCTGAGTGCTCTGCTGGGCGTGCTGCGCGCGGCAGATCTGGCCTTTGGCACCGATGCCGTTACCGGCCTGTGTCTGGTGGGCTCGGTGTGGTGGCGTTATCTGGCGCTGGGTATTGTGGTACTGGCTGCAGTGCTCGTGGGCCGTACACAGCCTTCCCGCTCTGAAGCGGTGCGCAGCCGCAGGCCGCTGGCCGGTGTGCTGGCGTTTGCCGGTGCAGTATGTTTTCTGGCCGCAGCGGGTGCACAGATCGCGCTGGGTGCAGCTTCCGGTCTGGGCGGCTTTGTGCGGTGTATTCTGGAATGCGTGTGCTCTGTGTGGCTCAGCACGATGGGCCGCTGCTGGCTGAGCCCTGACGCGTGGAAGAAGCCCTTCGGCGGGCTGTACCTTGCCGTTGCAGGAAGCCTGCTGTTCTATTGGAACGTACTGATGCGCTTTATGGAGAACAGCTCCAGCTGGCACCGGGTGCAGCCGACAGCTGCAGTGTGGCAGATGCTGGCAGTGCTGGTGTTTCTGGCAGCACTGGCTCGGGCACTGCATATCCCGCAGCCGGACAATGGCAGAACACTGTGTGCAGCCGGGCTTGCCGCCTTTGCGCTGGGCCTGTGCTGGCAGCTGCCCCAGTGCTTTGCGCTGCTGGCAGGCAATGGTATGGGCCTTGCTGTGATGCCTGACTTTTTTGCAGGGCTGGGCCTTTGCTGTGTGGGCGGCATTGGCGGCGTGTGCGCTGCAGCCTGCCTGAACAGACAGAGCTGACAAAAGTACTGGCACTCCGTTGGTGCAATTGCCCAAAACCGGCGAGTGAAAGGAAGCAAAATCGTACAAAAGCAAAAAATGATGGAAATGTCTTGTTAATTTTTTGGCAGACACTTGAAACTTTCTGCGTTTTGGTCTAAAATAAAGATACCGTGATTTATCCGATTATGGGTAAAATAATTAGGAGGTACTATTAACATGGCTGTTAGAGTTGCTATCAATGGTTTCGGTCGTATTGGTCGTCTGGCTTTCCGTCAGATGTTTGATGCTGAGGGTTACGAGGTCGTCGCAATCAACGACCTGACCAGCCCCAAGATGCTGGCTCACCTGCTGAAGTACGATACTGCTCAGGGTTCTTTCTGCGGCAAGATCGGCGAAGGCAAGCACACTGTCGAGGCTACCGAGGACTCCATCATTGTTGACGGTAAGGAAATCAAGATCTACGCTGTTAAGGATGCAAAGGATGCTCCCTGGGGCGAACTGAACGTTGACGTCGTTCTGGAGTGCACCGGCTTCTACACCAGCAAGGAGAAGAGCATGGCTCACATCCAGGCTGGCGCAAAGAAGGTTGTTATCTCTGCTCCCGCAGGCAACGATCTGAAGACTATTGTCTTCTCCGTCAACGAGAAGACCCTGACCGCTGAGGATCAGGTCATTTCTGCTGCTTCCTGCACCACCAACTGCCTGGCTCCCATGGCTAACACCCTGAACAAGACCTACCCCATCGTCTCCGGTATCATGACCACTGTTCATGCTTACACCGGCGACCAGATGATCCTGGATGGTCCTCAGCGCAAGGGCGATCTGCGCCGTGCTCGTGCTGGCGCACAGAACATCGTTCCCAACACCACCGGTGCTGCTAAGGCTATCGGCCTGGTCATCCCCGAGCTGAACGGCAAGCTGATCGGCTCTGCTCAGCGTGTGCCTGTTCCCACCGGCTCTACCACCATTCTGGTTGCTGTCGTCAAGGGCAAGGACGTCACCAAGGAGTCCATCAATGCTGCTATGAAGGCTGCTACTTCTGAGTCCTTCGGCTACAACGAGGATCAGATCGTTTCTTCTGATGTCATCGGCATGCGTTATGGCTCTCTGTTCGATGCTACCCAGACTATGGTCGCTAAGATCGACGACGACACCTATCAGGTTCAGGTCGTGTCTTGGTACGACAACGAGAACTCCTACACCTCTCAGATGGTCCGTACCATTAAGTACTTCGCTGAGAACTGCTAATCACAGCTCTACGCTCAAAAGTGCTTGAGGTGCCGTGCTGAATGACAACTAGTATTGGCTTTGCTGATACGAACATGCTGTGATCGGTACGACAACAGGATAACGAGTTCAACACCCTTCTTTTTGCGGATTTCCGTGAGAGGAAGGGTGTTTTTTTGCTTGCGGAATTCTGGATTGCTGCTTTTTTGTCTGGACAATGGTTGATTTGTTTATGCGAGAAAATATGCATTTTTTCAGGCTGGATGGATAAATTCGAATAGTAATGGCGGTGAGAAGGCAAATACAGAAAGAATGAAAAAATGAGGGGTAACGTTGATTTTTGGTCAAAGGAAAAGAGGCTTTGTCGAAGAATTAAAACAGGCAATAGATGAAAAAGGAAATCTCTTGACGAATTGGGTATTTTAGCAAGAAAATGCGTAAAATAGACTGAAATCTTATCCGTAAAATGAGCAACGATAGTGCAACGAAGTATTGTATGCAAGAAGAAAACATGCTAAAATAATACTGATAACAACAGGCTGAAATTGGTGGAAAGTTGGTATCGAAAGGTTACTCAAAGAACGAAATCTCCTGAGTTGCGGTTGGGGGAAATAAGTATGCTTTTGGTGAGTGGGAGAACAGAAAAACATCTGTACTTTCGAGCAGAGAAACTGCGCAGAATTAAATCACATGGATGAGATACCCTGGGCGAAAGATCGTCCGGGGTTATTGTGGTACAAAAACAACATAAAATCAAATTTGGAAATCCAGAGGACAAAGCGGGTGAAATGGATTCGATTGCGGAGAATACAGAACCCGTATGGAACCTGTGAAACAATACGCGGCTGTCATAATAGGGACAAGGGTACGGCAGAGAATGAAAGGCTCCGCAACCAGAAGTTCATATTTCCTTACCCGAAGAATGAACGACTGATCTTTCTGAGCGGCAGCAATGCCATCCAGAAAGAAATCTCGACCATGAGGGTGGGGTGACTGCCGGCGGACAGGTGTACGAGCCTATCCGCTCTTTGTGTTGGCCGAGATATTGATGAAGAAATTGAGTGGGATTGTGGGAAAGATTTATGAGTAAAAAACTTGCGATTGCAATGTTCGGACAGAAGCGATTATCAAGAGAAGGCGGAGTAGAGATCGTTGTCAAAGAGCTCTGCACCCGAATGGCACAGAATGGTTGTGACGTGACCTGCTACAACAGAGCAGGCCATCATGTGAGTGGTGCAGAATATGACGATGCTGGTAAAACGGAGTACGAGGGAATCCGTCAGAAGTCTGTTCCGACCATTGAACGGCGCGGACTTGCTGCGGTCAGCTCCTCCGCATTTGCGGCACTTTATAGTGCATTTGGAAAATACGATGTGGTGCACATCCACGCCGAAGGACCAGCGTTCTTTGCATGGCTGCCGAAGATGTTTGGGAAAAGAGTTGTTGTTACCGTCCATGGAACCTGTGAAATAATGTTTGTAACCAGAAAAAATCCTGATTTCATGCGGGTTTGCGCGGCTTGACCTTTTTTACCTTAACTTGTTTCTGTTTACCATGGTGCGTTGCGTTCCGGCGTGATTTCGGGGGTTAGTGGCTTCTGGTTGCGCTCTATACTTAACCCACCACAGCGAAAGCTGATAGAGCAGAAAACAGAATAAGGAGGTACGAGGACAAGCCTGCGTATAGATTGTTGCTGCAATCTGTATACAGGCTTGTTGTTGTGCTATGAAGTAGGAAAGGTGAGTAGTGAAAGACGAGCATGACAATTTAAGGAAAAGAACTGCTGGGATTGTGTATAAGCCTAGGACAAGAATAGAAACTATGGAATGACGGCTGGAGAGAAGTAATGGAAGAAAAAATCAGACTTGCGGTTTTCGGACAAAAACGTCTTTCTCGTGAAGGCGGGATAGAGATTGTTGTAAAAGAGTTATGCACCCGAATGGCACAGAATGGTTGTGATATAACTTGCTACAATAGAGCAGGCCATCATGTGAGCGGTGCAGAGTATGACAAAACAATTGAATATGATGGCATCCGTCAAAAGGTTGTTCCGACCATTGAGAAGAAGGGACTTGCAGCGGTAAGCTCTTCCTTTTTCGCAGCACTTTGTAGTGCATTTGGAAGATACGATGTGGTGCATATCCATGCAGAAGGTCCTGCCTTTTTCTGTTGGATACCAAAACTTTTTGGCAAGCGTGTAATCTGCACTATCCACGGTTTGGACTGGGATCGCGAGAAGTGGCGCGGAAGCGTTGCATCCAAGTTCATTCGTGGCGGCGAAAAGAATGCTGTGAAATATGCGGACGAGATCATTGTTCTAAGCAAAGACGTGCAGAAGTATTTCTTGGAGACCTACGGAAGGGAGACACATTTTATCCCTAATGGTGTCAATCGGCCAGAGGTTCGGGAAGCAAAGCTGATCACGGATCATTTTGGATTGGAGAAAGATTCCTACATATTATTCCTCGGTCGTCTGGTGCCAGAAAAGGGTATTCGATATCTGGTTGAGGCCTTCAAGAATGTCAAGACGGATAAAAAGCTGGTTATCGCAGGCGGCTCTAGTGATACGGATTCCTTTATGGAGGAATTGAAAGACCTGGCGAAGGGCGACGATCGGATTCTCTTTACCGGGTTTGTACAGGGAGCAATGCTGGATGAACTATACAGCAACGCTTACATCTACACGCTGCCGTCTGATCTGGAAGGAATGCCATTAAGTCTGCTGGAGGCAATGAGCTACGGCAACTGCTGTTTGGTTTCGGATATTCCGGAGTGCGCAGAGGTTGTGGAAGATAAGGCATTGATTTTCAAAAAGTCAGATGTAGAGGACTTGCAAGAAAAATTGCAAGATGCCTGTGACCATCCTGAAATGGTTATGAAAATGAAGAATCAGGCTGCTGACTTTATCTGCGAGAAATATAACTGGGATGAAGTCGTAAAGGAAACGATGAAGTTATATAGGAAATGATGAAGAATAATTTTATTGATAAACATCTCTGCTATTGTTTTATCTGGACAGGAAATACGAAATAAAGCAAACTCACAGAAAAGGAAGTTAAAATATGCGGATTTTACTTGTAAATAAATTTATATTTCCCAAGGGTGGAGCGGAAACGTATACATTCGATGTGGG
Organism: Faecalibacterium sp. HTF-F; assembly: GCF_023347535.1. Classification (NCBI taxonomy): domain Bacteria; kingdom Bacillati; phylum Bacillota; class Clostridia; order Eubacteriales; family Oscillospiraceae; genus Faecalibacterium; species Faecalibacterium wellingii. The sequence goes on from NZ_CP094473.1 coordinate 970,868, forward strand.
AAAAATGTTAAAAGAACATGGGCACGAAGTCCAATACTTTGGCCTTGAGAATGAGAAAAATATAGTAGGAAATCGTGTAGGCTCATATGTGACGAATATGGATTTTTCTCAAGGAATAAGAGCAAATTTAAATGCGCCTTTTCGTATTATTTACTCAAGAGAAGCACGAAAAAAAATTCGTGCGGTTTTAGATGACTTTCAGCCGGATGTAGTACATCTCAACAATATACAGTATCATCTGACCCCTTCTATTATTCTGGAAACTAACAAATGGCGTAAAGAAACAAAAAAAGAATGTAAGATTGTTTACACGACACATGACTATCAGCTTGTTTGCCCCAGCCATGGAATGTTCGATGTGAACATGAAACCATGTGAACGATGCTTGGATGGTCATTATATTCATTGCCTTCAAACTAAATGTTTGAAAAATTCCAGAGCAAAAAGTCTCCTTGGAACGTTGGATGGATATATGTGGAAATATAGCAAAGCATACTCATATGTAGATGCCTATATTTGCTGCAGCTTTTTTCTTAAATCAAAATTAGACACGCAGAAAAGATTCCGTGATAAAACTATTGGGCTGCACAATTTCAAAAAAGAGATGCCGCACTTGGATAACATTCAAAAAAAAGGTTATGTATTAGAGTTTGGCCATCTTTCGCGAGATAAAGGAACGGATACGTTGCTTGAAGTAGCCAAGAAGATGCCCAATACCGAATTTGTGTTTATTGGTTATGGCCCGTCGGCTGATAAAATGAAGGATATTCCAAATGTGAAGTATCTGGGATTTAAGACAGGAGAAGAACTTTATCGCATTATTGCTGAGGCTGCAATCAGTGTCTGCCCGTCTGAGTGGTATGAGAACTGCCCGTACTCCGTTATGGAGTCTGTACTTTTGGGTACACCTGTTGTTGGATCTAAAATGGGAGGCATCCCCGAATTGATTGAGCCGGGTAAAACCGGAGAGTTGTTTGAAGCGGGTAATGTGGAAGAACTTATGAAGGCGATAAAGAAAGTTCTTCAAACACAAGACGTATTGGAAAGATATACAAAGAATTGTAGTCAGGTGAAATATGAAACGACAGAGAGCTACTATATAAAACTGATGAAAATTTATCGAGGAGAAAAGAATGTGGAACAAATTTCTTCGTAACCCACTTCATATTGTCAAGGATTATGAGCTGAGAAAACTGCTTTGGCAATCGGGGGGGGCACAGAGGTCTGCAAAAAATATTTGAAGTTCAGAGATACCGTTCCTGAAAAGCTGACATTTCCAGAAACCCAAGTGGATGAGCCTATTTGGTTATTTTGGAATACAGGGTTGGAGCAGGCACCTGAGATAGTGAAGACTTGCTATCAATCTATAAAAAAATATGCTGGCAGACAAGTTGTTTTGCTTACAGAAAACAATGTGCAGAACTATATAAATATGCCGGATTATCTAAATGAGAAATTAAAAAGCGGAGTCCTTCCATTAGCGATTTATACAGATTTGATGCGTGTAGCATTATTGGAGCATTATGGTGGGACATGGATGGATGCGACAATACTGCTAACAGATGAAATCCCACAGGAAATATTAAATAGTGATTTTTTTGTGTTTCACAATTCACTCGGTGAAATTGATAATCCCGTATTGTATCCGGTCTGGTTCATCCACGCCAAGCAACATAACAGAACGATTTGTGAGATTCGTAATGTCCTATTTGCTTACTGGAAACGAAATAATCATGTACCAGAATATTTGTTTTCAAATATTGTAATTACACAAATAATGAGGTCATCACCAGAGGTTGAGAAAAAGATGCCTTATTTGAATAGTGACTACAGCGAATATCTGGTTAGAGTATTAGGAGATAAGTTTACAGAGGAAAAATTTAATTGGATTAAGCGACTTACTGGGATACATAAACTAACCTATAAATTAGAACCATCGATTGATAAGGAGGAAACAGTTTACCATTATCTGGTGCGGAATCTATGAGCCTTTTGAATAGTAGTTTCTGCAAGATAAAGGGAGACAATTAAATTATTATGCTGAATGACTACTATCAAAATATTGGCATGAAAGGCTTTATTCAAAGATATGGAATTGTGAATGCCGTCAAACGAGGGGCATTTATGTTTATCAAATTGCATCTTGTCAAGGATTATGAGGTGCGGAAGGTATTGTGGCAGGAACGAGCTTCTACCAAGATAAAACCATATTTAAAGTATAAAGACACAGATGTTCAGGGGCTTAGCTTTCCCAAAAATGATGTGGAGAATCCGATTTGGATTTATTGGAATAAAGGTATTGAACAGGCACCGATTATTGTTCAGAAGTGCTATGAATCTGTATGTAAACATTCGAATCAAAAAATCATTTTGCTGAATGATCAAAACCTTGCAGATTACATTCGATTGCCAGAGTACATTGAAAAGAAAAAGGATGCTGGACAGATTCCGATGGCGGGGTATGCGGATCTGATGAGGTTTGCATTACTGGAACATTATGGTGGAACGTGGATCGATTCCACAGTGTATCTTACAGATCCTATTCCAGATATGATTTTAAATAGCGACTTTTTTGCAGTACGAAATTCACTGCTATTGATAGATAACCCTGTGCTATATCCGGCATGGTTTCTTCATGCAAAAAAGGGAAACAAAACAATTCGAGAGATAAGAAATGTTGCTTTCGCATATTGGCTCAAAAACGAACATGTAATTGAGTATCTGCTGCCGAATTTGATTATCACTTTGGTGGTGAAGAGCAATCCGGAAGTTGAGCAAGCGATTCCATATATGAACAGTGATTATAGCGAGTATCTTGTTAAGGTTTTAGCTGATGATTATTCAGAAGAGAAATGGAATTGGATCAAAAAGCTTACAGGTATTCATAAGCTGACATATAAATTATCACCGGACATTGAAGCAGAAGACACATTTTATAAGGCGCTGATTGAAAACAGTATAGAATAAATATTGCAAAGTGGGTTGGAGAAGAAGTATGGGAGCAATTGAATTAATAAAAAGCGATTTGTTTCGCTATGCCGGAACAACATCATCTAAGGCATTTATTAAAACATATGTTAAAGAAGCTGGTTTTCGCTTCTCCGTGGCATTTCGGTTGGTAAATGCTTGGGGGGGGGGGTAAAACTGCTAGGAGCAATCCTATGGAAATTGAGAAATCACCAGCAGATCCAGATACTTAGAAAAACGAAAATTGGATATGGACTATATATTAGCCATGGAGGGCCTGTTGTTGTTAACCCTTCAACAGTTATTGGAAATAATTGCAATCTGTCTCAATTTGTAACGATTGGCTCAAATGAAGGAAAAGCAGCAGTAATAGGAGATAATGTTTATATTGGCCCTAATACTTGTATAGTTGAGGATGTATGTATTGGAGATAATGCTACGATTGGTGCAGGAAGTGTTGTTACCAAGGATATTCCATCAAATGCAACGGCGGCTGGAAACTATGCAAAAGTACTGAATTTTAATAATCCGGGTAGATATATTCAAAATAGATATTTGGAATAGTGATCCGAAGAGTGGAAGAGGAATATTATGGAAAACATATTGTTTGTGATGCCATCGTTAGGTAGTGGCGGAGCAGAAAAAAGTCTTGTGAATTTATTAAATCTTATAGATTATGAAAAGTATGCAGTGGATTTGCTGCTTTTCAAACGAGAAGGACTGTTTTTGTCTCAAATTCCTAAGGAAGTACGATTATTACAGCCTACAGATTCACTGCAATATGCTTATAAAATTGATAGAGGGATGTTTAGCTCAGTTTCAGGTGTTAAAGCTGGAATTCTAAGGGGGACAAGTACATTTATATGTAAATGTCTTTACAAGGAAAATGCAAGACAACAGAGATGGATAAAATTCTATAAACGGTACTTGCCAAATTTGGAAGACGAATATGATATTGCTATTGGATTCTTAGAGGGCGATGCATCATATTATGTGATTGACAAGGTTAATGCAAAGAAAAAAATACTTTGGATTCATAACGATTTCAACGAAATAAAGAAATATGAAGATGCAAAGATTTACGAGAAGTATTTTCAAAAAGCAGACAGCGTTGTAAGTATCTCTGATAAATGTGTGCAGATATTAAAACAGAATTATCCTGCCCTGGTAAATAAATTTTATTGTTTGCCCAATTTAACATCAGGCTCTTTATTGAAAAAAATGTCGGAAGAGTTCGAAGCATCAGAGTTTGAAAAAAGTCAGTTTAATGTTTTGTCAATAGGCCGTTTAACGAGACAAAAGGGCTATGATTTTGCAATCGATGCAGTGAAAATCTTGAAAGAAAAGTATTCAGATATTCATTGGTGGATTATAGGAGCAGGTGAGCTTGAAGAGCAGCTAAAAAAACAAGTAAAAGACAATGAACTAGAGGGGTATATTACATTTCTTGGATTGAGAGCAAATCCATACCCGTATATTAGGAGTTGCGATTTGTTAGTACAGCCTTCCAGATGGGAAGGAAAATCAGTTGTTTTGGATGAAGCAAAAATACTGGCAAAACCAATACTGGCAACTAATTATTCTACAATTAAGGATCAGTTGAAGGATAAGAAAGAGGGACTGATTACTGATATAAGTCCTAATGCAATAGCAGAAGGAATAATTGAACTTAGAGAGAATCCTCAATTGTATAACTCCATTCAGTGTTACTTGGATAAACATGAGTATGGTAATGAAAAAGAGATTCTACAATATTATGAATTGCTAGAAAAACAAGGTAACTAGTGTGGATATGAAAATATAAAAAAGAGGAACAATCGTATGAGAGTTTTGTTTATATCAAAAAGCATTCATGATGTATCAGGGGCAGGAGTAGGCTCAAGAATGCATTTGAATGTATTGAAAGAATTAGTTGGAGAAGAAAATGTATATGTAGTGGATGTTGGGGTATCTGAGACTGCCTGCAGAGAAGAAAAGTATATTGCATATGGAAAATATCACGGCATTTTAGATCGACTGAATAGGTATTTAGAGGGAAACACATATTTATTCAGTAATAAGATTATAGGTGATATATGTCAATTGATAAAAAATGAGAGTATTTCTTTTGTTTTTGTTGATGATTCTTACTATGGAAATTTAGTAAAAACGATAAAAGAAAAATGCGATGCAGTGGCAGTTGTCACCTTTTTTCATGACGTCAAGGCAGAGTTGTTTAGAATTTGGATAAAAAACGCACCATGGTACGACAAAATTGATTTCAGAATTGGATTGACCCAGGAAAAGATTAGCACGACACATACAGACGCCAATATCGTCTTAAACCAAAATGAAAATAAGTTACTAAAAAGATATTATAATGTGGATGCGGACTTTTATTTTCCTGTATGCGTATCGAAAAATCACACGCAACAAATGGGCTTGAATCCATATTGTGGAAATAAAAAACACATTCTATTTGTTGGCACATATTATTTGCCAAACATTCAGGGCCTGCATTGGTTTTGTGATACGGTATTTGATAATGTCAAAGAGAATTATGATATATGGGTAATCGGAAAAGGATTAGAAAAAGTACGAGATGAGTTTGATGACGATGATATCCATGTGATTGGGTTTGTTGACAGTTTATCAGAATACTATAGTTACGCAGATATGGTAATAGCACCCTTAACAGATGGTGGAGGTATGAAAATAAAAACTGCAGAGGCAATCTCCTATGGAAAGATGTTTTTAGGGTCTTCAGAAAGCCTATATGGATACTGGGAGGAAATTCCCAATGATTTGAAAGGTAAAGTTGTGTTTAAATGTGATACAGCGGAAGAATATCTGAATGCTTTCAACAAGATAGATGAGAAGCCAATCTGTAAGAAAAATGAGGAACTAATCACGCTTTATGATCGACTTTATTCTGAAAATGCAGCTTATAATATCATGAAAGATATTGTCGAAAAAACAACAGGAGTAAAACTATGATTATCACAAAAACACCATTCCGTATGTCTTTTTTTGGCGGCGGAACAGATATGGAAAGTTTTTTTAGAGAAAACGGTGGAGCTGTTTTATCTACCACATTTGACAAATATTGCTATGTAAATGTACGCCATTTACCAAGGTTTTTTGACTATTCTACGGAATTGTCATATTCAAAGACGGAGCGTGTGACAAACATTGATGACATTCAGCATCCTGCAATTCGCAATGCAATGAAAATGTTGGATATGCATGAAATTCGTCTTACCTATGAGGCGGATCTTCCGGCACGCTCTGGTTTAGGTACTTCAAGTTCCTTTGCAGTTGGAATGTTAAATGCTTTTTATGCTTTGAAGGGCAAATACGCAGACAAGAAGAAACTGGCAGATGAAGCAATTTATTTGGAACGGAATCTTTGCCAGGAAGCTGGTGGTTGGCAGGATCAAATTGCTGCATCTTTCGGTGGGTTCAATCGTATCAACTTTAATGCAGACGGATATGAAGTCCTGCCGGTTATTATTTCACCAGAAAGAAAGAAGCAGCTTAATCAGAATTTAATGATGTTCTTTACTGGGTTTACCCGTTTTTCTTCTGATGTGCAGAAAGCAAATGCAGCAGGAAAACAAGATAAGACTGCTCAGTTGAAAGAGATGCTTGCTCTAGTTGATGATGCTGAACGCGTTCTGACAGATAAGAACGCGGATCTTGATGATTTTGGCAGAATGCTGGATCACACTTGGAAACTTAAACGTCAAACCGGATCGGCTGTTTCTACAAATAGTATTGATGAACTTTATGCAAATGGCGTAGCTGCTGGCGCTTTGGGAGGAAAACTACTGGGTGCTGGTGGTGGCGGATTCCTTGTATTCTATGTTCAGCCTGAACGTCAGGATGCGGTGCGTTGGGCGATGCGTGACCTGATGCATATTCCGTTTGCATTTGAGGATGGCGGTACGAGGGTGATTCATTATACACCAGAGGCTTATGAACCAAACATGTAAAGAGGTAGAGGCAATGAAGGAGCTTAGAAAAAAACTGAAAGAACATGTCGAACTACTGATTGCGAGATATCCGATGTTAGAAGGTTGTGAAGATAGCATAATTCGCGCCTATTTTCTACTGGAAGAAAGTTATTCTAAAGGAAATAAATTGCTTGTCGCAGGCAACGGCGGCTCTGCAGCAGATTCGGAACATATCGTTGGAGAATTGATGAAGGGATTTAAACTTCCAAGAAAATTGGATGCAGAAATTTCTCGAAAATTAATTGATGAGAGTGAAGAGCTTGGAAAGACTCTCGTAGAGAATTTACAAGGTGCATTACCGGCAATTGCATTAGATGGTCATCCGGCGTTATCAACAGCATACATGAATGACTGCGAACCGTTACTTTGTTTTGCACAACAAGTTAATGGCTATGGGGTAGAGGGGGATGTGTTTTTAGGCATATCCACAAGTGGAAATAGCAAGAACATCTTGTATGCAGCGGTTACTGCACATGCAAAGGGCATGAAAGTAATTGGGTTGACAGGTGCTAAAGATAGTAAACTTGAGACTTTGAGTGATGTATGTATTAAAGCTCCTCAGACAGAGACTTATATGATCCAAGAATTACATTTGCCAATATATCATTGCTTGTGTCTGATGCTTGAGGATAGATTTTTTTGACATTTATAATTTGTGGAATGCGAGGTGAGATTGTTGCTAGATTTAAAGGTTAAAAAATCATCGATTCTCTTGGCTGTGTACTTGTTTTCAATGTTTTTGCCCGGATATTTTTCAAGCCCAATTATGCAAATGGTATCAAATATAATGATGGTTGGAGTAGCAATTTATCTTTTTTCAGTAAAATACAAGCCGTCGCGTTTTATGATACTAACAATATGCTATTTTGCATATTTAATCGCAATAACATTTATATATCATAATAAGGCAGCAGATATTCATTTAATTATTTCGAATTTAAAAATTATATTTATGCTTTGTGCTATTGAGTATTTACTTAAAAGAACACCGAATAGCACAATCAATATAATGTTTTTTATATTGATAACATTTGTTATAATTGACTTTGCTTCAATAGTTTTATTTCCGAATGGGTTATATCAAACAGAACAGATTTGGAATGAGTGGTCATCTTCACAAGAAGCACAATGGATATACGGAAATAAAAATAATCGGGTCTATTGGTATGCGGTATTATCTATAATCACATGGCTAAGATACGTCTTTAATAATAAAAGTAAAGTGATGGTTTTGATAACATCTGGAATTTCTATTGTTGCTATGATGTTGGTCAAATCAAGTACTGCGACAATTGTTGCTATTCTTGTTAGCGTGGGGGTTTTTTATTTAACATATAAAAAGCAAACAAATATAAATATGAATTCATACGGTATTCTAGTAATTTATGGATGTATAACGGTTTTGATTTTATTGGGGTCCACTTCGTTACTGAAACCATTTGTTGAAGGCGTATTACATAAGGATATGACATTTACAGGTCGTAGTACAGCCTGGGAGAGAGTATTGTTGTTAATTGCTAGTAAACCCGTATTTGGTTGGGGAGTAGTTGATGGTGAAACGGCAACGGGACTTTTGAAAAGTATTGCTTTTGTAAATCCGCATAATCAGTTACTGGATTGTCTTTGGCAAGGTGGTATTATACTTGTATTTATTTTAAGTTTAATAATGATTACGATAGCTTCTAATATCACTAAAATTCCGAATAGATCTAAAAGAACAGGAATTCAATTTGTTTGGATAGGATTGCTAATAGATATGATTTTTGAAGTGTTGCTTGGTACGGGTGCAACATGGATTTGGTTGTTATTAATTAATCATTTGTATGAATTTGTATATGAACGAGAGGTTTCATAGAGTGTAAGGAGATAAGATGAATAAAGTAAAGAGACTGTTAATGACAATTTTGACATCAGGGATAGCAACAATATTGAGTTTTTTGATTAGCTTTATCTTAACTCCGTATATTACAAATAAACTTGGCGTTGAGGCATACGGATTTGTTACATTAGCAAAGAACTTCACTCAGTATGCTACTATTATTACAATTGCTTTGAACTCGTATGCAGCTAGGTATATTACAGTTTCATATCATAATAATGATATGAAAAAGGCTCAAGAATATATTTCTTCTGTATATTATGGAGACGTGGCAATTTCAGCAGTCATTATGATCGTTGCCGGCGGATTTATTTTATTTTTAGATAGAATACTTAACATCTCGTTAGAACTAGTTACTTCTGTAAAATTGCTTTTTCTTTATGTTTTTCTTGGTTTCGTTTTGACAACTGTTGGTACATCTTACACCGCAGCGGCTTATATAAAAAACAGATTAGATATTGTAGGAATTTTTCGAAGCCTCTCTTATATTTTTGAGGTCTTGTTTTACGTTATTGTATTTACTTTTTTCACCCCAAAAGTTTGGCAAGTGGGAGTGGCCATCTGCGTAGCTCAGTTGGTGATATTCGGAGGTGATTACTACATCTATAAAAAATATACACCGGAATTAAAGATAAAACGGAAAAACGTTTCGTTTAAGGCAATAAAAAAGTTAGTGGTGAATGGTATTTGGAATTCCATTAATAGTCTTGGGAACACGCTGAATTCAGGGTTGGATTTGATAGTGACAAACCTGTGGTTGTCTGATTTAGCAATGGGACAAATTGCAATAACAAAAACAATTTCAAGTATTTTTATGAGTTTTAATCAGTTGTTAGCACAACCTTTTCAACCGCTACTTCTGAAGAGTTATTCGGATGGAAATAAGAATAAACTTGTTTCGGAATTAAAGATTTCGATGAAATTAACGAGCCTGTTTTCAAGTATCGTTTTCGCCGGTTTTTTTTCTTTGGGAAAAGTTTTTTATGCCCTTTGGATACCAGGACAGGATATTGATTTGATATATGTGCTGACAGTTATCACGATGCTTTCTTCCGTTATCGAGGGACCGGTATATCCTCTATATTATATATACACATTGACTGTTAAAAATAAAATTCCTTGTCTGGTTACAGTTGTAGGTGGAATACTTAATGTGGCAGGAATGGCAATACTAGTAAAATATAGTTCGTTGGGTATATATTCTATTGTATTAACTACAACGGTCATTATGCTATTTATCAATCTTGTGACGAACCCACTTTATATGACACACTGCTTAAAAATAGAATGGTTTACTTTTTATCCGACGCTTTTAAGAACGATAATTTCTTGCACTTGCATGACAATAAGTTTTACTTTTATTGCAAATGCGTTGAATCCAAGCACATGGATGTCATTTGCTCTAACCGCGATCTTGTGTGGCATTATGGGGTGTATAATACATTTGGCTTTTGTATTTTCACGTGATGAAAAATCGAGGATTTTAGTCATTATTAAGAGTAAAGGGAAATAATGTAAAAGATGAGAACAATTTTACATGGGGGAGAAATAGTAGAATGATAGAAGATTTGAAAAATGTAATAGAACTTGAAGAAAAAGGATATGGCAGAAATAGTTTAATACGTCGATACTTACGAGAATTAAGAATTTGTGAGTACTATAAAAATTGTGCGGGGGAGCACAACACGACTCTTATTTAAACTCCATAACTTTTATAGAAATAGGTTAGGGTTGCGATTAGGGTTTGAAATTCCGTTAAATGTTTTTGGAAAAGGACTCCATATATTTCATACAGGAAATATTATCATCAATGAAACTTCATCTATCGGAGAATATTGTAATATAATTGGATCAACTTGTTTGGGCAGTAAAGATGGTGGAAACGGTCCCACAATAGGAAATCATTGTGAATTAGGGATGAATTCAGTTGTCATTGGAAATGTTAAAATAGGAAATAATGTTTATATTGGAGCTGGGGCAGTGGTAACTAAAAGCTTTGAGCAGAATGGAGTTTCTTGGGCTGGGGTTCCAGCTAAAATTGTAGCAAGCAGAAAAGATAGTAAGAAAGCTGATTGAAAAATTATGAAAACAGTAATAATGGCCGGAGGGCGAGGAACTCGAATATCTGAATTATTCCCTGATATTCCGAAACCTTTGATTCCAATTGAAGGAGTTCCGGTTCTTGAACGAGAGATTATCTCGTTGAGAGATCAGGGATTTAAAGATATCATTATGACAGTTTCCCATATGAGAGACAAAATCATGACCCATTTTGGAGATGGCTCTAAATTTGGAGCATCGATTCAGTACTACAACGAAGTTACACCGCTTGGAAACGCCGGCGCACTTTTTAAGCTGCGAGAGCAACTGGGGGATGAACCGTTCCTACTTTTGAATGCGGATGCTGTTTTTGATGTTGATTTCAACCGAATGGTCAGATTCCATCAGGAACATGGCGGATTAGTGACGCTGTTTACTCATCCTAATAACCATCCTTACGATAGTGGGCTTATCATTGCGGAAAAGGATATGTCGGTTCAATCTTGGCTGGCAAAGGAAGATGTTCGCCCGACATATTATAAAAATAGAGTCAATGCAGGTCTGCATGTGATTAATCCTAAAGTCCTTGATATGGTGGCAATTGATGCAGATAAAATCGGTACTGTGGATGAGATAACAGGAAAGACTGTAAAAGTTGATTTGGATCGTCAGCTTCTGAAACCGCTGGCGGGAACCGGTAAGATGTTCTGCTACGATTCGCCAGAGTATGTAAAGGATATGGGAACGCCAGAGCGCTTCCATCAGGTAGAAGAGGATTTCAAAGCAGGAAGAGTATCGGCTAAGAATCTTTCAAACAAGCAGAAAGCTGTGTTTCTCGACCGGGATGGTACGATTAATAAATATGTCGGGTTCCTTAGAAATATTAATGAATTTGAGTTGATTGATGGTGTGGCAGAGGCAATCAAGAAAATCAATGCGTCTGGTTATCTTGCAATTGTAGTCACAAATCAGCCTGTTATTGCTAGAGGAGAAGTGACTTTCAAAGAGCTGGAGGAAATCCACAACAAGATGGAAACAGAGCTTGGCTTGAGGGGCGCTTATCTTGATGCGATTTATTATTGCCCTCATCATCCGCACAAGGGATATGATGGCGAAGTCCCAGAGCTTAAAATAGAATGTGACTGTCGTAAACCGAAACCGGGAATGTTGCTGAAGGCGGCTATCGATTATAATATTGATCTGAGCCAGAGCTATATGATCGGTGATGGTGAGAATGATATTAAAGCTGGATTGGCTGCTAGATGTAAATCGATTCTAGTTAATGGAAACGGAACAGATACCAAGAATGAAGATTTTGGACAAATCGATACATTGGCTTCAGTATTGGAGTTTGTAGACAAGTATTTGTGTTGAGAAAAGCCAAGAATGTTTTTGGGGTTTAATTGAATTGTGACTACAGAGAGGAGAGAGCATGAAAACAACATTACTTATCATGGCAGCCGGTATTGGCAGTCGCTTCGGAACAGGAATTAAACAGTTAGAACCGGTGGATGATGCCGGACATATCATTATGGATTACTCGATTCATGATGCGATTGAAGCAGGCTTCAACCATGTAGTATTTATCATCCGCAAGGATATCGAGAAGGAGTTTAAAGAGGTTATCGGTGATCGCATTGCCTCCATTTGCTCTTCTCATAATGTAACTGTTGACTATGCTTTCCAGGGTATCAACGATATTCCTGGAACTCTGCCAGAAGGCCGGACAAAGCCGTGGGGAACCGGTCAGGCTGTGCTTGCAGCGAAGAAGGTCATCAAGACTCCTTTTATCGTCATCAATGCAGACGATTACTATGGCAAGGAAGGCTTCAAGGCCGTTCATGAGTATCTGGTAAATGGGGGCAAGTCCTGCATGGCGGGATTCGTGCTGAAGAATACTCTGTCTGATAACGGTGGTGTGACCCGTGGCATCTGCAAGATGGACGACCAAAACAATCTGACTGAGGTTGTGGAAACCAAGAATATTGTAAAAACTGCAACTGGGGCAGAAACAGACGGCGTAGCTGTTGATGTAAATTCTCTTGTTTCCATGAATATGTGGGGCTTGACACCAGAGTTTTTGGATGTGCTGGAAGATGGCTTTAAGGAGTTCTTTAAGAAAGAGGTTCCGGGTAATCCTCTGAAAGCAGAATATCTGATTCCCATCTTTATCGGTGAACTGCTGGAGCAGGGAAAGATGTCTGTAAAGGTTCTGAGAACCAATGACACTTGGTATGGTATGACCTATCATGAGGATGTCGCAGCTGTAAAGGACAGCTTCAAGAAGATGCTGGAAAACGGCGTGTACAAGACTGACCTGTTCAGTGATCTGTAAACGACGATGAAAGAAACGATTGATTTACTCGGGAAGATTCTCACAAACATTCTGACGGCTCTCTACGAGCCGTTTGGATTCTCGCTCCTGATTTCCTTCCTGGCCTTGTTTTTCTACCTATATGCATATGAGCCTACACATGCTGGCAAGGGCTGGAAGAGCGCCATAGTGACTTGGTATCAGAAATTTAAAGAGAGTACGTTTTTCCGGAAGTTGTTCCTATTGGTTTTCGTGACTTCGATAATCCTGTTTAGAACTCTGCTAAACCGTAATCTGTGGATGAATCCGTTGTCCAATGTCATGGGCGGATGGAGTATTTGGGAGACCGTGAACGGCGAGCAGAAACTAACTACCGAGTGCATCGAGAATGTAATCATGATGGTCCCGTTTTCAGCGGTAGTGATGTGGACATTCGGAGAGAAGATTGGAAACGGCTGGAAGAAGATACTGTGGCAAAGCGGTAAGATAGCATTTATCTTTTCTGTAAGTATTGAGATGCTACAATTATTGCTTCGTTTGGGAACGTTCCAGCTATCAGACATCTTCTATAACACAGTCGGTGGAGTACTAGGCGGTTTAGTGTACTACGGAATCGTGAAGGCGAGAAAGCGTCTGTAAAACTGGATGAAATTGTGATATACTGGGAGCGGTAGCTCTCTACGCTGCTCTGATAATCACACACCTCTTCGTGGTGAGCAGCAGGCAACGATCTAAGAATCAGGGATTCGGTGATCAGCTGAGATGTGAAGAAATTGAGAGGAGGAATAGCTCATGCATGTGTATAAAGAACTCAGTTTTGTGGGAAATAAACCGGGATTAGACAGCTTGGCAAAAAATATATATACTGTGTTTCCTGTGAATTGGATTAAGCCAAAACGTAATCAGATGTTGAAAGATTATATTCTTGCTGATTATGTCGGAGATCAAGCTCCTCATGCTGAGGTCTCAATTTATTATGGAAAAGATACCTGGCGTGACGGATATGTTAAGGTTTGTAATATTGTTCCACTACAAAAGAACCAGTTAACTATTGAGGAATATAATCAGTTGCTCGATTTATTTTATAATGATATAGCTAAAGTGTATGGTCAAACACATGATGATATTAAAGTTGTCGGACCGTCAACGGGTTGCTTTAACCCACTTGATTATATTTCTGAATCGGCACTAAATAAATTAACTTTATTTTGTAATACTGCAAATAAGTCTACTGGTTCATCGCATCCTTGTGATGAGGAACGTTGGTTTGATTTTATTTGTCAAACAGTGGATGATGGAAGAGTATTTGATTATGATACCTTGTCTAAATTTTTACAAGATGAGGAGTATTGGGGAAAGAAGGAAAAAGGATTTTTAGGTGTAATTGGACAGTTTGCATGGAGTGACGAGAATGCGCAGGAACTTGCATCTGAGTACGATAACTATGTTCGGATTCTTCAGTACTATAAGAAAACAAGACTGGGAGAATAATGGGCATGTTGGATGTTGTTTTGACAATTATTAACGTGATACTTGCAGTTGTTTCCGCTTTTGGAGCATGGAATTCAATTAAATATTTTCGGAAAAGCAAGAATCTTACAATTTTTGCACAGACAAACAAAGCATTAGTTGAAGTACAAAAAATGTTAATAAAGTTACCAGAAGCATTGTCTGCTTCAAATTCTTCGAGACGGGGAAAGAAAGGACTTAGCTTACATAATACTTTATGCGATATCGGACAGGAGCTTAATGCAAATTTGACTGAAATCAACTCAAATATACCAACAGAATATTCAGATGCGATTCGTCAATTACAGAATAAGGATGGCTTTAACTTGCAGGCCTATATTAATTCGTATATTAGTGGCGAGGCAGTACAGAACAATGGTATTGATTCAGATGATTTCAATGTTTGTCAGGCGAGGCTTTTGGAAATACAAGACTATCTGAAAAAATCGGCACTGGAAACAGAAGAGAAATTGAAATAAAAATACACCAGAAGTTATATTGATTACAATGCTATACTTAAACCAAAAAGGAAAGAGGTTATCACCTATGCCCAGAACTAAAGGTAGCAAGAATAAGCCCAAAACTGTGACTGCTGATTTCGCAACGCAGATTGCAGAAAAGCAGTCCGCAAAGGAAGCGCTCACAGCGGAAATCGCGTCCATCACCGCCAACATTGACACTTTGAAGGCTGATTTGAAAGCAAAAAAGGCTGCTTTGAAGAAGGCTGAAAAAGAAGTGGCAGCTCTGGAAGCAAAGAAGGCAAAGGCAGATGCTAAGGCTGCAGAAGAAGCAAAGAAAGCAGAAGCGGAATCCGTTCTGAAGAAGTTGCTTGCCGAGGGCATGAGTGCCGATGAAATCCTCGCTAAACTGAAATAACGGAAAACCCGTAATGAACGCTCATTGTGGCTTGTTCATTACGGGTTTTAGGATTATATGAACATAAGGTCATCCGGCGGCAACATCAAACTGAAAATGTGCCGGAAGGTTGAGATTTTTGATAAACGCATGGTGCTGGGCGTGGTAGTGCCGTAGATCGTACCCCAGATGATGCAGTTCAAGAAGCTTCACCAATACCAGATTGATATGAATGCGTTTGGCAGTGGCAATCTGAGCAGCATTCATCTTGCGTTTCGTCATCTGATAGACTTCCTCACTGTCCAGCATCAGGTGGGATGCAAAAGCATTCGGCTCATAAAGACAGATCTCCTTATCTGTAATCGCCAGAGATTTATTCAGCGTGTGCAAGTCCATAAGAATCTGATGCTCCAGATAATGCCCCAGAGCGTACCCGCAGACCATCTGCTTTGTCTGCGAATCAAGATGACTGTTGATCAGTATCAATGGCTTATCAAAATGGAGTGAAAGAAAACCCAGCACATCTTTGAAGCGGGGTGTTTCACTGATGTCCAGACTGCAGCTTCGCGCAATCCGTTTGATGTTGCGGGTGCCGGTATTTTGGACGAGGTCATTGGCTGCTTGGTAAATAAGAATGGAATCCATAATGTGCTCTCCTTTCGAGGATGGCATAGTGAATGGAACGGAATTTTACAGGCTCAATATTCGGTTCTTTTCTCGTTCTTGCTCGCGGTACTTAAAATAGGCTTTGTGCATTTCATACATGATGCCGTCCATATCCTGCGCGGTCAACTCTCCGCTGGCAAAAAGCTCAGTAAGCTCGAATGCGAGATGCTGGGCTTCTATTTTACCCTTTTTTCCGTAGGTTGCTGCAGCGCGTTCAATAAATAAAGACTGATCCGGTTGTATGTAGGTCAGAGGCACATGGAATATATCGGCCATTTTTTCAAGTATTTCAACATTGCGAGGGTAGCGACCATCACGTTCCCATCCGATGACTGTTCGTTTGCTGACACCCAGACACTTTGCCAATTCGTCCTGTGTTAAGGAATGCTTCTTTCGTAAATCACGAACTTTCTCTCCAAATCTCATGTTTGCAACCTTTCTATGGAGCAGTTATCGTACTGTAACAATGTGCAACGGAATTTGTAAATATTCAATTCAGAATGTGCAATAAGATTTCACATTTTCCTCTTGACACCGCAACACTACTTGCATATAATATATGCTATATTCTTTCAACTTTTATGGCTATTATACTGGAAAATGCGTAAATATGCAAGTGAAAAAGATGAAATTCAAGAAAAGTTCAGAAAAGTCCATAAGTTGAATCGAATGAACGAAAAGGTGAAATTCAAACCATAAAAAGGAGGCCGTGAAAAAGATGAGTAATGGAAAGCATGAGATCCGCACTCCGAAGGGATTGCGGATTGGAAATCGCAGTGTCGTTGATGGGAAAAATATGCTTCAGATCAAGCGTGGAGGCTGTGAAGATTACATTTCTGCTGAATCTCTGGTGGAGCGCATTCACGGCCTGCCCGTGAAGAGTATCGAGTTTATCACAGAGGAGGATCAGCGAAAAGATGCCTGAAGCAGAATCCTTCATCGGACACTGAGAGTGCAGAGGTGGAATTTTAGGCGGCACCTAGTTAGCCGACCAGCTCCATCAGATGTTCTTTTGGGTCTACAATATAATATCTGTTTGTTTAGAGCGATACCGTAGCAGTATGTGATATTGGCCGGAACAGAATGAACGAATGCAGCGCAGAAGTGCGCCTGCAAGTAGTTCATCCTGTTCCGGCCTTTTTTGCTTTTCAAAAAAAATTTTAAAACTGTATTCCAAAATGCCCCTGCGGATTCCTATTAGTATAGGGACTTCCCAAAAGTAGAAAGCAGCAAGAGGAATCTTAGATTCCCGTTTAAAAAAAACGGGTGAATCTGAGACGATTTCTGCTGCTTTTTTCAGTTCACCCGGAGCCGAACGGCAGAAAGGTGGACAAAATGCTTACATTGAAAAAGGTCAAGGAACTGGTAGAAGCACCTGTACATACCAAGCGCGTACCTTCTCCGAAGGTGCTTTTGGAAGAAGGCCTGATTCTGATGCGTAAAGAATTTGATCATGGCAGTCATCTGACGGTCTATCAAAGCGGCTACGTTTTGTTCTCTGCCGGAAAGAGAAACACCGTGTTTCACATTCACGACTGCTGTGGGGATTATTCCTATGATGCAGCGGCGGGGAGAGGCGATGTGATCAAAGAGGAATATTTTGAAAACTGCGAGTGGCATATCCGCGTACTGTTTGAGGGTGAACGGAAAATGGAAGAATCCCAGTGGAAATGCGAGGGAGCAGGTCAGGGTAATGTGTGCGTTTCGTATCATGCTGTGGCGGAAGATTGGGGCGAGATTGCAGACCGCACGATCAATGTGCTGGAGAAAATCGTTGAGAAGGAAGCCCTTCATGCAATGATGGCGGTTCTGACGAAGAAACAGCGCAGGCTGATCCACCAGCAGTTTGTTCTTGGTAAGACCCACCAGGAAATTGCAGATGATATGGGAATCTCGCGTGGATCGGTTACAAGGGCGGTCAACCAGGCTCTTGAGCGGATTCGCCGTAAATTTGACTTTGAAACACATTATGGATGGATCGCAGGAGGGTTTTGAATGAGAAAGGACCGTTTGATGAACAAGAGTGTGAAGCAGGCAGAGAAGGAGACAGGTGCTTCTCCTTATATAAAAAGGTGTGGTGAATACACCGTTGAGGTCGAATTTGCAGGCAGCTGTTCCCTGGAAAGCTGTCTTGCAGCCTACCTCAATGAAAAATATCGGATCACATAAAAATAAATTTTGAAAAGTGTATTCCAAAAAGGGCCTGTGGATTCCTATTAGTGTAAGGGGTACACAAGAGAACCTTACAGAGTTCTTTGAAAACTGAATAAGCCATCCCAGATAGATACTCCTGGCATTGAATGTGCATTCTGCGCGTCTTACCAGAGAAAACGCCGCTGAAATATGGGGCAGGAACGGGCTGGGGCAGAATGGCAAAGCTCAAATAACAGCAGATACACTGCGGTGGAGCAAGGAAACGTGTTCCACCGTAGGAATGTACTGTTATTTCCAATGGTGCAAATCCAATCCGAATAGGGGGTGATGAATTTACATGGAGTACCCGTATTTCAAAGGTCTGGAAGCAGACCGATACAGCTTTTACCGTGTGCCGAAGGCATTGGTCAAGGCTGATCTATTCCAGAAGATGTCCGGGGACGCTAAGCTGCTGTATGCTGTGCTGCTTGACCGTATGAGCCTTTCAATTAAGAACGGCTGGCAGGACAAGCACGGCAACGCCTACATTATCTGCACGATAGAGGAAGTCATGGACTCCATTCATTGTGCCAGACAAAAGGCAGTCAAACTGCTGGATGAACTGGAACAGGAGTTTCGGCTCATCGAGCGGCGCAGACAGGGACTTGGCAAACCCAATCTGCTGTATGTGAAAGACCTTTATGCGGGACTTTCACAATCGAACTACTTGAAGTATGGAAATCATACTTCTAAGAGTTTGAAAAACGAACTTCCAGTAGTTCCAAAATCAAACGGAAGTAATACTGAGAAGATAAATAAGACAGATAGTAGTGAGACTGATCTTATCTATCCGGCTGAACTGCAGGAAGAAGAACAGTACCGCCGCTATTTCAAGGAGGCTCTGGAACTGGAAATTCTGGAACAGGGCTATCCGGCAGATAAAACGGTTCTGTATGAGATTCTGGAACTGCTGGTGGAAACCGTCACCAGCAGAAAGAAGTTCCTGCGCATCTGTGGCGAGGAAAAGCCGAAAGAGGTGGTGAAAAGCCGCCTGATGAAGCTGGATTCCTCGCATATCCAGTACATATTGGAGTGCCTAAAAGAAAACAGCACTCAGATTCGGAACATCAAGCAATACCTGCTGGCAACGCTCTACAATGCTCCCGTGACCGTGGATAGCTATTATTCCGCACAGGTTCGGCATGATATGGGGTGGGGCGGTAGGGTAGATAAAAATTAAGGAGGACAACCCCATGAACATCGTATTCATGAGTATGGACGCGCTGCCCTCTACGCTGTGGGCGCGTGATCTGTATGACCAGATGCACATTCGCAGCGATTTCCGCAAGTGGTTCCCGCGTATGTGCCAGTATGGTTTCATCGAGGGCCGCGACTACGAGTATATGCCCCGTGTTCGGCTCCAGGATGAGGGCGGACGTACGGTCCAGCGGTATGTGAAAGACTACCGTATTACGCAGGACATGGCAAAGAAGCTCTGCAAACTGCACCATACGGCAGTCGGCGCGGCGTATCGTCCGCAGCCGTTTGATTGGGATGCGCTGCTGGGCCTGCTGCATAAGAAGCCGCCGCGCCGGAGCAGCTATGAAGCACAGTTGAGCGATTCCGATTCGCTGGTGACGACTACGCAGATCGCCAAAGAGTACGGCTGCGGAGCAAAGGTGTTCAATCGGCTGCTGCATCTGCACGGCATCCAGTACCGGGCCAATGGCCAGTGGGTGCTGTATTCGGAACATCACGGTAAGGGCTATACGTCCAGCCTGACGTTCCGGCTCCAGCGCAGCGATGGTTCCGAGGTGGAAAAGCTGCACACGGCATGGACGCAGAAAGGCCGGAAGTTCCTTTATCATACGTTGAAGCGGCGCGGTGTGCTGCCGCTGGCTGAACAGGGAGATTAATGCCTATGAATTTCACAGACAACCCGTTTGAACGAATGATGCGCCAGCGTCCGGGAACGGACAGCGGCCATCCCTGTAAGCGCTGCCGGCACAAATGGGAGTGTGGCTATCTGCTGCACCAGTGCCGTAAGAAGTTTCGCTCCATGTTGGGGAATACGGTATCTCCTGTGTCTGGGGCAGACCACCCCTGATACAGCAAAGATAGAGAGGAGATGAACAACCATGCAGGAAGAAGTCACTGAGAAAACCATCGCGCTATGTATCAAAGGAGGAAAAATCACCGCACAGATTTTGAAAGCAGCCCTGTTAAAGCTGCTCTCAAAGATTGAGAAGAAGAAACAGCAGGCGAAAGGAGAAAAAAGCCAATGTGAAAAATCGGGAAAGCAGAGCATTAAGAGCCTGCAAAAGAGCGGCGCGCAGATCACGAATATTGTGGTTACAGACAATAATATCAAGTCCTTCGACCGGGTGGCCCGGAAATACGGCATTGATTACAGTCTGAAAAAGGTGGAGCAGGAGGGAAAAACAGAATACCTTGTCTTTTTCGAGGCCAAGGACGTGGATGTTATGACCGCCGCCTTTAAGGAATACACCAGCGAAACGCTGAAAAAGCAGAAGCGAGAATCGGTACGCCAGAAGCTGGAAAAGGTGAAAGCAGAACTTTCCAACCATCGCCAGCTTAAAAAAGAAAAGAAGAGGGAGCAGGAACCGATACGATGAAGAATCTGAAAAAACCTGCCCGTCTGCCATGCAAAGCACCGTCCAACCAGACGGGCGGCACGGCATGGGGCAAAAAACTGGCTGCAGAGTTCAGCAGGATGGTGCAGTCAGCGGACATGAAAAAGCTGATCCTGCTGAATTTTCCGTACATCATCGCCTTTTACATGGTGGAGAAAGCTGCATGGCTCTACCGTCATTGCAATGGTGATTCCGTAGTGGACAGGCTGATGGTTCTTTTTATGAACTTTGGCCTGGCCTACAAAAGTGTCTTACCCAGTTTTCACACGTTCGACCTAATGGTGGGGCTGGTCGGTGCAGCTGCACTGAAAGCAGTGATCTACTTCAAAGGGAAGAACGCGAAGAAGTATCGGCAAGGCGAGGAATATGGCTCTGCCCGGTGGGGCAACCAGAAGGACATCGAACCTTTTATTGACCCGGTATTCGAGAACAACGTCATCCTCACACAGACCGAACGGCTGATGATGAGTGGTAGACCAAAGCATCCGAAGTATGCTCGGAACAAAAACGTCATTGTGATCGGTGGCAGTGGCAGCGGTAAGACACGATTTTACGTCAAGCCGAACCTGATGCAGATGCCCCAAAAGGTCAGCTATGTCGTAACGGACCCCAAAGGCACAATTATTGTCGAGTGCGGAAAGATGCTCTCGGATGCCGGGTATAAAATCAAAGTCCTGAACACCATCAACTTCAAAAAATCCATGCGGTACAATCCGTTCCATTACATCCGCAGTGAGAAGGATATCCTGAAACTGGTCAATACCATCATCGCCAATACAAAGGGCGATGGAGAAAAATCCGGCGAAGATTTCTGGATCAAAGCCGAACGCCTGCTCTACTGCGCGCTGATCGGCTACATCTGGTATGAAGCCCCGGAGGAGGAGCAGAACTTTTCCACGCTGCTGGAGTTCATCAACGCCAGCGAAGCCCGCGAGGATGACGAAGAGTTTAAGAATCCTGTGGATGAACTGTTTGAGGAATTGGAACAGAAGAAACCGGAGCACTTTGCAGTCCGTCAGTATAAGAAGTATAAGCTGGCGGCCGGCAAAACGGCAAAATCCATCCTCATTTCCTGCGGTGCCAGACTAGCCCCATTTGATATTGCGGAGCTGCGTGACCTTATGGCCTATGATGAAATGGAACTGGATTTTCTGGGGGATCGCCGCACGGCCTTGTTCGTTATTATTTCCGACACGGACGATACCTTCAATTTCGTGGTGTCCATCATGTACACCCAGCTTTTCAATCTGCTTTGTGACCGTGCAGATGATCAATGCGGAGGTCAGCTAAAGTATCATGTGCGGCTGCTGCTTGATGAGTTTGCGAACATCGGTCTGATCCCGAAGTTTGATAAGCTGATCGCCACCATCCGCAGCCGCGAGATTTCGGCATCCATCATCCTACAATCGCAGAGCCAGTTGAAAACCATCTACAAGGATGCCGCAGAAACCATCATCGGCAACTGCGACACCATGCTGTTCCTCGGCGGCAAGGAAAGCTCAACCCTCAAAGAAATTTCCGAAACGCTGGGAAAAGAAACAATCGACTTATATAACACATCGGACACGCGCGGCCAAAGCCCTTCCTTTGGTACAACGTACCAAAAGACTGGCAAGGAACTTATGAGTCGGGATGAGCTTTCTGTCATGGATGGCAGCAAGTGCATCCTGCAGCTGCGCGGTGTCCGGCCATTTCTGAGCGACAAATTCGACATTACCAAGCATAAGCGGTACAAAGAACTGTCGGACTTTGATAAGAAGAACGCTTTCGATGTGGAACGCTACCTGAAGCATGAATTGCAACTGCGGATGGATGAAGAATTTGATTGCTATGAGGTGGATTTGACCCCAGCAACCGAAGAAGCAACCGCATAAAAAATAGGAGGTGCTTATCCGAAACAAGTATGCTAGCCCGCCTGTCCGGGCAGACCCCGTGGTAGGAAATTCACCCGATTGATCTCTACATTTTTTGCGATTCCAAAAGGCTGATTTTTTATGAAAATGAAAGGAGAAGCCAGAATTGCAGGAAGCAGGCAGCACCGAAGATGTGCCAGCCTGTTTTTCTTTTGGAATCGTGCTTTTTATCATTGCTGCAATCTGGCGAAACAACACTATGGAATTCTTCAATCAGGCTATTACCGTTCTGCAGACTCTCGTTGTTGCCATCGGCGCGGGCCTTGGCGTTTGGGGCGTTGTGAACCTCATGGAAGGGTACGGAAACGACAACCCCGGCGCAAATGCTCATGTACGGTAAAGAAGCAAGCAACCGAAAACAATAGATAGACCGCCAGCACTACACTATTCCGAACCAAAGACCAAAAGATAAGCATTTTGAGAAAATCTAAACTTTTGGATTTTCCTACAATGCCGACTACGGCGGAATCCCTCCCACTCCTTATATATTTCTTTCTGTATACATTGAATTTGTATTTAGTAAAATGCAGACAACACCACGGATCGGCTTTTGGCTGGACAATTCCAACCAAACACCGCAGCAGACAGTAGAAACCATTCTGAACGTTAGGAAGCCGGTATGATTGTTACATATAAGGGGAAGAAAAATTTCTTTTAGATACTTGTTTTCCTAAAACTGATGTGATATAATAATTAAACTGATGTGATATAATAATTCAATTCCAGAAAAGGAGTAAAAAATATGCGGCAAGGTATTCTTAAATAAAACTATAATCAAATAGTGGGAACAAAGGATTATGATAGTCCCTTTTGTAGGGGCTTAGTTTTTTGTACCCAATTTAAGAATACTTTTGCCTTATCAATTTTGACATATCCCCAAAAACAGCACTCACAAACAGGTGTATGCTGTATATGTGTATGTCCGCAAATTATCATCCCCAGTGGTAAAAGTATTTTACTGCTGGGGATTTTTATGCCCTTCGGGGCAGTAAAGGGAGGACAATCACATGAAAATAATCAATATTGGAATTCTTGCCCATGTAGACGCTGGAAAGACGACCTTGACGGAGAGCCTGCTATATGCCAGCGGAGCCATTTCAGAACCGGGGAGCGTCGAAAAAGGGACAACGAGGACGGACACCATGTTTTTGGAGCGGCAGCGTGGGATTACCATTCAAGCGGCAGTCACTTCCTTCCAGTGGCACAGATGTAAAGTTAACATTGTGGATACGCCCGGCCACATGGATTTTTTGGCGGAGGTGTACCGCTCTTTGGCTGTTTTAGATGGGGCCATCTTGGTGATCTCCGCTAAAGATGGCGTGCAGGCCCAGACCCGTATTCTGTTCCATGCCCTGCGGAAAATGAACATTCCCACCGTTATCTTTATCAACAAGATCGACCAGGCTGGCGTTGATTTGCAGAGCGTGGTTCAGTCTGTTCGGGATAAGCTCTCCGCCGATATTATCATCAAGCAGACGGTGTCGCTGTCCCCGGAAATAGTCCTGGAGGAAAATACCGACATAGAAGCATGGGATGCGGTCATCGAAAATAACGATAAATTATTGGAAAAGTATATCGCAGGAGAACCAATCAGCCGGGAAAAACTTGTGCGGGAGGAACAGCGGCGGGTTCAAGACGCCTCCCTGTTCCCGGTCTATTATGGCAGCGCCAAAAAGGGCCTTGGCATTCAACCGTTGATGGATGCGGTGACAGGGCTGTTCCAACCGATTGGGGAACAGGGGGGCGCCGCCCTATGCGGCAGCGTTTTCAAGGTTGAGTACACCGATTGCGGCCAGCGGCGTGTCTATCTACGGTTATACAGCGGAACGCTGCGCCTGCGGGATACGGTGGCCCTGGCCGGGAGAGAAAAGCTGAAAATCACAGAGATGCGTATTCCATCCAAAGGGGAAATTGTTCGGACAGACACCGCTTATCAGGGTGAAATTGTTATCCTTCCCAGCGACAGCGTGAGGTTAAACGATGTATTAGGGGACCAAACCCGGCTCCCTCGTAAAAGGTGGCGCGAGGACCCCCTCCCCATGCTGCGGACGACGATTGCGCCGAAAACGGCAGCGCAAAGAGAACGGCTGCTGGACGCTCTTACGCAACTTGCGGATACTGACCCGCTTTTGCGTTGCGAAGTGGATTCCATCACCCATGAGATCATTCTTTCTTTTTTGGGCCGGGTGCAGTTGGAGGTTGTTTCCGCTTTGCTGTCGGAAAAATACAAGCTTGAAACAGTGGTAAAGGAACCCTCCGTCATTTATATGGAGCGGCCGCTCAAAGCAGCCAGCCACACCATCCATATCGAGGTGCCGCCCAACCCGTTTTGGGCATCCATAGGACTGTCTGTTACACCACTCTCGCTTGGCTCCGGTGTACAATACGAGAGCCGGGTTTCGCTGGGATACTTGAACCAGAGTTTTCAAAACGCTGTCAGGGATGGTATCCGTTACGGGCTGGAGCAGGGCTTGTTCGGCTGGAACGTAACGGACTGTAAGATTTGCTTTGAATACGGGCTTTATTACAGTCCGGTCAGCACGCCGGCGGACTTCCGCTCATTGGCCCCGATTGTATTGGAACAGGCATTGAAGGAATCGGGGACGCAGCTGCTGGAACCTTATCTCTCCTTCATCCTCTATGCGCCCCAGGAATACCTTTCCAGGGCTTATCATGATGCACCGAAATACTGTGCCACCATCGAAACGGCCCAGGTAAAAAAGGATGAAGTTGTCTTTACTGGCGAGATTCCCGCCCGCTGTATACAGGCATACCGTACTGATCTGGCCTTTTACACCAACGGGCGGAGCGTATGCCTTACAGAGCTGAAAGGATATCAGGCCGCTGTCGGTCAGCCGGTCATCCAGCCCCGCCGTCCAAACAGCCGCCTGGACAAGGTGCGCCATATGTTTCAGAAGGTAATGTAAAGATACATAATCGTCAAGACGGCAACAATCAGAAGTTATGGAGGGTAACAATGGAATATAGTAAGGAAGATTTAATGGAAGCAAAAAAGCAAATTTGGGGAGTGGGAGAGAACATGGGAACAGAGGAAAGTAAAAAAATCTGGGAGGAGAACGCACAATTTTGGGATAATGCAATGGGTGACGAATCTAATGAATTTCACAGAGAGGTAGTGCGTCCCAAAGTAACGGAACTTCTATCTCCTAATCCTGCGGATTACATTTTGGATATTGCGTGTGGCAATGGAAATTATTCTTCGTATCTTGCACAAAGAGGCGCTTCGGTTGTCGCTTTTGATTACAGCAAAAAAATGATAGAATTGGCTAAAAGACGGCAATCACAATATGCAAAACAAATTGAATTTTGTGTGGCGGATGCGACCGATAGAAAAAGTATATTAGAATTAAAAAGAAATCGAGCCTTTACGAAAGCAGTTTCTAATATGGCAATTATGGATATTACGGATATTGAACCACTTCTTATGGCTGTTTATGAACTGTTGCAGGAAAGCGGAATTTTTGTCTTTGCAACGCAACACCCTTGTTTTGTCACGTTGACTGAAAAATATATGACACCGCACAGTTACTATGATATAGCGATTGAAGGGCAACCGAAAGAGCAGATTTATTATCATCGTTCCATACAAGATATTTTTAACCTTTGTTTTAGAGCTGGATTTGTCATTGATGGATTTTATGAAGAATGTTTTAAAACCAACAAAGAAATTCCTATGGTAATGATAGTAAGGCTTAAGAAGGTAAAACGTGATAGCTTAAAATAAATTCAAGTTTGTCGGGTAAATAGCAAACCCAGCCGAGCCAGTCAACGGTCAAGATGAACGGCGCATATGCGCAGCCGTTGACAGCCCCGCCCGCCTTTGCTGGTAGGCAATCAAGGGGCGACAGCAAGAAGTGCCACCGCCCCGCACTATTATTCAGAAAGGGGAATTTCCATGACCGACCAGATAGCCTATCAAGAATATATCCAGCGCAGGTACAACGCCTTTTGCAAGACTGTTATCCGCTGTGCCGCCTTGGACAAGATTTTGAAGCTTAAACGGCAATGGGAACGGCAAGTTTCCCTTGACTATCTGATGAACGAGAAGTTTGTCCAGTTTGCCGCGTCGGAGCCGGACGAGGAATACCCATTTACCGTCTGCGGTCAGACCGTCCTGCTCTGCAACGCCGCCCTTGCCGACGCGATCTCTGTTTTGCCGGAGCAGACGCGGGAAGAAATCCTGCGCTATTACTTTCTGCGCCAGCCGCAGCGCGTGATCGGCGCGTGTATTGGCCGGTCACGCAGCACAGCGGGGCGGCATATCCAGCTTGCCTTGCAGCGGCTACGCGAAGAAATGGGGGTGAGCCGGTATGAGTAGACTTCTCCCCTATGAAACAATCCTCAAAGCCCGTGAGGGCGACCCAGAAGCCGTGAACGCTGTCCTGCTCCACTACGCCGGATATATCCGCTATTTCTCAAAAGTGAACGGGCAGGTCAACGCCGAGGTGGAGGACTATGTAAAGCAGCGGTTAATTGACTGTCAATTCAAGTTCCGGCTTGACGAACCACCGGACAAGTCATAAAAACTGAATACCAGCCGCCACCGACGCGGCCAGCGAAAGCAGTAAGTCTTGAAAAAGATTTACTGCTTTTTTTGTTGTCCGGCTCCGCTCCCGGCCATTTTGCCCCCTGCCGGTTGTAGTAGTAAGCGAGGAGGGAATTTTTCTGCCCTGGTGTTTGGCATTTGGAGCATTTACCCGTAGTAGAGGGCAAAGAGAAAGGATTTCTCCAACACCGGGTAGAAACCACTGCGTCCGGTGTCATTTTAGCGAAAGCGGGCAGGAATGCCCTTTACAGGATTAGTAGTAGCAGAAAAAGAGAAACAAACTTTTGTGGTTGCAGTTTTCCAAAAAAGTGGCGGACGGAAGTGAGAGAAAGTTTGCAGTCACGGAGAGCAAGTTTCTACCACGGTGCCAAAATCCGCAATTCTGCAGTTTTGCCCCTCGCGGGAAACTTGTTGGGGAGTGCCTTCCCCAAACCCTGCTCATGCGCCCTTACGGGCGAGAAAGGAGGTCACACCATGCGAAAGAAATACAACACGCCCCACCGCAGCCGCGTTGTGAAAACCCGGCTGTCCGAAGATGAGTATGCCGACTTCACAGCGCGGCTTGCGCCCTATGGTATCAGCCAGTCCGAATTTCTCCGGCAGGCGATACGGCGGGCGACCATACGCCCGGTTGTCCATGTGTCGTCGGTCAATGACGAGTTGCTTTCCGCTGTCGGGAAGCTGACAGCCGAGTACGGCAGGATCGGCGGCAACCTCAATCAGATTGCCCGGTATCTGAACGAATACGGCGTACCCTACAACACCCTTTCCGGCGAGGTACGCGCCGCCATATCCGACCTTGCCGTCCTCAAGTATGAAGTCCTCAAGAAAGTAGGTGACGCGGTTGGCAACACTCAAGCATATCAACTCTAAAAACGCCGACTACGGAGCCGCCGAGCAATATCTTCTCTTTGAGCATGACGAGTTTACCATGAAGCCCGTCCTTGATGAAACCGGCAGGCTTATCCCCCGCGAGGACTACCGGCTGTCCACGCTGAACTGCGACGGGGAGGATTTTGCCGTTGCGTGTATGCGGGCCAATCTCCGCTATCAGAAAAACCAGCGGCGGGAAGATGTGAAAAGCCACCACTACATCATCAGCTTTGACCCGCGGGACGGGCCGGACAACGGCCTGACCGTAGACCGGGCGCAGGCGTTGGGGGAACAATTCTGTAAAGAGCATTTTCCCGGCCACCAGGCCCTTGTCTGCACCCACCCGGACGGGCATAACCACAGCGGCAACATTCATGTGCATATCGTCATAAACAGCCTGCGGATTGAGGAAGTGCCGTTCCTGCCCTACATGGACAGGCCGGCCGATACGAAAGTCGGCTGCAAGCACCGATGTACCGACGCTGCCCTGCGCTACTTCAAATCCGAAGTCATGGAGATGTGCCACCGGGAGGGGCTTTATCAAATCGACCTCTTGAACGGCAGCAAGAACCGCGTCACCGACCGGGAGTATTGGGCGCAGAAAAAGGGACAGGCCGCGCTGGACAAGCAGAACGCCCCCATGATTGCCGATAGTATCACGCCCCGGCAGACCAAGTTTGAAACGAACAAGGAGAAGCTGCGGCAGACCCTACGGAAAGCCCTTGCCACCGCCGCCAGCTTTGACGAGTTTTCCTCTCTGTTGCTGCAGGAGGGTGTGACCGTCAAGGAGAGCCGGGGGCGGCTTTCCTACCTCACGCCGGACAGGACAAAGCCAATTACCGCCCGGAAGCTGGGCGACGATTTTGACCGCGCCGCTGTCTTTGCCGTTTTAGAGCAAAACGCCGCCAGAGCAGCCGAAGCGCCAGCCAGATCCCCCGATCCCCCACGCACCATAAAAGACCGCTTGCAGGTTGCCAGAGCCGAGATAGCCGCCCCGAAACAGGACGGAGTGCAGCGGCTTGTGGACATTGAGCAGAAAATGGCCGAGGGCAAAGGCCGGGGCTATGAACGCTGGGCGAAGATACACAATCTGAAGCAGGCCGCCAAAACGCTGTCCGTCTACCAGCAATACGGCTTTACTTCCCCGGAGCAGTTAGAAGCCGCCGTTGACACCGCCTATCAGAAAATGCGCCAGACCAGCGGCGAACTGAAAGCACTGGAAACGAAGCTGCAAGGGAAAAAGAAGTTGCAGCGGCAGGTGTTGGCCTACGCCCAGACCAAGGCCGCCCGCGACGGGCTGCGGGCACAGAAATCCGAGAAAGCCCGCGCCGCATACCGGCAGGCCCATGAGAGCGATTTTATCATAGCCGACGCAGCAGCCCGGTATTTCAAGGCGCATGGCATTACCAAGCTGCCCGCCCGGAAAGCGTTGCAGGCCGAGATCGAGCAGCTTATCTCCGAGAAAGACGGCCTGTATAACACCTATCACGAACAGAAACAGCGGTTCAAGGAGTTGCAGACCGTCAAGCGGAACATCGACCAGATTTTGCGCCGGGACGAGCCGCACCGCAGAAAGGAGCAGAGCCATGAGCGATAACCTGCCCCACATGGACTACCGCCAGCACCGGCGGGCGCGGCGGCTGGTACATGAGTGCTGTAACTACGATGAGGGGAACTGCCTGCTATTGGACGACGGGGAGCCTTGCGTGTGCGTCCAGAGCATTTCCTTTTCCCTCATGTGCCACTGGTTCCGTGTGGCTGTCCTGCCCCTTGACGGGGAGCTGGCCGCAGCCCTCTTGTGCCGGGGAAGCCGGAAACGGTGTGCCGTCTGCGGGGCGGCCTTTGTCCCCAAATCCAACCGGGGAAAATACTGCCCCGACTGCGCCGGGCGCATGAAGAAAATCAAAGCCGCCGAGAGAAAGCGGAAACAAAGGCAGAGATGTCACGCTTTAGAGCCTTTCAAACCCGCATAAATCAAGGCTTTTTTCGTGGGTGTCAAAGGGTACGCGATACATTTATCCTTTTCCCCCGGAAACGGCGTTTTAATGCGTGACAATACGCCAAAATCAACCCGAACACAGGGAGGTGATCCTATCGCTGATTATATCAGGGCAGACACGCGGCTGCCCGCCTATCTGCCGTATCCCCGTTTCCTGCTGAAAATGGAGATTTCACAGACCGCCAAGCTGCTGTATTCGCTGCTGTTAGACCGTTCCACCCTCTCCCAGAAAAACAAGTGGCTGGACGACGAGGGCAGGATTTATATTATCTATCCCATCGCGGAGATAGCAGAAATACTGGATAAAGGCAGCACCACCATCAAGGGGGCGCTTAATGAACTGGACACGGCGGGGCTGTTGGAACGGGAACGGGGCGGCTTCTCCGCACCGAACCGGCTTTATGTCAAAGTACCGCCAGTGCCACAGGTACAGTTTTCAGACCAACTGATGGCCGGAAGTCCGCCCCTCATAGAGCCGGAAAACCGTCCTACTGATGGTCAGAAAACCGACCTTATGATGGTCGGAAAACCGTCCCCTAACCAAACTACTATAAACAACCTTACAGAGAGCCAAACAAAGGGAGTGAGTGGGGGGCCGTCCGCGCCCTATGGCCGATATGGAAATATTTTTCTGTCACAGACCGAATACGACGAGTTGCAGGCAGAGTACCCTGACAGGCTGGAACGGTTCATCGAGGAAATGAGCCGCTACCTTGCCGCCAACGGGAAAAGCTACCAGAACTATGCCGCCGCCCTGCGGATATGGGCGGGGAACGACAAAAAGGAAGCCCCTAAAAAGGGCATACCAGACTACTCATGCAAGGAGGGCGAGAGTTTATGAAGAATGAAATCAACGCGGTTTTGGAGAATATGACGACCACCATCCCGGAGCCGGAGGACTACACCGGCGAGGACGGTTTACTGTACTGCGGCAAGTGCCGCAAGCCGAAAGAAGCCTATTTTGCGCCGGATAAGGCCGCTATCTTCGGGCGCGACCGCCACCCGGCAGAGTGCGACTGCCAGAGAACCGCCCGCGAGGAACGGGAAGCCGCCGAAAAGCGGCGCAGACACCTTGACACCGTGGAAGAACTGAAACGCCGGGGCTTTACCGACCCCACCATGCGGGACTGGACTTTCGAGAACGACAACGGCAGGAACCCGCAGACCGGGCTTGCCCGCCGGTATGTGGAGCATTGGGAAGATATGCGGACAGACAATATCGGCTGCCTGTTCTGGGGCGGCGTAGGCACCGGCAAAAGCTACCTTGCAGGCTGTATCGCAAACGCCCTCATGGAGAAAGAAATCCCCGTCCGCATGACGAACTTTGCTCTTATCCTCAATGACCTTGCCGCCAGCTTTGAGGGGCGCAACGAGTACATTTCCCGCCTTTGTCGTTATCCGCTGCTGATCCTTGACGACTTCGGCATGGAACGCGGGACGGAATACGGGCTGGAACAGGTGTTCAATGTGATTGACAGCCGTTACCGCAGCGGCAAGCCGCTGATCGTCACGACCAACCTTACGCTGGACGACCTGCACAACCCGGAGGACACCGCCCATTCCCGGATTTATGACCGCCTGCTTTCCATGTGCGTCCCGGTACGCTTTACCGGCGACAACTTCCGGCAGGAAACCGCCAAGCGGAAAATGGAGAGCATGAAGAAACTGATTACCGACTGAAAGGAGTATTGCCTATGGCAGATAACAAGCAGCACGACACCCGCACCACCCGCCGCCCTGACTGTGTGACGGAAATCCGCATGGGCAATTCCGTCCTTGTCGTGTCCGGCTATTTCAAGAAAGACACCACAACCACAGCCGCCGACAAAATGGCGCGGGTACTGGAAGCGGAAGCCGCTGCTACACAGGAGCCGACTTATCCGGCGTGAACCGGGGCATGGAAAAGCGGCCATGCCAGGGAGCATGACCGCTGGAACGAAAATCGGAAGTGCTTTAGCAATTCTTAATCTCATTCTCTATAAAATAATTTGCAATTTCAAAGGCTTTTATTCTTCTCTTTGCCAATGTGATTTGTGATTTATAACGCTCGGAATTATCCTTTGATTCAAATGTTTTTACTGTTTCTCTTAGCTTGTGCAGAGTTGAATCAATTTGCCTTTTGGCCGCGGTTAATTCATCTATTGTATACTTCATGTTTTCTCCTTTAACTTCTGATTTTTTTGTTAAATCAGAGTATACCACGGAGTTATGAACTTTTCTACTGCAAATATGGGACGACAACCCATACCATAAAAATCGGAAAATTGAAAAGCTGTAAAGAAGCAAATTTAACGCTTTTGCCGCTGTACAGCCCCCGCCGTTCCGTGGTACAATGAAACCACGGAATAGTGGGGCTGGCTGTCGGAAACGGAGGATTTTATGTTAAGACAAGCCACCCAAAACCTCATTACCGCCCTTTATCCGAGATTGTCCCACGAGGATGAATTGCAAGGCGAGAGTAATTCCATATCGAACCAAAAAAGGATACTCGAAACCTACGCAAAACAGAACGGCTTTACCAATCTGCGCTGGTACACCGACGACGGTTTTTCCGGCGCGAACTTCCAGCGGCCCGGATTTCAAGCCATGCTTGCGGACATTGAAGCCGGGAAAGTGGGTACGGTCATCGTCAAGGACATGAGCCGGTTAGGGCGAAACTACTTGCAGGTAGGGTTTTACACGGAAATGCTGTTCCCTCAAAAGGGTGTGCGTTTTATCGCTGTCAACGATAATGTGGACAGTGCCAGCGAGGGCATGGACAACGATTTTACCCCGCTGCGAAATCTGTTCAATGAATGGCTGGTGAGAGATACGAGCAAGAAAATCAAGGCAGTGAAAAAGTCAAAAGGCATGAGCGGCAAGCCTGTTACCAGCAAGCCGGTTTACGGCTATGTGATGGACGAGGACGAGAATTTTATTATAGACGAGGAAGCCGCCCCGGTGGTGCAGCAGATTTACCAGCTTTGCCTTGCCGGGAACGGCCCGACCAAGATTGCCCGTATGCTGACGGAGCAGCAAATCCCCACGCCGGGGACGCTGGAATATCAGCGGACAGGCAGCACCCGCCGTTATCACCCAGGCTATGAGTGCAAATGGGCGACCAACACCGTCGTTCATATCCTCGAAAACCGAGAGTACACCGGATGTCTGGTGAACTTCAAAACGGAAAAGCCTTCTTATAAGGTCAAGCACAGCATAGAGAACCCCGTCGAGAAGCAGGCCATTTTCGAGAACCACCATGAGCCGATCATCGACAAGGAAACATGGGAACGGGTGCAGGAGTTACGCAAACAGCGCAAACGCCCGAACCGCTACGATGAAGTGGGGCTGTTCTCCGGGATTTTGTTCTGCGCCGACTGCGGCCATGTGCTGTATCAGCAGCGGTATCAGAACAAAGACCGCAAACAGGACTGCTACATCTGCGGCAGCTACAAGAAGCGCACCCGCAACTGTACGGCGCACTTTATCCGCACCGATCTGTTGACCGCTGGTGTCCTGGCAAATCTCCGGCAAGTGACCGAATACGCAGCCAAGCATGAGAGCCGGTTTGTGAAACTACTTGTCCAGCAGAACGAGATCGGCGGCAAGCGAAAGACCGCCGCAGCCATCAAGCAGCTTGAACAGGCGCAGGAACGCATTTCTGAAATCAGCCGCATTATCAAGCGGCTGTATGAGGACAATGTAAACGGCAAAATCAGCGATGAGCGTTTCATGGAACTGTCGGCTGACTACGAAGCCGAGCAAGCGGAGCTGAAAAAGAGAGCCGCCGCCCTGCAAGCCGAACTGGACAAGTCACAGGCAGCTACCGTCAACGCCGAGAAATTTATGGGCATTGTCCGCAAGCACCTTGCCTTTGAAGAACTGACCCCCACTCTCTTGCGGGAAATGATCGAGAAAATTGTGGTGCATGAGTGCAGCTATGATGAGAACGGCACCCGCAGGCAGGACATTGAGATTTATTACAGCTTTGTCGGCAAGATTGACTTGCCCGAATAACCGCCCGACCTATCCGACACAATGGCCAAGTGTCGGATAGGAACGGCAAAATTTTTTGCACTTCTATTGCTTCTTTATCACACATAAGCAAAGTCGCAGGGCATGAAGCAGCTCATGTCCGGCGGCGGTGTCATCCTCATCGGCACCCAGCTGATTCCGCTGCTCTCCGGTCTGTTCGGCTAATCAACAAGCGATAGGAGGAAAACCCGCCATTGTTCGATAATATTTTCGCGGCAATCGAAAAATGGATGAGGGAACTTCTTTCCGGCATGGTGGAGTCCAACCTGAGTACGATGTTCACAGCGGTCAACCAACAGACCAGTGAGATCGCTGCTCAGGTCGGGCAGACACCGCAAGGGTGGAACAGCAGTATTTTCAGCATGATCCGTAACATTTCGGATTCGGTGGTGATTCCCATTGCAGGAATCATCATTACGCTGATCCTCTGCTATGAGCTGATTTCGATGCTGACGGAGCGGAACAATCTGCACGATGTGGATACCTGGATGTTCTTCAAGTATTTCGTGAAGATGTGGATCGCGGTCTATCTCGTCAGTCATACGTTTGATATTGCAATGGCGGTATTTGACATCGGACAGTCGGTGGTGGATTCTTCCTCCGGCATTATCCGTGGCAATACCGCCATTGATATTAGTTCGTTGACTATGCAGATGCAGGCGGCGATGGCAACGATGGAAATTGGCGAACTGGTCACACTGACTTTGGAAACCCTTGTTGTAAGCTGGTGCTTGAAAATTCTGTCCATAGTTATCACGGTGATCATGTACGGCAGAATGATTGAGATTTACCTCTACACTTCGCTTGCTCCGATCCCATTTGCAACCATGAGTAACCGTGAATGGGGCCATGTGGGTACGAACTACTTCCGGGGTCTGTTCGCGCTGGCATTCCAGGCGTTCCTGATGATGGTCTGCGTGGCAATCTATGCAGCCCTCATCGGCAGCATCCGGGTATCTTCGGATATTCACTCGGCATTGTTCGGCACAATGGCCTACACGGTGATTCTTTGTTTCTCGCTGCTCAAAACGGGAAGTCTGTCCAAACAGATCTTTGGCAGTCACTAAATCCGGGAAAATCAAACGAAAGGAAAAGACAGCAGACAGAGCCGTTTCCCGGCGGCGGTCGTGCTGTTCTAGTGATAAATGGCCTATGTAACAATTCCCAAAGACCTTTCTAAAGTGAAGAATAAGGTCTTTCTGAACCTGACGAAACGCCAGCTTGTATGTATGGGGTTCGCGGCAGGCATTGGCGTTCCGTTTTATTTCCTCACGCGCGATACGCTGGGAACCAGCAATGCGGCGGCAGGCATGGTGCTCCTGATGCTGCCGGAGTTTTTCTTTGCGTTGTATGAGAAAAACGGGATGCACCTTGAAACCATCCTGACGAATTTCATCAGCGTCCGCTTCAAACGTCCTGCGGTACGCCGCTATGAGGTCGAAAACCTGTATGAGCGGGAACTGGAAACCGCAGCACCGATCCAGAAGAAAGGAGGCATTCTTGGTAAAAAGTGAACCGAAGAAGAAACTGCCCCTTGGCGGCTTCTTCCAGAAGTTCTTCCGCAAGCCCGAAAAGAGTGAAAAGGAGCAGCGGCTCACCGTGCAGCGTTCCATTCCGTATCTGGAAATGGGGCACGATGGTATCTGCCGGGTGGAGGAACATCTGTATTCCAAAACGATCCGATTCTACGATATCAACTATCAGCTGGCACAGAATGAGGACAAGAACACCATCTTTGAAAGCTGGTGCGACTTCCTCAATTACTTCGATGCCAGCATTCGCTTTCAGCTTTCGTTCATGAATCACAAAAGTGATATGAGCGAGTACAACAAGGTCATCCAGATCGAGCCGCAGCACGACCAGTTTGATGATGTGCGTATGGAATATGCGCAGATGCTGAAACAACAGCTTGCCAAGGGCAACAACGGTCTGGTTCGGACGAAGTACATCACGTTTAGCATTGAAGCGAAAAGTGTCCGGGAAGCAAAGCCCCGGTTAGAGCGTATCGAAACCGATATTCTCAATAATTTCAAGGTGCTGGGCGTGAAAGCCTACCCGCTGAACGGCGTGGAACGGCTTCAGATCATGTACGAAACCTTTCATCAGGAAGAACAGCAGAAGTTCGATTTTAGCTATGACCGCATCCTGCAGAGCGGCATGACCACCAAGGACTTCATTGCCCCGACCAGTTTTCTGTTCAAGAGTGGCAAGGACTTTATGATGGGTGACACCTATGGTGCTGCATCCTATCTGAACATCCTTGCCCCGGAACTGACGGATAAGGTGCTGGCTGAGTTTCTGGATATGGACAAAAATCTGGTGGTCAGTATCCATGTGCGGTCGGTTGACCAGCTGAAAGCCATCAAACTGATCAAAGGCAAAATTACCGACCTGGATCGTATGAAAATTGAGGAACAGAAGAAAGCTGTGAGGTCTGGTTATGATATGGAAATTATTCCGAGCGACCTTGCAACTTATGGTGGCGAGGCCAAGAAGATTCTGGATGATCTGCAGAGCCGTAATGAGCGTATGTTCCTTGTTACGGTGCTTTTCCTCAATACGGCCAAGACCAAGCAGGATCTGGATAGTGCTGTGTTTCAGACTGCTGGTATCGCGCAGAAGTTTAACTGCACGCTGAACCGTCTGGATTATCTGCAGGAGCAGGGCCTTATGAGCAGTCTGCCGCTGGCCAATAATCTTGTTCCTATCAAGCGCGCACTGACCACTACCTCCACAGCAATCTTTGTTCCCTTCACCACGCAGGAGCTTTTCATGGAGGGAGACTCCCTCTATTACGGTCTGAACGCGGTGTCTAACAACATGATTATGGCAGACCGGAAGCAGCTGAAAAACCCGAACGGTCTGATCCTCGGCACACCGGGCAGCGGTAAGTCGTTCAGTGCAAAGCGTGAGATCACCAACGTGTTCTTTACCACAACGGACGATATTATCGTGGCAGACCCGGAGGGCGAGTATTATCCGCTGGTGGAAGCACTGGGCGGACAGGTCATTCATATCTCGTCTACCAGCCGGGACTACATCAACCCGATGGACATCAACCTGAACTATGCGGATGATGATAACCCACTGGGTATGAAATCGGACTTTATTCTTTCCCTGTGCGAACTGATCATGGGCGCACGGGATGGTATGGAGCCGGAAGAAAAATCGGTCATTGACCGTTGCCTGCCGCTGGTCTATCAGAAGTACCTGAATGATCCGAAACCCGAAAACATGCCGACGCTCGGTGATCTGTATGACTGCCTGCGGGAGCAGAAAGAACGGCAGGCACAGCGTATCGCTACGGCACTGGAAATCTATGTCAATGGTTCTCTGCGGGTGTTCAACCATCAGACCAATGTGGAACTGGATAATCGCATTATCTGTTTCGACATCAAGGAACTGGGTAAGCAGCTGAAAAAGCTGGGTATGCTCATCGTCCAGGATCAGGTCTGGAACCGTGTTACCATCAATCGCAGCGGTAAAAAGAACACACGGTACTATATAGACGAATTCCATTTGCTCTTAAAGGAAGAGCAGACCGCAGCATACAGCGTCGAAATCTGGAAGCGGTTCCGAAAATGGGGCGGTATACCGACAGGAATTACGCAGAACATCAAGGATTTGCTCGCAAGCCGGGAAATCGAGAACATCTTTGAGAACAGCGATTTCATTTATATGCTCAACCAGGCATCCGGCGATCGGCAAATCCTTGCCAAGCAGCTTAACATTTCGCCGTTCCAGCTGTCGTATGTGACGAACAGTAACGAGGGTGAGGGGCTGCTGTTCTACGGCAACACGATTATCCCGTTCAAGGATAAGTTCGATACTTCGCTGAAACTGTATAGCCTGATGACAACGAAGCCCAATGAGATGGGAAAATATAAGGAGAAAAAAGAAGCATGAACACATCGAATATTTTTGACCGACTGAGCCGCAAGATTCATCATCACTCTGACATGGAGCCGCACGAAAGCGATTCCGGCCCGCCCTTTGGTGAGGTGGAGCCGCTCAACTTCCACGATGAAGAATCGGTGGTGCATACGGTGCTGGAAGATTTCTATGCCGTTGGCACACTGGCCGATGAACTGACTGACGGCTTTCACATGGAAGCCCACGGTTATCTTGACCGTGAGGAAGTGAATGCCCGTCTGATCGCCTTTGCCCGGAAGCTGGAGCAGGTGCTTGACAAGTGGGAAACCCACGCAGCCTTGATCGCATGACGGCTCCAGCCGGAAGGAGGTGATTTCCATAGCAGACAAAAAGTTCCGGGGCAGAGATAAAATCGTCCAGAAGATGACCAAAGACGGTCTGGTGGATGAAAACCTCCGCACCGGGGAGCAGAAGTCCGCAACCGTAGCAGAAAAGCCGGAGCAGGAAGATTCGGCAAAAGAAACTGCGGAAAAGGAAACAGACGAAGAACCTGTTGTGGACGAAGAAATCTGTATGGATGCCGAGGATGGGAAGGAGGAAACACCCCGGCATCACAGCACCGCCAAGCAGAGCGCAGACTATTACAAAGCCCATCAGGAGGAGGGTAAGCCAAAGGATGCGCCTGCGGAATCGGATGCAGAGCCGCAG
Source organism: Faecalibacterium sp. HTF-F (assembly GCF_023347535.1). NCBI lineage: Bacteria > Bacillati > Bacillota > Clostridia > Eubacteriales > Oscillospiraceae > Faecalibacterium > Faecalibacterium wellingii. Next base: position 1,009,827 of record NZ_CP094473.1, read on the forward strand.
ACCAAGAAAGGCCGACTTTCTTTTGAAGACGAAAAGGGCGGCATCGTCCGTGGCGTGGGGATGGGCGTTAAGAAGGTGGCGAAGAAAGGAGTGGATACCGCCACCGGATTTGCCCATCAGAAAGTACATCAGGTAGAAAAGGACAATTCCGGTGTGGAAGCTGCACACAAGTCAGAAGAAGCAGCTGAACGCCTGCACCACTTTGTCAAAGGCAGAAAAAAGCCCAAAGATAAATCTGCCAGAGCGGAGAAAAGAGGTGGGGAGGATCAGAAATCCAGCCGTCTGAAATTCTCCGAGAGCGAGGGCGGCACGGCAGAAAATGCAGCAGAACCGCAGCTGAAAAAGAAACAGCCCCAGCCGCCACCGACTGCCGCAGGAGGTGAAGCAAAAACAGTCGGTGCGAAGTTTTACCAGAAAAAGCAGTATAAGGATGCCTATGCAGCCGCCAAGCGCGGCCAGAAAGCCGGAACTGCCGCCAGCAAGCAGGCAGCAGCGGCAACAAACACCATTACGGAGAAAGCGAAAGCGGCGGTGCAGGAGATCGTCGTGCAGCATAAAACTTTGTGGGTCGGTATTGGTGTGGGTATCCTGCTGGTGATGGTAATGTTGGGAGCGTTTTCAAGCTGTGGTGCAGCGATTCAGGGAACAGGCAGTACCTTTGTGGGAACGACCTACCCCAGCAAGGATGCCGACATGAAAGGTGCGGAAGAAGATTATCTGGAACTGGAAAAAGAACTGGATAAGCAGATTCGGCAGATGGAATCCACCCATCCGGGCTATGATGAATACCGCTATCAACTTGATGAAATCGGGCATGACCCATATCAGCTTATTTCCTATCTGACTGCAGTTTATGAGCAGTTCACCAGAGGACAGGTCAAGCCTGTTATCAAGGAACTGTTCAAGCAGCAGTATCTCCTGAAAGTGTGGGAAACCATTGAGATTCGCACTCGCATGGAAACCAGAGTAGGGGTTCGGCCAACGATTGACGCTTTTGGAAACATCAGCATGGAAACCTATACCTATCAGGAAGAAGTGGAGTATGAATACAAAATCCTCAATGTCCTGCTGAAAAATAAGGGCTTCGATACCATCGCGCGGAAGAACATGAACCAGAAGCAGACCGGGCGATACGATGCCTACAACCTGACCTACGGCAACCGCCCGGAACTGTTCGGTGCAGGCTCCCCGACATACAGCGGCGGCACAACGGGCAGTATTGGCACGGGCGGCGGTACTGGTGGCTCCGGCGGTGGTTTCAAGTATGATATTCCATCGGAAGCCCTTTCGGATGAAAAGTTCGCAAAGATGATAAAGGAAGCTGAGAAGTATCTGGGTATGCCGTATGTGTGGGGCGGCAGTTCCCCAAGCACCAGTTTTGATTGCTCCGGCTTTGTCTGCTGGGTTATCAATAACTGCGGCAACGGGTGGAGCGTTGGGCGTACAACAGCCAATGGTCTGCGTGGGAAATGCAGTTATGTTTCTCCTGGGGATGCAAAGCCCGGTGACTTGATCTTCTTTGAGAAAACCTATAACACCGTTGGCGCGTCGCACGTTGGAATCTATGTCGGCAATGGCATGATGATCCACTGCGGCGACCCCATTTCCTACACCAGCATCAATTCGACCTACTGGCAGAGCCACTTTTTAGGCTTTGGACGTATCAACTGAAAGGAGGACCGATGGGCAAGAAATTACAGAAATATCTGGATGAAGCCGAAAAGACAGAACAGCAGATTGCTGAACTGGAGGAACGGCTGAGAACCATCCGGGCAGCACAGAAAAAGGAAGAGGACAGCGAGATCATTCGTGCCATCCGCAGCACCAAGATGGGCGGGCGCGAACTGCTGGCTCTGCTTGACAACATTCAGGCGGGCAACGTGACGTTCCTGACCGCTGTAAACAACGCTTCGGAGGAAGCAGAAACGGAGGAAGCGATTGAAAAAGATGCTTAAACGGCTGGGTGTTGTTATTCCCAGCACAATTCTGACCCTGCTGATGGCAGTGGGCTTTTCGACCCCGGTCTTTGCCTATGTGGACACTACCGAGGTGGCGGAGGAACCTGCACAGGTGATCGAGGAAGCAGAGCCGACCGAGGAAGAAAAGATTCCGTTCACCATCGCAGGCAACGGTGAGGTGGAGGACAACATGGTGGATGACCCCAGTAAGGAGTTCTTCACGGTCAAGACGAAGGGCGGCAACACATTCTTTCTGGTGATCGACCGGGCGCGAAACAGTGAGAACGTCTATATGCTCTCGATGATCGACGAGTACGATTTGCAGGAGTTTCTGGATGATGAAGAGCGGAACGGCAAGCAGGAAGAAGAAACGCCTGCGGTAGTTCTGCCCGAAACCAAGCCGGAACCTACCCCGGATGTGGAAATCGAAGAACCGAAAGAAGAATCGAGCGGCGGCATGAATAAGATTCTGCTGCTGGTGTTCGTGGCTGCGCTGGGCGGCGCAGGTGCTTTCTTCTACTTCTACATTTATAAGCCGAAGCCGAAAGAAGAAACGCCGCAGAGTGAAAATCTGGAAACCGACCAGAGCCTTGCGACTGTGAACGAGGATAATCAGTCCGGCAACGAAAATGGCACATAAGAAAACCGTAACATAAGGATGCAGGGGTAGTCGAAAGGCTATCCCTGCTTTTTTCAAAAAGGAGAAAGCGTTGAAATATCTGGTGATTGCAGAAAAACCGAGCGTATCGAAATCCATTGCAAAAGTGATCGGTGCATATCGGCAGGAGGACGGGTATCTGGAGGGTGGGGATTGCGTGGTAAGCTGGTGTCTGGGGCATTTGGCAGAGTATGCGGCCCCGGAACACTACGATGAACGCTATGAAAACTGGCGTTTTGAGGATTTGCCGATTCTCCCTGTCGAGTGGAAACTGCTGGTACATAATACAAAGAAGCCGCAGTTCAATGTTCTGCGCAAACTGCTCCGCAGCAAGAAATTTGATTATGTGGTGAATGCCTGCGATGCGGGACGCGAGGGCGAAGCGATTTTCCGCCGTGTGTATGCTCTTGCTGGAAGCAAACTCCCCATCAAGCGGCTGTGGATCAGCAGCATGGAGGATGCCGCCATCCAGCAGGGCTTTGAAAACCTGAAAGATGGTGCGGCGTATGATAACCTGTTTGCAGCGTCCGAGTGCAGAGCAAAAGCGGACTGGCTGATTGGCATGAACGGAACCCGTGCTTTTACGAAAAAATACGGCAGAAAGCAGATCATTGGCCGGGTGCAGACCCCGACGCTGGCGATGCTGGCCGAACGGCAGAACAAAATCCAGAACTTTGTAAAAGAACCCTATTACAAAGTGGAACTGTCCGGTGGGGGCATGGTCGCAGTATCGGAACAGATGGCGCAGGAGCAGGATGCCGATACCATGTGGGCTGCCTGTGACGGGCAGTGCGCGGTGGTCGGCAGCATTGAGCGAAAGAGGGTAGAAAAGAAGCCCCCGAAGCTGCATGACCTGACAACTTTGCAGCGAGAAGCAAACCGCTATTATGGCATGACCGCCAGCCAGACCTTGCAGGCGGCACAGGAACTGTATGAAGAAAAGCTGGTGACATACCCCAGAACAGACAGCCAGTTTGTGACTGAGGATATGCGCAAGACGGTGGAATCTCTGGTGCTGGCCTTAGATGGCGCGGCAGCAGACGTAAGCTGCGTTATCAACAACAGCAAGGTCACAGACCATCATGCGATCCTGCCGACGATGCAGGGCGCAAAGTGTAATAAGGCAAAGCTGTCCGAAACCAAACAGAAGATTCTTTCGCTTATCATCTGGAAACTGGTGCAGGCTGTGCAGCCGTCGTTCATCTATGAGGATGTGCTGGTAACAGTGTGCTGCCAGGGCAGGAACTTCACGGCAAAATATAAGGATGTTCTGCAGCCCGGCTATACGGCAAAACCTGTTCCGCTTGTGGAGCCGGAGAAGAACAAGGATGCGTCACTTCCGAACGATCTGGAACAGGGGATGGTTATTCCGGTGGTACGGGCAGAGAAAAAGCAGGGCTTTACTTCACCGCCGAAAGTCTACACCGAAGATACCCTGCTGTCAGCCATGGAAACGGCAGGCAACAAGGAATTTGAAAAGGACACGGAGAAGAAGGGTCTGGGAACCCCTGCAACGCGCGCTGCGATTCTGGAAAAGCTGGTATCCTCCGGCTATGTGCAGCGTAAAGGCAAGCAGATGATTCCCACGGAGGACGGTGTGGCCGCGATCCGCAATATCCCGGACTACCTGAAATCTGCCAGTATGACAGCCGAGTGGGAAAATGACCTGCTGCGGATGGAGCGCGGTGAGATCAAGCCCTATGATTTTATGCAGGGCATCTACGGATTGCTCGATAAGATGCTGGTTGACCTCCGGCAGATTCCTACCGTCGCGGCAGCTCCCAATCATAATAAGGTAAGCGTAGGAAACTGCCCGGTCTGCGGCAATCCTGTACATGAGAGTAAGCTCAGCTTTTGTTGTGCAGACCGTAGCTGCAAATTTGCACTCTGGAAAGAAAGCAGATACTTGTCCAACATGAGAAAAACGCTGGACAAGAAGATGGCGGTAGACCTTTTGAAGAAAGGCCGCACCCATGTAAAAGACTTTTATTCCGCGAAAAAAGATAAGACATTCGCCGCTGACCTTGTGATGCGCGTCGAAGAGGGTCGCGCACAGTACAGTCTGGAATTTCCCAAAACACCGATGAAAACGAAAACGTAAAGGAGGTTTGACCCTTGCCACAGATTAACGATATTCGAGAATTGGCGCAGCAGAACGCCCGGTATGTCAGTAACTCGCCACAGGACTGGATGAGTTATCTGGATGTGGCGGCGCGGCTGTATCGCTATTCGTTCACCGATACACTCCTGATCCACGCACAGCGGCCCGATGCGACCGCCTGCGCAGAACTGGAACTCTGGAATCAGAAAATGAGCCGATGGGTCAACCGTGGCGCAAAAGGCATCGCGCTTCTGGATGATACCGGACCGCGTACCAAGCTGCGGTATGTGTTCGATATTGCTGACACCCATCTGGTGCGCGGCGGAAAAACACCGCTCTTATGGAATCTGGACAGCCACGAGCATGAGCAGGCTATCTTAGACCATCTGGAAGATACCTATGGTTTATCCCAGACAGACAGCATAAACACCGCCCTGATGGAACTGGCGCAGCAGCTGACCGCCGACAATCTGGATGAAGCGATGGACGGTTTGGCCTATGAGGTGGCGGATACGTTTCTGGAAGAACTGGACGAAGATAACATCCGTGTCCGCTTCCGGGAACTGATGACCAACAGTATCTTCTATACGCTTTCCCGCCGCTGCGGGCAGGAGCCTATGGATGTGCTGGACGATGATGACTTTATTCGCATCGTGGATTTCAACAAGCTGCCGGTACTGTCGTTCCTTGGCAACGCGGTTTCCGAACAGTGCGAAGCGGTTCTTTTTGATATTGGCCGAGAGATGCGGAAAATTTACAAAAAAGAAATCACGCAGCAGCTTGAAAAATCCGTTGACAGCTTGTATAATACCAATACAGACTTTAGCACATTAAAGCACGAAACCGAAGAAAACACGACCAAAGGAGGACAAGAAAATGGAGTTGACGTATTACCGCAAGGGAGATTATCTGTTCCCGAATCTGGCCGTGAAGGACGAGCCGCAGACCATCGGGAAGTACGGGATGCTGCGCAGGACGTACCTGAAAGAGAACCGAAGGAACTGGTATCAGAGTATGCTGATGAGCGGCAGGCTGAACCAGCATCTGGCGCAGATCGAGGAAGCAGCGGAGAGCCGGGTGGAAACCCTGCTGGACAGCCTGAACGAGAAGTTTCCGGCACCGAGCAAGGAGAAAGACCCGCTGGCATGGGTGGCGCACCAGAACAACCTGACGGCGATGGCAGAGGAGATCGTCTTGAAGGAATTGGTGTACAATTAACCGAACCGACAACGGAACAGGATTTGAGCGAAGCAGAGGAAGAAATTGCCTCTGCTTTTTCTTTGCCTGATCTGCCGACCGTGGAACAGCAGATCCGCGCCATTGAAGCACCGATCCAGGCGCGGTATGCGGATGAAATTGCACTTGATCCTGAAGTGGTCGATGAAATCCTGCGCACGGGTAGCAACCGCAGCAAGGGGCGGCTGCGTCTGATCTACAATTTCATGGTCGAGAAAACTCCGGAAGAATATACAGAGTTCGTGAAAAACGAATATGGTACGGGCGGCAAAGGCTTTGAGATTGACGGTGCAAAGTATGCGGTCTGGTTCGACGATTTGGGACTGCGCATTGCAGCAGGTGACACGGCAAAGGGCGGTACGCTTGCCAATGCGTTTTTATCCTGGGAGGATGTGAGCAATCGTATCCATGAACTGCTCCGGCAGGGTGAGTATGCTCCGCAGGCGGTTCTGGATGCTGCACGGCAGAATGCTTTGCAGGAACACGCGCAGACGTTGGCTTATATGGAACGTGACTTGGCAGACGGTGTTGCCGAAGCAGTGTTTCAGGATACAGAAATCTTCAGGGGTGGTTTCCCGGAACTGACAGACAGGCTGGCAGACTTGCTGGATGACACGGATTTTCTGACTGACCTAAACGACAGATTATCTGCGCTGGGGGAAGCCTACGCCGAAGATAAAGACCTGATGCGGATGCACTTTTATAAGCCGGATAAGGTGGCGGCGCTGTTCCACCAGTTTGCAAAACCCTATCAGAATTACTCGGCGCGGGATGGCTTCCACTGGAATGAGTACAAACGATTCATTACGGATGATGAAATCAATGGATATTTCACACGGGGCAGCAATTATTCGGACAGTCGGCTGGCAATCTATTCGTTTTTCCTGAATCATGAGGACAAAAAAGTGCGGGCTGACTTCCTGAAAGACCATTACGGGATCGGCGGCAGCAGCCATGCACTCTGTGGGGCAGACGATTCTCACGAAGATCACGATGGCAGAAATATTGTTTTGGAACGCGGCTCATACGGAAACTCGTATGCCAGCGTTCATCTGAACTGGAATCAGGCCGCAGGCCGGATCGACCAGCTTATCCGTGCCAGTGAATATCTGAAACCAGCGGACTATTCCCGGATGCCTGTCTATGAGCAGGAGCAGATGGCAATGCGGGTGATGGGCTTCTATTACCATCTGCCGAACGAGGTGGAACGTCCTTTCCCGCAGGATCTTTACCACGAAGAGGGACGAAAGGCTCTCGTCGAAAAGCTGGAAGCTCCTGAACAGGCGGTGGAACTGCTGGAGCAGATGGACAATGCGTTGCTGTCCGTGCCGCTAGATTCGGAAGAATATGAGCGCAAGGCAGAATCCCTCTCTATCCTGCACCAGTATGTCGAGGGAACGTACACGATTTTCCCGGAAAAAAAGAGGGCTGTTGAGATTGTGGGTCCTGAACAGGGGCAGATTTCCATGTTTGACTTCATGGAGCAGGAGCCGCAATCGAAAGAGCAGTCAACCGCCGCAGCGGTTGAGAAACCCCGAAAAGATGTGCCCATTGCAGATGAAAAGCCTTCGGAGCAGACGCTGCAGCCCCTGCCACTGGATGCCGCCAACGAGTATAACGCGCTGAAAGAGCGTTACCCGAATGCGCTGGTCGGCTACGAGCAGCACGGTAACTTTGAGTTCTACGGCGAGGATGCGAAGCGCGTTTCAGAATTTCTTGGCAGCAAGCTGTTGGAAAAGGAAACCGCACTCGGCAAGGTTGAGGTATCTGGTTTTCCGCGTGAACAGTGGGCTTCACAGGCAAAGAAGCTCTGGAAGCAGGGGGAGAGCGTCTATCTGTCCGGCCAGCAGGAAGATGGAACCCATGCGCAGACAAAGTATTTCCGCAGAGAGGAATATCTGCCAGTCAATACCATCGTTGAACTGGACGATAGAGAGTTCCGTGTGGATTCGGTCAACTTTGAACAGGGAACGGTCAGCTTGCAGGACATGACCCTTGCGAAAGAAGCCCGGTATCCGATTTTCCGAATGGAACCGCTGGAGTACATTCGGCATTTGTACGAACAGGTAGATGTGCCGATGGAAGAAGCAGTGGAAATCACGGTCTTTACGGCTCTGCACAATGCTGGTGTAGCCTACGAGGATTTTTCCCCGGAGCAGATGGATGTGATCTATTCGGTGGCAGAATCGGGCGGCGAACTGGAAGAACTGCTTAACCCTGACTTCCCGCCAGAACAGATGCAGCTGATCGCAGATGTGCAGAACCGAACGGATGCCATCAGCCGTGCAGCAGCAGAGGAAGCCCTTGAACCGCTGACCCAGCAGCCTATGACCCCGGCAGAGGTCAACCATGCACGGCGGCAGCACAATCTTCCGCTGGACAGTGGAGCAGAAACAAAACAGCCTGCACAGCCCAAACAGAAACCTATTAACTTCCGTATTACGGACGATGATCTCGGCGCAGGAGGGCCGAAAACAAAGTATAAAGCCAACGTGGAGGCCATTCGGGTGCTGCAAACATTGGATGCAGAACAGCGGCAGGCCACCGCAGAGGAGCAGGAGATTCTTTCTCGGTATGTAGGCTGGGGTGGCATTCCGCAGGTGTTCGATGAAAACAACGCAGAATGGTCGAAAGAGTATGCCGAACTACAGTCCCTGCTCACGGCGGATGAGTATAAGGAAGCCCGCGCCAGTACGCTGAATGCGTTTTACACTTCTCCTACGGTCATCAAGGCAATGTATGAAGCTCTGGGCAATATGGGATTGTCCAAAGGCAATGTGCTGGAACCGTCCTGTGGTGTCGGCAATTTCATGGGTCTGGTGCCGGACAGCATGGAGAAGATTCAGATGTACGGTGTGGAGCTGGACAGCATTTCAGGCCGCATTGCACAGCAGTTGTACCAGAAAAACAAGATTGCGGTGCAGGGCTTTGAAACAATGCAGTTCCCGGACAGCTTCTTTGACTGTGTTGTGGGTAACGTACCGTTTGGTAATTACAAAGTACCGGATAAGCGGTATGACCGCCACAATTTCCTCATCCACGATTATTTTATCGCCAAGAGCCTTGACCTTGTGCGTCCGGGCGGCGTGGTAGCGGTGGTAACGTCCAGCGGTACGATGGATAAGAAGGATTCCTCTGTCCGTGAATACCTTGCCAACCGCGCTGATCTGGTCGGTGCGATTCGTCTGCCGAACAATGCGTTCCAGCGCAATGCCAACACCAGCGTGGTTGCTGACATTCTGTTCCTGCAAAAGCGTGACCGTGCAGCGGTGGAACGGGCTGACTGGGTAGACCTTGGCGAAACACCGGAAGGCTACTCCATTAACCAGTATTTTGCGCAGCATCCTGAGATGGTGCTGGGGGAGATCACCACCGAAAGTACTCAGTATGGCAAGCAGGAAACTACAGTCAAACCCATCGAGGGGGCAGACCTTGCTAAGCAGTTGAAAGAAGCGGTCAGCAGCATCCATGCCACCATCACAGAGCCGGAAATCTCCGACGATGAACTGGATGTGCAGGAAGAACCCATTCCGGCAGACCCAAGTGTGAAGAATTTCAGCTTCACGAACGTGGACGGGCAGATTTACTACCGTGAAAACTCCTTTATGAACAAGGTGGAACTGCCTGCCGTAACTGCAGAGCGAGTGCTGGGCATGATCGCTCTGCGGGAAACTACTAGGAAGCTGTTGGATTGTCAGCTGCATGATGGTTCGGATGCAGAAGTACAGCTTTTGCAGAATGAACTGAAACAGCAGTACACCGCATTTAAGGCGCAGTATGGTCTGATCAACAGCACTGCCAATAAGCGGGCGTTCCGACAGGACAGCAGTTATTGTCTGCTGGCATCGCTGGAAATTCTGGATGAGGAGAAGAACCTCAAACGGCTTGCTGATATTTTCACCAAACGTACCATCCGTAAGCCGGAGCCTGTTACCTCGGTGGACACGCCCAGCGAAGCTCTGGCACTTTCCATTGGAGAGAAAGCGAAGGTGGATGTGCCGTTTATGATGCAGCTCTGCGGCAAACCGGAACAGGAAATCACGGATGAACTGGCAGGTGCAATTTTCCGAAACCCTGTGACACAGCAGTGGGAAACTTCGGATGAATACCTGTCCGGCAATGTGCGTGAAAAACTGGCCACAGCAGAAACCTTTGCGGAAAACCATGCTGAATATCAAATCAATGTGGATTACCTCAAACGGGTACAGCCCAAGGATTTGGATGCTTCGGAAATTGAAGTGCGGCTAGGTGCAAACTGGGTAAAGCCGGAGTACATCACGCAGTTTATGAGAGAAGTGCTCAAGACCCCGAACTACTATGTGGGCAGTGATATTAAAGCGACCTACTCTGAAATCTCTGGTGCATGGAACATTTCGGGCAAGTCGCTGGATCGCGGCAATCCGCTTGTTACCAATACCTACGGAACGATGCGGGTCAACGCCTATAAGCTGCTGGAAGATGCGCTGAACCTCCGCGATACCAAAATCTACGATACGATTCACGATGCGGACGGCGATCACCGTGTGCTGAACAAGCAGGAAACCATGCTTGCACAGCAGGCACAGGAATCCATTCGGGAAGCGTTCAAGCAGTGGATTTTCAAGGATTTAGACCGCCGCGAGGATTTGTGTGCGACCTATAATCGAATTTTCAATGCGATTCGTCCTCGTGAGTACGATGGCAGTCATATTCGTTTCGAGGGCATGACCCCGGAAATCTCTCTGATGCCGCACCAGAAAAATGCGGTAGCGCACATTCTGTACGGCAACAATACGCTGCTGGCGCATTGCGTGGGCGCAGGCAAGACCTTCCAGATGATTGCTGCCGGCATGGAGAGCCGCAGGCTGGGCCTGTCGCAGAAGAATCTCTATGTGGTACCGAATCACCTCACGGAGCAGTGGGGCGCAGATTTCCTGCGGCTCTATCCCAATGCGAATGTGTTGGTGGCAACGAAGAAGGATTTTGAACCCAGCAATCGAAAGCAGTTCTGCTCCCGTATCGCAACCGGCGATTACGATGCCATCGTGATCGGTCATTCGCAGTTTGAGCGTGTGCCGCTTTCCCCGGAACGGCAGAAAGCCATTGTAGAGCGTCAGATCGACGATATTACGCTGGCTCTGGCCGATGCCCGGAGTGAGGACAGCCGCAGTTTTACGGTCAAGCAGATGGAAAAAACAAAGAAAACACTGGAAGCAAAGCTGCAAAAGCTGAACGACCAGACGAGAAAGGATGATGTGGTTACATTTGAGGAACTGGGTGTTGACCGTCTGTTTGTGGACGAGTCACATTTCTATAAAAATATGTTCCTCTACACAAAAATGCGGAATATCGCAGGTATTGCACAGACCGATGCACAGAAGTCCAGCGATATGTTTGCAAAGTGTCAGTACTTGGATGAGCTGACAGGCGGCAAGGGTGTGACGTTTGCAACCGGAACCCCGGTCAGCAACTCGATGGTGGAACTGTACACCATTATGCGGTATCTCCAGTATGACACCCTGCAGAAGATGGGACTGAGCCACTTTGATGATTGGGCGGCATCCTTTGGTGAAACCGTCACGGCAATCGAGCTTTCCCCGGAAGGAACCGGCTACCGTGCGAAAACACGTTTTGCCAGGTTCTTTAATCTGCCGGAACTGATTTCTCTGTTCAAAGAATCCGCAGATGTGCAGACGGCGGATATGCTGAACCTGCCTGTGCCGAAAGCAGAGTACATCAATGAAGTTCTGAAACCCAGCGAGATACAGGAAGAAATGGTGAGTTCCTTTGCAGACCGTGCCGAGGCTGTACGCAACGGCAGCGTGAATCCGAAGTTCGATAACATGCTGAAAATCACCAACGATGGCCGAAAACTGGCACTCGACCAGCGGCTTATGAACGAGATGCTGCCGGATGAGTCGGAGAGCAAGGTCAATCGCTGTGTGGACAATGCGTTCAAGGTTTGGGAAGAATCTGCGCCGGACAAGGGAACGCAGTTGATCTTCTGTGACTTATCGACACCAAAGGCAGATGGTACATTCAACGTATACGATGATGTGCGGGAGAAGCTGGTGGCGAGAGGTGTTCCCCGTGAAGAAGTGGCGTTCATTCACGAGTATAACACCGAAACCAAAAAGGCAGAGCTTTTTGTAAAAGTGCGCGCCGGACAAGTGCGAATCCTGATGGGGTCTACGCCGAAACTTGGCGCGGGAACCAATATTCAGGATCGGCTGATTGCACTGCATCATCTGGACTGCCCGTGGAAGCCGTCTGACCTGGAACAGCAGGAGGGGCGTATTCTCCGGCAGGGAAACCGGAATAAGCAGGTGAAAATCTATCGTTATGTCACGGAAAATACGTTTGATTCGTATATGTGGCAAATTCTGGAAAATAAACAGAAGTTTATAAGCCAGATTATGACATCCAAGTCGCCTGTCCGTGCCTGCGATGATGTGGACGATACCGCGCTGTCCTATGCCGAAATCAAGGCACTGGCAACGGGTAATCCCTACATCAAGGAAAAGATGGATTTGGATATTCAGGTCAGTAAGCTGAAGCTGCTAAAAGCCAATCACACCAGTCAGATTTATAGCTTGGAATCGGATATTGCACGCCGCTATCCGCGAGAAATCGCTGTGGCACAGGGTCAGATTGAAGCACTGAAAACCGATATGGAAGCGGCAAAACCGCTTCTGGCGCAGGACAAAGACCACTTCGCTATGGAAATCAGCGGTAAGGTGTACAGCGAACGCAAGGAAGCAGGTGCAGCCATTATCGAGGCTTGCAAGGCTTTGAAAGCAGCAGGCACCGAGGGCAGGATTGGCAGCTACGGTGCGTTTGAACTGCATTCCCGGTTTGACAACTTCGATAAGGTGTTCCGCCTGTCCATCAAGGGTGCATGGAACTACTCGATGGAAGTCGGCAAAGACCCGCAGGGTAACATTCTGCGCGTTACCAATGCGCTGGCAGGCATTGAAAGAACGCTGCCGCAGGTGGAACGCAGACTGGAAACCTTGGAACAGCAGTTGGCGCAGGCAAAGGAAGAAGCCAAACGTCCCTTTGTGCAGGAAGCGGAACTGGCTGAAAAATCTGCGCGCCTTGCGGAGCTGAACTCTCTGCTCAACATGGATGAAAAGGGCAGTGAGGATGCGCTGGGAGTGGACGAGGATGCAGCCGAAACCGAAGTTGCAGACAGGCCGCGCCAGCCTGTGAACTATGCAGGCCGCGTTGCAGAGCGCACGGCGGACAATGTGCGGAAACCCTCTGTACTGGCACAGCTTCATGCAAAGCAGGCAGAGCGCAGCGCAGAACCGCAGAAATCCCAGAAGCGGAAAAGTCACAATATGGAACTGTAAATAGGATAACCCCGTTAGATCTCTGCAAGGAATCTAACGGGGTATTTTTGAACAAGGAGGGCATTTGCTGACATTAACACCGATCAATCTGAAAGCGGCAAACGCATTTGTGCAGCAGTATCACCGCCACCATAAGCCGACACGAGGACATAAATTTTCTATCGGCGTATCGGACAATGGCGCATTGGTGGGGGTTGCTATCTGCGGCAGACCCGTGGCACGGCGGCTGGACGATGGCTATACGCTGGAAGTTAATCGCCTGTGTACGGATGGAACTCCAAACGCCTGCAGCATCCTGTATGCGGCGGCGTACCGTGCAGCACGGGCAATGGGTTACAACAGAGTTGTTACCTACATTCTGGAAACGGAAAATGGAGCATCCCTGAAAGCTGCCGGGTACACCTGTGAGGGCAGGGCCGGAGGCTTGGAATGGAACGGCGCGAAGGCACCGAAACAGGCCGACCAATATCCGCGCCAGATGAAAACACGATGGGTCAAGAAAAAGAAGGAGGATGTGCATGGCAGTTGACCGCAAACAGCAGATGAAAGAAATCACGGAACGGCTGGGGCAGGGCGTAAAGGACATTTTTACATCGGAAATGTACACGACGTACCTGCGCACGATGGCAAAATTCCATAATTACAGCTTCAACAATACGCTGCTGATTGCGATGCAGCGGCCTGATGCCACACTGGTGGCAGGGTTCAACGCATGGAAGAATAAGTTCAACCGTTACGTCAAAAAAGGCGAAAAGGGCATCCAGATCATTGCCCCGGCTCCCATCAAGGAAGTGGAAGAACGCGAGAAAATCGACAAGGATACGGGCCTAGCTGTGCTGAACGAAAACGGTGAACCGGAAATGGAACGTGTGGAGTATGTGGTTCCGAGGTTCCGATTGACGACAGTTTTTGATATATCGCAGACGGATGGTGAACCGATTCCGTCGCTGGAAGTGAACGAACTGACGACCAGTGTCAAAGACTATGCGCTGCTTACGGTGGCAATCGAGCAGGTATCGCCTGTGCAGATTCGGTTTGATGAAATCGAAGGAGATGCAAAAGGCTATTACAGTGATGCAGACAAAGAAATCTGCATTCAGGTCGGCATGGGCGAGAGCCAGACCATAAAAACGATGATCCACGAAGTCGCTCATGCGATGCTGCATAACAGCGATTTCATGAAGAAGAACGGCGAGGAAAAAGACCGACTTACGAAAGAAACCGAAGCTGAAAGCATTGCATTTACGGTCTGCTCGGCTCTGGGCATTGATACGTCTGATTATTCATTTCCTTATGTAGCAAGCTGGGCCAGCGGCAAGGAGATGAAGGAACTGAAAGATTCGATGGATACGATTCGATTGACCGCAGCCGACTTTCTGGAAAAGCTGGAAGCGGCAGTCGCAGAAAGGAGTGCAGAGCGCATGACCGCGATGCAGTATGCGGAAAAGTTGATTGCCGACAAGAAGCAGGGAAAAACGATTTTTGATGATGAGCAGCGAAATCTCATCGTGAATTTTGCTTTCAAGCTGGATGATCGGGCAGCAACGGAAGAACTGGTGAACGATCTGGCGGCTGCACTGGCCGAGGATGACAAAGAAGAAGCCAACCGCCTGATGTATGATGCACAGGAGAAAATCGAAAATCTCCCAGATGGGATGATTGGCCTTTCGGAAATGCACGATTATGGCTATCTGCACGATGATGTACTGCCGCTGACGAAAGAGGGCGCACGGGAATGGCATCGGCTGGGCGAGAGGATTTATCCGCTGTTCCGTGATGGCACAGCAGGCGATTATGCAAGCCAAGAGGAAATCGAGCAGCACGATGGCATTTTCGGCATTAAGGCAGACGCATGGAATGCGATTTTGCTGGAACAGCGGGAAGATTATGCAGAGGACGAGTATGCACGCCCGGATTTTCAGCTGACAGTGATAAACCGTGAACAGGCTTTACGACTGTATGACGAGGGAAAGCAGATTTATCTCGTCCGCATCAGCCCGTGGCCGATTCTTGTCACGGCGCGAGAGGAAATCGAGCGCGGAAGTGATACCTTCCAGATTGCGATAGCTGACTTGGAACAGGTGCGGAACATGACAGAACAGGAAAATATGCTGCTCAATAGCGGCGAAAAGCAGTTCGGTATTTATCAGATCACAGAACGTGACCCGGAACATAACTATCGTTTCATGGGGCTGGACTATGTGCAGAAGAAAGGCATAACGGTTTCCCGTGCAGATTATGACCTGATCTATACCGCACCGCTTACGGAAAAGGACACGCTGGATGGCATTTATGAACGGTTCAATATCCAGCGTCCGGCAGATTTTACGGGTCATTCGCTGTCGGTCAGCGACGTGCTGGTACTCAATGATGGCAGTACAGTCAAAGCCTACTATGTGGACAGCATTGGATTTGCAGAACTGCCGGATTTTTTCAAGGAAAGGAATCTGGATTTGCAGAAAGAAAACCTTTTGAACGAAGAACTGCAGGAAATCGAAATCTTTGATAAGCCGGGTCTTTTCAGCAATGGCCGACTGCGGGATGAAGATGTGCCGGATGGCTTATATCGCTATGATCTGCGCGGCTCGGACTACGACCCCGGCCAGCCCATTACAGTGGAGAAAACGGTGGTGGTGAACCATGCAGCATCTGTCCTGATGGCCGAAGAACTTGACCTTGGCGCAGACGGGCGGCTGGAACTTGGCGAGGATGGGCTGAACTTCACAGGCGCGGAGTTGACCGTGCGAGAGTTCATGGAGGAACAGCAGCAGAAAAGGAATGGTCTGATCCACGGCGATTCCGACCACATCGCAGTCGAGGGGCATCTCGGTACATGGTATGCCGTTGATGAAACGGAGATCGGTGGGGAAAAGTTCTTCCTGCTGGAGCATGAGGAACACGGCGATATGGCGGCTTGTGTTGCAGTCGATGAGCAGGGCAAGCTGGTGGCAGAGGATTTGTGGAACGGCTTCGATGATGAATTTTTGGATGCGGTAAAAGAGTATCTTTCTGAAAAATGGAATATGCCGAATAAGGATGATGTGGTATCGGAGATCATTGAAAAGGCTGCGCCGGTGCCGGACAACAGCGCGCAGGACTATTCGGATGTGCCTGTCTACTATGAGCCGTTCAGCTATGCCAAAGAAAATGACGAGGTGGATTTATACCGTACCTCCTATCGGTTGAACGGCGAGTGTAAGCAGGCAATCCATGAAGCGATTGCGGACAATTATGACGGGATGCACCTTGGCGATGGTGCAGTCAATCAGGTGGTGAAGCAGTATGGTATGGAGCGTGTGGGGTACATTCTTGCGAATACCTTGCGCTACAAAAACTATGATGACCGCTTTTCTCACAGTAATAAGGAATGGGCGGAGCAAGTCGGCACCCCGGAGAATAATGCGAGAATCATTAAATTTCGAGCAGATTGGGTAGTTACCAGCCATTCGGCTGTACTGGATGGCTTTGTGACGATGTACCGAGAGAAACTGGAAAAGCAGAAAGAGTTGGAACAGCCATTTGTAAAGCGATTCTATGTGGTCGAGAACCGGCAGGCTGTTCCGCTTGAAATTAAGCGGTTTGGCAATCTCAACGATGCAATGTCGCAGTATCAGGCACTTCCGAACCATTATATGAAAGCCTTGGGTGTGGAGAAAAATCCTGATCCGCTGCCGGGTTCACTGGATATTTTGCAGTGCAGGAACGGCCTTGACACCATCGTAGAGGACTATAAAACGGTTCCGGGCTGGAATAACCCGTATATCCAGAATCACGTTGTCCAGCCGTTACAGGGGGCGTTAGCCGTGCAGGAAGTGGAACTGGCCTACAAACTGCCGGATGCCTATTTTCACATCCAGACCTGTGACGATGGCTTCGACTATACCTTATATAATAAAGACTTCACGGAGCGAGATGGCGGCATCCTTGAAACGGATGGAGATAAGCCTGTGCAGGAGGCTATGACAGAGCTGTTGGCAGAGTTTGGCTGTGATGCAGCAGAGGGCAGGGTCATGGACGCGGCAGAACTGCGGGAACAGGCTGATACGGTGGCTGAACAGCAGGCAGAAGTTTTGATAGAAAAGCTCGCCGCAGAAAGACCTGCGCCGGAGGAAACACTCAGTTTTTATGTTGCGGAGTGTTTGGAGTTTACGTTTGCGGGAAAGTTCCACGACCATCTGACGATGGAGGAAGCGTTGGAAGTCTACGACAAGATTCCATCCGAACGGATGAACGCTGACAAGTGCATTGGATTCTGCATCGAGGAAGATGGCGGCTTTGTTGGAATGTATGAGTTGGTCGTGAACGATAAAGTGCAGCGTGAGAACATCAACTCCATCAACTATTTCAGGGATGACAAGCTGGTGCAGCAAGCTATTTCCGATATGGAAAAGCTGATGTCGGAACGGCAGCAGAGTAAAGAGCAGGAACGCAGCAGTACGAAAAAGTCTGTTCTGGATGCCCTGCGCAGTCTGAAATCCAAGAAGCAGGGGCAGCCTGCACAGGAACAGACCAAACCGCAGAAAAGCAAAAAGAGAGGAGATATTGAGTTATGAGGAATGTGCGTTTTGATGAACTGGAATTGATTCTGATGGCGATGTTTGAGCAGCCGACACTCAAAGATACGATTCAGGTGTTGACGGAGATCCAGCCGCTTGTGGCAGAGGATGCAGAGATGTCTGCGCTCGTTCAGCAGACCATCCCGAAGATGCAGCGGTTGAACGAGCATCAGTTCAAGGGGCTGGAGTTGGAGTGGTATAAGCCGGAAGAACCAAACAAGAAAACAGGGGTGGCAGAGAAATAATGTCAACAGATATGTTTATGATCTACCAGATTAATGATGCTGAGAAAAATCGGGATTACCGCTGCCGCAGTTATGCGTATCAGATCGAACACGGCTTTATGATAACAACGGACAATTATGAAATCAGCTATTGCGCTAAAGCATCGCAAGGTCTGTTCCCAGCGAAAATTCGTGAAAACATGGAAAGCCTGAATCCCGACAAATTCAAAATCAGAAAATTTGGTGTCAGTGACGTTATTGCAATCACGGCGGCAGGAAAGACCGCATTTTACTATGTGGACAAAGAAGCACTGGTAAAGTTCAATGGCTTTCTGGCACCAAAAGCTGAGGGCAGCTATCTGATCTTGAATGAGGGCGGCTATCAGGTAGAAGGTCAAACAGATACATGGAAAGTCATTGACGAAAAGAATGTGCAGGAGCAAAGATTTGTGCAGCTTGTCTGTGAACAGACAAAAAAGCAAAAACCGGACATTGTTCTCCATGACAGTGGAGTTTTGGTGGCGCAGACGATTTACGGATTTGATAGTTCGGTTATGAAGAAAATCGAAAAGTTTCTTCGAGAACAAAAGCCGGAACTGCTGCATCATCAGAAGTTTTTGGAGAATGGCACTGCAGAACGTGCCAAAGAATCCGGCACAGAGCAGAATTACAACATGATTGATGGCTGTGTCAACAATAATCCGAAGAAACCGCGTATCATCGGAAATCGGATTTCGGTCCTTGACCGCCTGCACATCAAGTTGGAAGAGCGAAAACAGAAAAGTCAGCCCCAACAGCAACAGCAGCAGGAGAGAAGTCGGAAAAGTTAAAAATCCGATACAGCGCAGAGTGGTGGTTCCATAAAAGGAGCCGCCGCTCTTGTTTTGTAACCGAAATGGAAACAAAATATTACGAGGATTAAAAATAGTTTCCAAATGATTGATATTCTTGGCGAGAGAGCGTATAATATAAGTACAAGAATAGGAGGCGATTATATGCTGGATGTAAATATGATAATTGCAAACAATATTCAGGCTGAACTGAAAAAAGAAAACAAAAAGCAAGTTGATCTGGCAGAAGGAATTGGAGTCTCCAAGCAGACAATGAGCAAAATCATGAATGGTGCAAGAGCAATCAACGCGATTGAACTTCATAAGATTTCTGAATACCTTCATGTGTCGATGGATTCTCTGATGAAGATGCCGGAAAAGCCGATGGACACGAATGTGATCCATGCGTTTATGGGGCGTGTTAAAACTGAGGAAGCAAGAAAGGGAATCCAACTTGCGGATGAACTGTCCGATATGATTCTGTTCCATACTAGGGTGTGCGAGAATGGCAAAAAGATGGAGCAGCCCTGGGAGGATAAGTGATGAACAATGTTCTGGAAGATAGCCTCTTTGTAAGCCAAAACAGGAAATTTGATGAAATCCAATCCATCGTCAGGCAGTTTTCAGCAGAGTATGTCGGCAATTCCATTATCAAGGACAATATCTTTGCTGTCATACAGAACTATGCCAGAAAGAAAGAAATCGCGCTGGAAATGCTTCGTTATCCGATCCATGACGATGAATTATGGGCATTGACCTTTTTGAAACAGGATACGATTTTTGTATGCGTAAATACAGCACTTCCGCTTTGTAAGCAATTTTTTGCGGCGGCGCATGAACTGTATCATATCTACTGCTATGTGGAAAATGCAGACCAGAGCTATATAAAAAATGGTTCTATGCTGGATTCGGCAACAGGGAATGAAACAGGAAGAACGCAGGAGGATTTGGAAGCAAATGCCTTTGCAGGGCTGCTTCTGATGCCGGATCAACTGCTCCATGAGCAGATTCTGCTGTATGGGCTTGATAAAGATTTGGTTACAGTAGATTCTGTCCTGATGCTTATGGATATGTTTGCAATGCCCTATAAGGCAGTTGTACTTCGTTTGTTTGAAAGTGGAAACATATCTCATCAGCAGGCTGAAAAGCTGCTGGAGGTAGGCTCTGCGGACGTAATGGAAAGAGTATCGCTGACAGGTAAGGCAAAACGCTGGCAGCTCGATGGAAAAGGAACAGAATCTTTTGGCACACTCCTTGAGAAAGTTGAGTACAACAGACAGCATGAGTATCTGACGGAATCCAGAGAAAAAGAAGATGTGGCCTACCTTACTCAACTGAAAAAAGAGTACGGCCTGGATTGAGGGAGGTCAGATCGAAGTGAAAAGATACGCACTGCTGGATACTGACTTCATTTCCAAAACGTACTCTGTTCAAGATGATGGTGGCAATCATTTGATTGATCGGGTCATGGAATTGCCGGAGTATGAGTTCTTTTGTCATGCACAAATCGTAACAGAGCTTAATCGGTATAATGCTGATGCGCCAATCTGGTTGAGCGAGAAGATTGGCGCGCAAAAGATAAAAAGCTACACGGATCAGGAAATCCTTGAAAGCCTGTCACTTGTGCGAGGGCCGCTGGCGTGTGCGACTTATACGCAGATGTTAAAATTGGCCTGCGATGCCTTTTCTAAGGATTACTTTTCGGAACATTATCGGGCATTGGAAGAGGCTGATTACACGGTAATATCGAGAGAGGACTATTTGAAAGAGCTTGAACGACTCGATATAGAAGTTGGTAAGAAAAATAATCTTGGGGAAATCAAGTCGTTTGTGTTATTGCAGGTCTTGTCGGTGATGCTTGGTGAGCAGATCTATGTATTCTGCTCCGATGACAAAAATGCTCGGAATGGAGTCACAAATTTTGAAGATGTTCGGTGCATCAGTCTGGTATCGGTATTCTCACGTTTAAAAGAAGAATCAAACTGGACACTTGCCGATGCCGAACCGTACATTGAATCACTCATTGCGTTTTATCAGGATCATCACCAAACCACTTTCCGCGTAATGGAAGCGTCTGAGGTCAGAAGATTGCAACGGATACCATGCAGGCAGGTGTTGCAGGAAATCTTTGATGGGAAATTTATTGAACTAAAAAATGGTATGCTGCGGTACAAGCAGTAAGTGAAACGAATAGCCAGCGTATTGTGTGGACCACATGATACGCTGGCTATTTTTGTTTCTAGGGGACTTTGAAAACTGGTTAGAGGGACGGTTCGTATTTTCGCGTGTGCTGCTGTTCGTGCTGCTGCACTTCTTGTTCTGCGCCGAGGATGCTGTCTACATTGGCACACACGGTCTGGAGTTCTTTGTGATAATCCTTGAAATAGCGGTAAGTATCGTATTGGGCGTCCTTCTGAATCGTAAGCTGCTCTTTTTCTGCCCGGAGGTCTTTCATGGTAGGAAACTTCCCATCAGACGAGTGCTGCTTCAGAATTTGAAGTGCTTCCTCATATTGGGCAAGTTCGTCCGAGTGAGCTTGACGGAAAATCTTCTTATTCGGGGCTTTTAGAAATTCTCCGTAAATGGATTTTGTGGAGAGATACTGACCAAGGTAATGAATCTGCTCGTTTGTTTTTCGGAGCTTGCTTTCAGTGAGCTTTGCATCGCCGCGCGCTTTTGCCATTTTGGTATAGATGGCCTCTGCAGTTTCTGAAAGTTTTTCATAAGAGTCATAGCCGTGTTCCTGCACATAGGCAATCGTCCGGGCCATCTGCTGCAGGTTGGAAATCTTGACTTTCTGCGCATAAGCGCGGCTCTGCTGGGCTTTTACACAGGTCTGCAAGTCAATCACAAGGCGCAGATCGGACTTGATGAACAGGATGGCCATAGGATTGTCTACTGCCCAATGAGGATTATTCTGCTCTGCGGTCCTTGCATTTTCTGCAAAAATTCGGAGAAGTCTGTCGCGGTCATAATTGGAACCTAGCGCACGGGCAGAGATATACTTCTGTCGGTCAGCAGGCAGATAGCTGAATCGTCCGCGGTGGTCTTTTACTGAAATTCCGTATTCCGCTTTCAGCAGTCTTTGAAATTCTTCAAAAGACGTAGCACGTTCCGCAATGTCCGAAATGGCATTGCGGATTTTTTCTTTGCCCGTTTCAAAAGTGGTGTGCATGGGAGTGATGCCCTCGATCATAAGCTCCATGTTGGCAATGTCCAGATTTTGCTGACCGCGCTGTTTGGCGTAATACTCCTGCGGCGAAATTCTGTCAGGGGCAGGGGAGAGCAGATCGACCTGATGCAGTCCCTCACGTTGGCAAATATCCATCAGGGATTTCTGAAGGTGCTTCAAATAGTCTTTGGTAAGGTGATGCTTGTAGCCAGCCTTGCAGTCGATAGGCCGCTCGGTGAATGGCTGCGGGTCAACATCAAATTTGCGCAGGCTGTTGATTATGATGTGGGTGTGAATGTTGCCTGTGCCGTTTTTACCATCGGTGTGGGTACAGACCAAAGCCTGATGCCCCGGAAAATTGGCCTTTGCATATTCCATGCCGATGGCCTGCGCCCACTCACCAGTCAGGTTGTGGTCAGTGTTGTCTTTCGGGTCGTGGCTAATAATGTAGTGGTGGCTTTTGATTTCATCGTAAGTGCTGTTCTTGTTATACTCATGATTCAACAGTTCGCATTCAAGGTCAAATGTTTCAGGATCACAGTTCAATCCCTCAAGATAAAATTCATCCCGGAGCATCATATTCCCGTTTTCATCAAGGACGGGAACCAGATGAAATTCATCATGCTGGTATTTCAGATAGTCGATGGCACTCCCATAATTGGCATTTTTACTTGCGATGTGTTTTAGAATTGCCACGATACGCACCTCCAAGCTGAACGATTTCCTGCCGCAGTTCACGGATTTCCGCAATACACTTTTTCAGTTCTTCCAACATTCCGCGTGAAGCCAGACCGCCGCCGTGGAAATAGCGGGCAATCTGATTGAGGTTGTTTCCGATGCCTGCGGCCTGAGCAGTCAACTTCTGAATTTCGCCAATATCGGCAACGATGTTGTAGTTGACAGTCACTTTTTCAGATAGAGCCTGCTTGCGCACAAAAGTAGAGATGGGATAACCAGCATCTTTTGCATATCCGGCCACCAGTTCATATTCAATGCTGCTGAAACGAACCATTACATTGCTGGTGCGTCTGATACTTTCTTCCTTTTTGGGTCGTGCCATAGTGTGATCCTCCTGCGTTTTTATAGTTGCGAAGCAACTCCCGATAAGCCGTAGGCGTTCGGCTGCGAACACATTCGTGTGGAGCCAGATAGCCAAAATCCAAGATTTTGTGCGTACCGTGGGAATGGGGAACGGAATCCCCATCAAGATTGCCAGGAACGAAAAATCACGAAAGTGAGTTTTGAGTTACTATGGGCGAATCTTGCGCTAAGAGAGAAAAGCCCCAGACTTCTGCCGTAATCCGAAGGCTTACCCTAAAAAGATGCTTCTATAAATAGGAATCCGCAGCCTTTATTTGGAATACACTTTTCAGTTTTTTTAAAATTTCTTTCAAAAACTGTATTCCAAAATGCCCTTCTGGATTCCTATTAGTAAAGGAGGATTGATCCGATGAAGCAGAAAGAGCGAATGGACGAAAAAGTGAAGCAGGAGCGAACGGAGCCTGACCATCACAGAAAAATCATCATTAAGGGTATCACCGTGTATGAATCGTTCCGGCCAGAGGGCAGTGAACTGTGGGACTGCCTCTTGCAGAGCATGGGAAAACACTGAAAAAAAGATTTTTTGAAAATGTACGCTACAGCTTGATTTTTGTGCCACAGCTTGGTAGAATACAGACGGGTTAAGTAAATATGTGCAATCAAAAGCCATTAACTTTCTGGATTTTACCATGCGAATTGCGTGGAGACGGGAGGTTTAATGGCTTTGTTTTATTATAAGGAAAAAAAGAATAAGGGCATACGAGCAGCGGCCTATCTGAGATTGTCTATCGAGGACGGAGATAAGGCTGAAAGCAACAGCATCGGAAACCAGAGAGAACTGATTCAGAATTTCGTTGCAGAACGACCAGAACTGCATTTGGTAGGAGAATATGCAGATGATGGTTACACGGGAACCAATTTTGTTGAGGTAAGATAACGATACCTTTTTTGCAGAGGGTGTTATCTTACCTCTTTTTGATGTATGTTAGATAGCATAACTCTTTACGTCGGCTCCTATCTGTCTGAAATAGGAGATACTTTCAGTAGGCTTGTCGCCTGTATCAACTCTGCCGACAAAGCTATAAAAGATTTCGATTTTGCGGGTGTTCGTTTCCTTATCCAGTTCGTGAATAAGAATACGGTCAATAAATTCATGGACGTTTTCGTAGGTCAGTTCTTCAATCGCTGTATATCTGCGTACCAGTGCGACAAACCTTTTTACGTCCGCGCTGCGCTCGGTGGCGTTGTCGATTTCCTGTGACAGCTCCGCAATCCTCCGGGTCAGCGTCTTTTTTTCTTCATCATAGCCGGAAGTCAGAAAAGCAAATTGTTCATCTGAAAGTTTCCCTAAAGCGTTGTCCTCGTAGAGCTTGCGGAATAAGATGTTCAGCTCGTTAATACGGTTCTGCGCCTTGTCAAGTTCTTTCCGCTGCTGTGTCAGCGTCTTTTGTACTGCCTTTGCGCTGCACTCGTTGGCGGTTTCGATAAACTCCTGTTCATGCTCTTTCACATAAGACGTTACTCGCTGCAAGTCTGCAAGGACAAGTTCTTTCAATACGCTTTTGCGGATATAATGCGTAGTGCAGAGCATATCATTTCTTGCCCGGTTGCGGTAGTTGCCGCAAGTGTAGGCGTGTTTCCGTTCAAGCGTCCCGGCTCCGCGTACTGCATACATTTTGTAGCCGCAGTCCCCACAAAAGAGCAGCCCGGAAAA
Organism: Faecalibacterium sp. HTF-F; assembly: GCF_023347535.1. NCBI lineage: Bacteria > Bacillati > Bacillota > Clostridia > Eubacteriales > Oscillospiraceae > Faecalibacterium > Faecalibacterium wellingii. The sequence continues at coordinate 1,034,651 of NZ_CP094473.1, forward strand.
CAGGTCAATTTCATCAACCTTTGTCGGGCGTTGCCGGGTGGCAATCCGCTTCTGTGCAAGTTCAAAGGTTTCTTCATCAATCAAAGGTTCGTGAGTGTTGGGGAAGAAATACCTTTTTTCCTCCGGGTTCTTTTTCGTCTTTTTCGACTTATAAGATACCTTGTAGGTTTTCCCGGTTATGGTATGCCCTAAATACTCTTTCCTTGTCAGAATGTCGTACAGTGTCTTATCCGGCCAGTTGTACCATGCGTTGAGCTGTGGGCGGGGGTGGCGTTTGCTCCCTGTCCTGCGGTAGCGCAGTTCCCCGACGGTCAATATCTCATTGTCCCGCAGCCAGTTCTGGATTTCACACATACGGTCGCCCCGTACATACATTGCAAAAATCTGTTTTACGACGTGTGCCGTTTCCGGGTCGGGTATCAGATGATTGCGGTTATCCGGGTCGATAAGGTAGCCGTAAGGAGCTTCGCCGTTGACGCGCTCGCCTTTCTGTGCCTTTGCCTGTTTGACAGCCCGGATTTTCTTTGAGGTGTCGCGGGCGTAAAACTCGTTGAACCAGTTCCGCAGAGGGGTAAACTCGTTATCTTCCCTCGCTGTGTCTACACCGTCGTTAATGGCAATGTAGCGCACTTCGTATTCGGGGAAAACAATCTCTATCAGTTCGCCGGTTTTCAGATAATTACGTCCCAGACGGGAAAGGTCTTTTGTTATGACGGTCGCCACGTTCCCGGCTTCAACCTCATGCAGCATGGCTTGAAGCCCCTCACGCTCAAAGCTCACGCCGGAAAATCCGTCGTCTACAAAAAAGCGTGTGTTGAAAAAGTGGTGTTCGTCAGCATACTTTTGTAAAATCAGTTTTTGGTTCTGTATGCTTTCGCTTTCCCCGGCTTGCATATCTTCCTGGCTCAATCTGCAATATAAAGCGGTAATCTTGTCTGTCTGTAACATTTTGTCCTCCTTTCCGACGACAGACAAGCATGGTATTTGTACTGTCTATATTATACCACATACCGCTGCCTGTGTCATGTATAAAATGTGAAGAAACGCCCTATTTCCGGGCGTTTGCGGGGTTCAGCTCCATGTCCTTGCGAATGAGCTTCTTTATCTTTTTATCCAGTGTGTCCGTTGCGCGTTCACTTGCGGACGAACATACAAGGTAAGTAACTTTTCCGATTTTATGCTCCGTTGTGGTAACGGGCGTCTGGTTTTGCGTCAAAGAAAATCCCCCTTTCTTTCGCAAACATATAATACAGTCTATGAATAGCAGCAAGTCCACTATTCAAGAAAACAAAGGCTTTAATCGGACGGTTATTAGCATAACCTCATGGGAATTTCACCCCGGCATGGTTCTCATGCAGCCCTACCCATTGCCTGCGACGCTCTTAACGCTCGGACTGTGGCTGTAAGGAAGTATCATTGTATATTTTGCGTGTCGTCGCCCGCAAGCCGCTACACTTGCTTTCCGGCGCGGTGTTGGTCGCTCGGCTGTCCGGGCGGGGATAACCTCACCCGGATAGCGTCATGGCGCACCCACCGTATGGCTCGGCGCAAAAGGAACGTATCCGATTTGCCCTATGCTGCGCCGCCGTTATCTTGCGCCGCTTTCTTTGTCAAGGTTCAGAATGGCTTTGCTGCCGCGTCAGCAGCGGAACGGAAAAGGGGGAGAGAGAAAGCGTCCCGCCGCTGCGGTTTATTCCTCTGCCTTAAAGGTGAGGACAGCCATCATCAGTTTTGCTTGCAGCCGTTCCCGAATGTCGTGGTCTACGCCAAAATAGACGTTCCCGCGCTCGTCGTACAGCTTCCGCATGGAGAGGCGGGCTATGTAGCCGCTGAAATGCTGCAAGACAATCTTCATAGCGTCCGGGTCGCCCTTTGTCGCTGCCAAAATGACAGGATAGGGAACAAGGGCTTTTTCCGGGTAGCCGGGTTCGTTACCATTCGTCCCATTCATCAGCATTTTCCTCCAGATATTTTTTTAGCAGCTCAAAAGAGCTTGTCCGCCTGTACTGTATCGTGCTTCTCGACGTATCGAACAGCTCCGCAATCTCGGTGTCGTTCATTCCCTCGAAATAGTACAGGAGTACGGCTTTGCGCTTTTCTTCCGGCAAAGTACGGATTGCTTCAAGAAGCAGCTTCGGCGTGATTTTCTTCCCGGCTCTTTCAAAGGCGATTTCCCCTTTGAAATATTCATCAAAGGTATGAAGCTGCCGCGCTTCTTCTAAGGTCAAGTCGGAAAAGGTAATCTCCCTTGCCTTATGCCTGTGCAGCTCTTTGTGAGCGTCACACGCTTCATTGTGCAGTACCGTATTACAAAACTTCTGGAAAGCGCACTGTTTTATAAACTCCCTGCGATTAGGTTCCACATTCTCACCCCCTTTCTCGTTGGAAAGTTGGTGGTGCTTCCCCCTTTTCGCGGGGCAATACTGCCTTTTGAAAAAAACGCCGAAGATTTTCGGATTTTTTTCAAAAAATTTTTTGAGCAGCAAAATACGCCTGTCCGAAAAGCCCGGACAGACGTATAGGTATTGTAAGCGGTATTCAGATGATTAGACAGTTCATATTGATAGACGTAGTTTTCCCCGGCGGTGGTCGGGCTTTTTTTGATGTGTCAATGACCGTCGGATTTTGTCGATATGGTATGTGCTTCATGGCGGCTACCTCCTTTTAGCCGCCGCTTTTAACAGTGATACCGCGTCATTTCATTAGAAGATAAAAAGAAACGGCGGCTTTGGTTTTTCAAAGCTGCTGCGGAAATCAAAGAACGACAAGCAACAGTTCTGATTTTGCTCCAATATGGTTATTGGGGGCACAAATTAAATCAAAAAAGAGCCGATAACAGCAGTATTTCAAACTGCATATTATCGGCTCTGCGTCTGGCTCTTTTAATTAAATTATTTTTGTTGTTTTTTGGCTTTATTATATGTATTAGCTAACTGTCCACAAGCTGCTTTAATCTCTCTACCATGAGAAACTCTCATGGTAACTTCAAGTCCTGTTTGCTCTAATTGATGTTTGAACGCAACCATTTCTTGTTTTTGTGGTGCTCTAATTTTTGAATTACTCGTCGGGTTGTATTGCAGCACGTTAATCATAACATTTTTGCCCTTAAACCATTTTGCAAGTTGCCTTATATCTGAGGAACGGTCATTTATACCTGGTAAAAGCAAATACGCAAATACCACTTTTCGATTATGCCTTTGTGAATAGGACAATGCTTGCTTAACAACATCTTCAATAGCGTACATGTGCATATGAGGAATGATGCAGTTTCTCGCAGCCTGTGTTGCTGCATGTAAAGATATTGTCAACTGAATTTTTAGATGTTCTTCGCGCAATTTTTTTAATTGATTAACTGGACCAACTGTTGATACGGTAATGCCGTCGGTTGGAAAGTTAAGTCCATTTCTATCTCGAAGAATATGGATTGCTGCAATCAAGTTGTCGTAATTGAATAAAGGTTCTCCCATTCCCATAAAAACGATACGATTTACTTTTTGACGTATCAATATGACCTGTTGCACAATTTCAGATGGTGTTAGATTACGAACGAAACCATTGCGTCCGGACTCACAAAAAATACAGCCAACAGAACAACCAACTTGCGTACTTACGCAAACAGTCCCACCATCTCGCCGTTTAATAAAAACCGTTTCGATATACCTGTTGTCTTTCAATTCATAAACATACTTTTCAGTATCGCTACTTTTATAGACTTTTTTTGTTGATATTGATAGATTTTTTTTGTGAAATGGCTGTTTATACAATTCCGCATATAAGGCTCTTGCTTTATCCTCTCCAATTACTTCCGACATTTCTTTGTAAGTAAATCCGTATGGGTCATTCAATATTTCCGTAAGTGTACTTTTAGGTAAGTGTTTCATTTAATATCCTTCCTTTTGTTTTTCAGAGTTTTTGATTATGATTTCTAATTTTTCAACATCAATGATATGTGTTAATTTACATTTAGGGCAGAAAAGAGGAAAATTTCTTAATACCGTATTATAAAATACTTGAACCCTCGTCTTTCCGTTACAAATTGGACATTTTATCCAATATTTTTCAAGCATAATATTTCTCCTTTTGTGCAAAAAAATACAGGTCAATTCTCAACATGAGCATTGACCTGCATTTATACATATAACACTACAACAAAATTAAGGCATAGTTTTTATACTATGTCTATACATCGTTAGTTTTGTTGTATAGCATACGCAAAATAAGCATGACAAAAAAGCCCATATTGAAAATGGGAAAAATCTTTTTTGATTTCAATGCTTATCGAATACGCATGCTATGTAACATAAACATTTCCCCCTTTTAATAATACTATACAAAAAAAGCGGCTAATTGTCAACATATACATATGAATTATTTTGGCTAACTGATTGAATTGTGTAGACATATCCAAGAAGAAAGGGGAACAGTAAAATGTAACAGGGTGAATAACTATGGCAAAAAGACCAGTACCGAAATACGATTTCAAGGCTTTTGGGGCAGCGATAAAGGCGGCGCGGACAGGGCGCAAGGAGAGCCGCAAGAAAGTGAGCGACGAAATGTTTATCTCGCCGCGCTACCTTGCGAACATTGAGAACAAGGGGCAGCACCCAAGTTTACAGATTTTCTTTGAGCTTATGCTCCGCTACAATATATCCGTAGACCAGTTTCTTTTGGAAACGCCGCCAGAGAAGAACACGCAGCGGCGGCAGCTTGACGCGCTTCTTGACGGTATGAGCGATACAGGCATACGGATTGTGAGCGCAACGGCAAAGGAGATAGCGGAAGTCGAAACAGAGGGCAGATAAGAAGTGTCCGTCAGAATTGAATAAGGTTTAGAGAGCGTTGTAATCTTTTTTTGAGGATTGCAGCGTTTTTCTTTTGCGGAAGTTTGGCAAAACCGGGCATAGCTCCGTAGTAAGGCATAAGGGATAAAAACATTCGTAGCAAGCATAGGAAGCGGGTACCCACTTCCGTATTTTCCCCTCCCGCGCTGCGGCGCGTCGGTTGAAAATTGCTTGTTGGGAAGTGTCCCAAACCCTCGGAACGGAAAGGAAAGGAGCGAATACATGAACGGACGCAAAAGAACGGTGCAAATCAAATTCAGAGTGACGGAAGCGGAACGGGATTTAATACTGGAAAAAATGAAGCTCGTACCCACCCGGAACATGGCGGCATATCTGCGGAAGATTGCCATTGACGGGTATATCATTCAGATAGACCATGCCGATATAAAGGCAATGACCGCAGAGATACAGAAAATCGGTGTCAACGTCAACCAGATAGCACGCCGCGTAAACGCGACGGGGAACGCATACCAAGAGGACATAGAGGAAATAAAGGGGGTGCTTGCGGAGATATGGCGGTTACAAAGATTAAGCCTATTAAAAGCACTCTAAGCAAAGCCCTTGACTATATCGAAAACCCGGACAAGACGGACGGAAAAATGCTTGTGTCCTCTTTCGGCTGCTCCTATGAAACGGCAGATATTGAATTTGAATATACCTTGTCCCAAGCACTCCAAAAGGGGAACAATTTAGCCTTTCATCTGATACAGTCCTTTGAGCCGGGGGAAGTCGATTATCAGAAAGCCCATGAAATCGGAAAGCAGCTTGCCGACGCGGTAACAAAGGGGCAGCATGAATATGTACTCACGACGCACATTGACAAAGGACACGTCCACAATCACATTATTTTCTGCGCCGTAAATTTCGTAGACCACCGCAAATATAATTCCAACAAAAGGAGCTATTACGGCATACGGAACATGAGCGACAAGCTGTGTCGGGAAAATGGCTTGTCCGTCGTCGTTCCCGGCAAGGGCAGCAAGGGAAAGAGCTATGCGGAGTACCAGGCAGAAAAGACGGGTACAAGTTGGAAAGGCAAGCTAAAGATTGCCGTTGACGCGCTTATCCCCCAAGTTTCCAGTTTTGAGGAATTGTTGCAGCGGTTACAGGCGGCGGGCTATGAGATAAAGCCGGGGAAATATGTGTCATGCCGCGCCCCCGGACAGGAACGCTTCACCCGTCTTAAAACCCTCGGCGCGGATTATACAGAGGAAGCCATAAGGGAACGGATAGCGGGCAGACGGGCAAAGGCGGCGAAAGCCCCCAGAGAGCAGCGCGGCGTTTCGCTGCTTATCGACATTGAGAACAGTATCAAGGCGGCGCAGAGTAAGGGCTATGAACAGTGGGCGAAAATCCACAATCTGAAACAGGCAGCAAAGACCATGAATTTCTTGACGGAACATAAGATTGAACAGTACGCGGATTTAGTCAGCCGGATTGAAGAAATGGCAGCGGAAAGCGGACAGGCGGCAGACGCATTGAAGGACGCGGAAAAGCGGCTTGCGGACATGGCGGTGCTTATCAAGAATGTTTCCACCTACCAAAAGACAAAGCCCGTCTATGACGCATACCGCAAGGCAAGGAACAGGGAGAAGTACCGCGCCGGACAGGAACAGGCGATTATCCTACATGAAGCCGCCGCAAGGTCGCTGAAAGCGGCGGGCATTGCAAAGCTCCCGAACCTTGCCGCGCTGCAATCGGAATATGAAGCCCTCCAAGCGCAGAAAGAAGCCCTTTATGCCGACTATGGGAAGCTGAAAAAGAAAGTCCGGGAATACGATATTATCAAGCAGAACATTGACAGCATTTTACAGGCAGACAGGCAGCCGGAACGGGAAAAGGGAACAGAGCGCGGATAAGGATAGCAAAATCCCCGCCGCTGTGCTATGATAGGGCTATCAAAAAGCAGAGGAGCGTTGAGCATGGAAAACCAGAAAATGCCGGAATATGAAACCATACGCGCCGCCGTTGCCGGGGAAAAATGGGCGGTGGAGAAAGTCGTGGAGTGCTACAAGGACGAAATCGACAGGCTATCGACGGTAGCGGTCAGACAGCCGGACGGAAGCACGAAACAGGAAATCAACGAAGATATGCGCCAGTCCATCACAAAGAAGCTGATAGAAGCCCTCCCGCAGTTCCCGCTTGAAGAAATGGAAAAGGGAAATGTCAGATAGGCAAAAAAAGAACAGGGCGCGGAAGCCAGTATATGACTTCCGCGCCCTGTCTTTTTATGGGTGCTGTTTTCGTGAATGTTACGCAGTAGAACGCCATTTTTGGGGGTAAAGGTATAAAGTATCGCCTATCCGATTTTCACGCCCGGAAAGCCCTGTAAATCAAGGGATTTTCCGCGCCTACTGCGTAACAGGGGCGCGTCTTTTCCTCATGCGCTCGGCGGCTTGTCTGCGGGTGATACGTTTCCGGCAGACGGGGCAGTATTTGACACTGTTAGAGGTTGACGCAAAGAACGCGCCGCACTCGGTACATTTCTTCTTATCCCCTGTCTGGTAAAGCTCCGCATAAAGCAGCCTGTCGGCGGGAAGCACCGCAACCCGGAACCACTTGCAGAGAAGCGAATAGGAAATGAGCTGCGGACATACGCACTCGTCCCCGTCGTCCAGTAAGATACAGTTCCCGTTATCATAATTGCAGCACGTCCGGCGCACAAGGGCGTTGACTTTCCGGCTCTGGGGCGGCGTCAGCCGCTTAACCCCGTTCATACTTCATCAGCGGCGTAAATGGGAAGCTCTGCAAATTCCGCTTCGGTCAAAGCGTCCACTTTGGAAAGGGTGCGCTTTGCAAGCTCCCGCATATCCGCGTCCATGTAGGGCAGCGCGGCGTTGACATTCTCAATCAAAGCCCGCTTGCCGCCCTCGTTGTAAATGCTCAAAAGGTTTGTTTCTTCAACAGTCAGTCTAATCATGCTCATACCTCCATATCGTGATTTTTTGTTTTTGCCGCCGCCTTTTTCGGGGCGGTCTTTGCCTTGTCTGCTTTAAGCTGCGCCCGGATAGAGGGGCGGGGCTTCCTTATCTCCCTGTCCCGGTTCTCCCCCTTGTCAATCAGCGCATACGTCCCATGTCTGCCCTCGATTTTGGAAAAGGAAAGGGTCTTGTAGGGCAGCATGGAGAAAAGGCGGTCAGTGTCCTTTGTGGCTGCAAGCCGCATGAACGCCGGGGAAAGCTCTGCCATGAAATGGGTCTTGTTCGGGCTGTTCGGCTCGTAATGCCGCTTCATTTCCCGCACAATGCGCCGCGCTTCCGTTTCAATCAGCCCGTCCCGCAAAGCGGCAATATGCGCCTTGAAATCCCCCGGCGAAAGCTGCTCCCGGCTGCGCCGTTCTTCCTGTAAGAGCGATTGCAGCGCGTCCGGGTCGTTGGGTACGGCTTCAAAGCGTTCAAATTTCCCAAGCTGCGGGTCTGGGGTTCCGTCAAAATATCTCCCGGCTTCCTGTACCCTTTCCCCATGCTCATAAATCAGCTTCACCGTATCGGCGGGCAGCTCCTTTTCCTTGACGCGCTCATAATGTTTAGAGTAGTCCAGTTCGTACAGATTGCCCTTGATTTTCCCGCGCTCCTTTCCCGTCAGCTCGATTGCATAGGCAAGAACGCGGTCGCTTGTCTGCTCCATGTAGAAACGCCATGTGTTGTGGGGCGCGGTGTCTTTGAGGAAAACGTCGCGCTCCCGGAAACAGTGCGTCCCGGACGGGCGGCAGAACCACAAAAGTGTTTTGTCCTCCCTGTGGGGGCTTGCCGCCGCCTTTGCGATAATCTCTTTGTCAATGTCTAAGTCGCTCTGGTAAAAGCCTGTGTTCTGCTTCATAATCGCTTCAAGGGAAGCAAACAAATCCATGTTTTCAAATTTGCTCTGTTCCGGCATGGGTCAGCTCCTTTCCAAGTCCTGTGACTTCTGCTTTGCGTTTTTCTTCTGTGCCTTTTCCTTGTCGGCTCTAAGCTGCGCCCGGATAGAGGGTTTCTTTTCCGGCTTCGCTCCCTTGCCGCGCTCCTTGTCGGCTTTGACAGCGTTAGCCAGGTCAACAAGGGAAATCTGCTCGCCCGCCTTTACCTTTGCTTCCAGTTCGTCAACGGTGGGGGTGTTGTTGATGATACCGTCAATCATGTTCCCGTTCTGCTCTGTGGTCTGCTCGGCGGTTTTCAAGGGATTGTCCCGCTGCGCCTGTTCTGCGGCAACGGCAAACGCCCGCGTCCCATTCCCCATAATCAGATACTTTCCGTCGTCCGACTGGTGGTGAAAGCCATATCCGGCGGCTTCTATCTGCTCCCGGCTCATGGCGGTCACATGGAAAGTCCCCCTCGGTGTCTTGACAGTTTCGCCCGTTTCCAAGTCGTCCGGGGTAAGCTGCTTTTGCTCCTGTAAAAACTCCGGCACTTCCCGAAAACCTACACTGTCAACGAAATGCGCCGCGTCCTGTCCGTCCTGATGAAGCACTACCACGTCGGAAACGGAAAGGCTGTGTCCCTTAAAATCTTTGGGGTGGTCGATATTGAAACAGGTGTAAATATCTTCAAGGGAAGTTTCCGGCGCAAGGGGCGCGGAATAGACAAGCTCATAGTTCGCCCTGTCAACCACATTTCCCGCCGCCTGCAGGCGGTCGTATGGCTCAAAGCGGAAATCCCTTGTTTCGTCCCCGCCCTTTATCTGGTAAATGGAAAAGGTGTCTTTGTCCTGTCCGGCGGTCTGCGCCGTTTCCTGTGCCTTTGCGTAAAGCTGCTTCACGTCGCCCTCGGTCAGCTCGCCGCTTTTGAGCTGCCCCATAAGCTCGCGGCATTTCTCCGGCGTTCCCGTATAAAGCACGTCGCCCATTTTCGCCCGCCCGTTCTCCTGTGTCACATAGGCTTGCAAGAGGTAGCTGTTTTCCCGGCTGTCGCTGTAAGGGTTCCGGCGCACTCTGTAAATCGTTTCCGGGGTAAAGGCTTCTTTCGGGGCTGCGCCCGCTTTTTCCTGTGCGCCGGATTTTCCCGGTGCGGCTGCTTCCGGATCCGGCTTCTCCGGCGCGGCTTCCTGTCCCTCTCTGGTGGGCTGCTCCTGTCCGGCGGTCTGCTCCTTGTCCTGTGCCTTTTGCAGCTCCGCTAAGTTCTCGTCTATGGAATTGATAATCTCGGCGGCTGCGCTGCGTATCGTTTCAAGGGAGCTTTTCAGCTCGGACAGCTCCCGCCCGCTGCTCCACCCGGCGACATAGCCGAAAGAGTAGTCCGACGTGTCAAGCCCGTAATGTTGGCAGACAGTATAGGCGACGCTTTCCGCTTCGACTTCGCGGGTGCGGCGGTCAACGTGGGGCTGCTGCTCGTCCTTTGGCGCGTTGAGGTCAATGTCGTGCAGCTTCGCATGGGCGATTTCGTGAATAGCGGTCTTTAAGGTCTGTAATTCGCTCATGCCCTCGTTGATAGCAATGCGCTTGTCCTCCAAGTGGTAGTAGCCATGAGAGCCGCCCTCGATATTCTCAAAGGCGATAGGAACGGGGGAAGTCTTTTCAAGGGCTGCGAAAAAATCCTTGTAGCGGTCAACGTCGCCTGTCAGCTCGTCAACCGCAATGTCCGGCAGCTCCTTTCCCTCGGTCTGGGAAACGTCAAAGACGGATACCACCTTGTAGGCGGGTATGGTGACTTCCTTTTCCTCGGTGACGGGCTTCCCGTCCTTGCCGATAACGGGCTTCTGCGTGTGCGGGTCGATTTTCTGCATTTCCTGTTTGATTTTATAGGGTGACGGAGCAATGATTTTAATTCCCTTTTGCCCTTTCATCACGTTTCGTTCAAAGTTGTTCTTCCAAGCGGAAAAGCCCGCCACAAGGGAAGCGTCCGGCTTCTGCATGGCGATAAGGACGGTGTTTCGGAAGCTGTAATTATGGAATTTTGACATGACTTTCAGATATTCCCGGTAACGCTCGCTGTCAAAGAGTTCCGCAATACCCTGTTCCAGACGGTCGGTAATCTCTTTGAGCTTTTCGGCGGGCTTCTCGCTCGTCAGCACGATAGGGATAACCGGGCGCGGCTCCTGTGGCTGCTCTGCGGTCTGCGCCGTTCTCTGCCCCGGCGCGGCTGCGTCCATTTCTACCTTTGACGGGTCGGGTCTTTCCGGCTGCGGGGGCTGCGGCGTTACCCGGTATTCCTCCGGCACGTCGCGCCCGTCGTACCATTCTGTAAAGGTGTTGCGGTTGTTGTAGATATAGCCCTTTTCGGTAAACATACCGTCGTCGTTAATGGAAGCGTCCCGCCCGTATTCCTCATACATGAAATACTTTTTCGCTTCTTCGGGAAGTTCCGGTTCTTCCAGTTCATCAACCAGATAACGCCCGTATTCTTCTTCATTGTGGACGGACGGATAAATCCAGTAGCAGTCAAGGTTCTGTGCAAGGTTGATAATGTCCTGTAAGCTGTCGGCATGGTCGCCGTATTCAATGGCTGCAATGAATTTCTCCCGGTCGTCGTCAAACTGCATTTCCAAGAGCTTCCCTAAATAGTTCAGCTCGTCGGGGTGGGAATACTCGCTTAAATGCTCCGTCAAGCCGGGGATAGTGGATTGAAATTCTGTGAAATGCCATTCCTCATAGTGCTTGAAGTCAATCCCGATACGGTCAAAGACTTCTTTCAGATGTTCGGCAGTCGTGGGGAATGTCACCCATTCGCCCGCGGGTCTGCCCTCGGTGTACTTCCCAAGATTGGAAAGATAGCCGCTTAAAATCGGTTCTGCCATTTGTTCGCTCCTTTCTTTTTCAATCATGCGGTGCATAAGCTCAAAATCCTCAATGCTCATGCTCCCGTCAAATACATAGGGGTTAAAATCCTCCCCGTCCCGGTAGGGCTTTTCGGAAAAGGGAAGCCCCGCTTCATGGGCGGCTGCCCTCGCTTCCTCGATAACCTCCGGGGGAAGCCTGTCGTCATGCGCTCCGATAAAACCGTCAATGTCGTTCATGCTGTTTTCGTAGTGGTAACGCACTCCGGCGGTCAGCTCGTCAAGGCTCATGTCCTCGCCTAAATGCCCGCAATAGTAGCCGTTTAAGATAACGGCGGCGGGGTCAATGCTTTTTATTTCCTCTAACCGGCTCCTGTCCTCCGGGTAGAGCGTATCGTCCATATCAAGATGAAAATATTCCGCGTTCCATGAACGCCCCTGTTTCCAGAACGCCACCCATGCGATACCGTCCCTAAGCTCGTCTTGATAGTCCTTTACGGTGTCCCGTAAACTTGCCATAGTGAAAAACCTCCTTTCTCTGCGGCAGCGTCATAAGCTGCATTTTTTGGCTGCATGGTCTACTACGGGTACGCCCGCATTTCTGCCAAATATTTTTGAAAATTTTTAGAGGGTGAAGCCCTCCGCAAAAGAGGGTTTGGGAAACTTCCCAACAAGCAAAATCCCCGTCCGGCGCGTCAGCGTCGCAACGGGGATTTACGGAAGTGGGTACCCGCTTCCTATGCTTGCTATTCAAGTTTTTAGTTCTTCTGCACTTCGATACGGTAGTTGACGTATTTCCCGCCAGTGTCAGCCAGAACGATAGTTCCGTCGTAGGTCTTGCCTGTTTTCGGGGAGTAGAGCTTCTTCACATTCGCCTTGCCGGATTTAAGGAGCGCGGCGGCAATCTTCGCGGAAAAAGCGGTCTTGCGTTCCTCGAAAAAGCGGTCATTCTTCCACATGACAAAGGCACATTCTTTGTTGCTGCAATAATAGTTTTTCTTCCCCTCATGGACGGGGGAACCGCAACGGGGGCATTTGCCGACAGAGGGCTTTTCCTCCCGGAACAAATCCTTTTTCCCGTCCAGTGCTGCGGCGTGTGTCTGCACAAGCTCCCGCGCCATAGCTTCAATGCCGGACAGAAATTCGCCGGGGTCTGCGGCTCCCTTTGCTATCTGCGTCAGATTGTTTTCCCATTCTGCGGTAAGCTGTGGGGAAGTGAGTATATCCGGCAGAATACAGATAAGGCTGTTCCCGTTTTTGGTAGGGATAAGCTGCTTCCCCTTGCGCTCCGCAAAGCCGCCCTTTACCAGTTTTTCAATGACGGCGGCGCGGGTGGCGGGAGTGCCAAGCCCCCGGCGTTCCGCGTCCGGGTCGGTGTCCCCGTTCCCGGCGCGTTCCATAGCCGACAAAAGGCTTGCTTCGCTGTGGGGCTTCGGCGGCGTTGTGGTATGCTCCGTTACTTTTGCGGCGGGGTTAGGAAAGCCCTGTCCCTCGGAAAGCTTCGGCAGCGTCACGTCTGCATTTTCCCCGTCCTCCGCTTCGGGCTTATCTTTCAGCGTCGCCCGGTATCTGCGTTGAAGCTCTTTCCAACCCTCCGCAAGTACGGTCTTTCCCCTTGCGGTGAAGTCTGTCCCGGCGCATGAGAAAACCGCCGTAACCGCTTCATAAATATGCGGCTCGGCGGTGGCAAAAAGCAGACGCGCCCCCGCAAGGGTAAGGATATTCTTCTCGCTTTCCGGCAGCGCGTCCGGGTCAGCCTTTGCAAGCTCCATAGTGGGAATGATTGCGTGGTGGTCTGATACTTTTTTACTGTCTAATACCTTTACAACCTCCGGCGTGAAGTCCGCGCCCGCCATAAAGGGGAGTTTTTCGCAAAGCAGCGCGATAATGCCCGCTGCGGTGCCGCCCATGTCGTCAGTAAGAAAGCTGCTGTCCGTCCTCGGATAAGTAAGGAGCCGCTTTTCATAAAGGGATTGTGCAAGGTCAAGGGTCTGCTTCGCGGTGTAGCCGAAAATGCGGTTCGCTTCCCGCTGCAAAGAGGTAAGGTCAAAGAGCTTCGGCGGGGCTGCGGTTTTCTTCTCTCTGGTGAGGGAAACGCATACCGCCGTTTCCGCTTCGCAAGCCCCTTTCAGCGCGTCGGCTTCTGCCTTGTCGGAAATCCTCCCGCTTGCCGCTTCCGCGCCGGATAAATCAAGGCGCACATGATAATATTTTTCTTTCTGGAAATGGGAGATAGCCGCGTCCCGGTCGGTGAGCATTTTTAAGGTCGGGGTCTGGACGCGCCCCACGTTCAAGGTCTTTCCATACAGGCAGGAGAAAAGCCGGGTGGCGTTAATGCCGATAAGCCAGTCAGCCTTTGCGCGGCAGAGGGCAGACGCAAAGAGCGCGTCGTATTCCTGCCCGTCTTTGAGGGAAGCAAAGCCCGCCTTGATTGCCCCGTCCTCCATTGAGGAAATCCACAAGCGGCGCATGGGCTTCTTGCAGCCCGCCGCTTCGTAGACAAAGCGGAAAATCAATTCTCCCTCGCGCCCCGCGTCACACGCATTTACCACTTCGGAAACGTCGGCGCGGTGCATAAGCTCTTTTAGGGTTTTGAATTGCTTCCCCTTGTCCGGGTCAACGGCGTACTGCCATTCCTCCGGCAGAATGGGTAAGCTCTCAAAACTCCATTTTTTATATTGCTCCCCGTAGGCGGCAGCTTCCGCAAGCTGTACCAAATGCCCGACGCACCATGAAATGAGGCAGCCGCCGCCCTCGATATATCCGTCTTTCTTTTCCTTAACGCCAAGCGCGGCGGCGATAGTCTGCGCCACGCTCGGCTTTTCTGCAATAATCAGTTTCATTTTCTGTTCTCCTTTCGGTTGTTTTAGGTTTGAAATTGGTTTATACTTTAAGCATTACTATAAGAAACAGGTGACAATATGAAATCAATACATACTTTCGATGTTTTTGCTCCTACTGATGAACAGGAAGAAGCAATGAATAAAAAACGTGGCGGGCATTACAGGCGCGGTAAAAACAAAGAAATGGATTACTTTATTGAGTGTGCTACTTCGCTATTTCCCAACAACCATTATTCAAGGTTCACACCTATATATGATACGACAAAAGAGTTTTATCAACTGATTACTTCTTCCGATACAACAGAAAGAGCTATACTAAATTGGATAGCTTCTAATCGTGCATGGAATTATTTGTTTGGCTTATTACGGCATTATTACAGAACAGGACACCATGACGATAATTATATCTTTCCAGAGTTCAAAATCGGGTCGGCTTATGTGGCTGATTATCTGCTCATAGGTAATAGTTCAGACGGTTATCAATTTGTCTTTGTGGAATTAGAAGCTCCCAACGGGCGGATAACAAAAGAAAAAGGTACTCGTTTCGGGGAAGTAATCAATAAAGGGATTGAACAGGTTAGGGATTGGCAAATGTATATTGCTGCAAATTGGAATGTAATTGTAGCAGAATTGGAAAAGCACTCATTCTCCAATACAAAGTTACCCAGACAATTATACAAATATTGCCCTTATCAAATCTACTATGCTGTGATAGCCGGACTCCGTAAAGATTTTGAGAATATTCGTGATAGAAAGCTCCAACTGCAAAATGAAAATAACATAACACTTTTGCATTACGAAAATCTCATAGATGTTGCAAACGAAAATTAAAAGTCCATTTTCAGCGTTCCGGCTCACTTGCCTTTTTCTCCTGTACCTGTTTCAGACAGTAGCCCACACAAGGGAGCTGCCCTTTGTACGGACAGGAAGCGCAAGCCGGGGAATGGGGAACGGGCGGCGCATTGTCACGCCGCCCGCCCGGTCTTTGTATCATCATCTTTTCAAAGGGATTGTCGGTAAACAGGGTCATGCTTCCTCGTCCTCCTGTTCTTCATCAGAAAGCCCGTCCCCCTCGTCCGGCTCGTCCTCGTCGTAGTCGTCAAAATCGAAATCTTCAAGGTCGGTGCCGCCCTTGACGTTTTGCTTCGGCTTCATAAACTTAAAATAATAGAACGCGCCCCCGCCGCCAAGAAGTGCCACGACAAGGAAAAGCACAAGCCCGCCCGCATTGCCTTTCTCTTTGGGCAGCTCCGGCGGTTCCTCGGTTTCCGGCTCTGCTTCCTTGCCGCTGCAAGCGGTCATGTTGTCCTTGCAGACGGGGCAGCTCACATTTACCTTTCCGGCTTCGCATTTTTCGGTGCAACTGCAAACGGCGGGCGGGGCTGCTTCGGTGCTTCCGTCCTCCATAAGTGCTAAGAGGTCGGCTTCGTCCACTTGATTAAGGAAATGTACGGTGTTCTCGCCCTCGTCGTCCCGGTCAATGAGGATATAAAAGTAATTGCCGTTTTTGGTCGTTACGGTGATAAGCTGCTTGTTGCCGCCGAAATCGTCTACAAGGGTCGCGTTCCCGTCCGGGGTAAGGGGTTCTTCCTTTTGGGGTTCCTCGTAGACAACGCCGCTGTCGTTGGTGTCGTCCTCTCCCTCCGGGGTCTGTGCAAAAGCGGTGACGGAAAAGCCGCCCGAAAGCATAAGGGCGGCGCAAAGTGCGGTCAGTGTTCTAAGGATTTTCTTATTCATTCTCGGTGTCCTCCATTTCTTCGGTGTCGTGGTCTGCGGGTTCTGCGGGGTAGCCCGGCGCGGCTTCCATGCCCGGAATACCGCCCCCGGAAAGCATAGCGGAAAGCTCATGCGGGGAAAGGCGCATGGAGCGCACAAGCTGTACGATTTGCAGGTTTTCCGCTTCGGTTTTCTGCGCTTCAAGCCCCCTTAATTTATTCTGGTACTCGGTGATTTTCTCGCGGGTCTTTGCAATCTCCTTGTCGATACGTTCAATTTTGTTCATAGCCATCAATAAATTTCTCCTTTCAGATTTTCATTTTTTTGTTGTCAGTTCCAATTCATTAAGCCGTAGCCCTTGATACAGGAGTAATTGACGGGGTAGCTCTTTATCTTGCAGGCGTCGCCGGAATTGCCCTCGACGGTATAGACGCGCTCCCCGTCCGTCCCGATAACAAGCCCTACATGGTCTGCGCTCCCGTCCCCGTCCCAGTCGAAAAAGATAGCGTCGCCGGGGGCGATATTCTCATAGCCCCTCGCGCCCCATTGCCCGCGTGACTGGAACCAGGGTACGCCCTGTGACTGGCACCCGGCAAAGCGCGGCTCGCTTTTCCCGGCTTGATTGTAGCACCATGAAACAAAACAGGCGCACCATTCCACGCGGCTGTTAAATCCGTACCAGCTCCAAAAGGGTCGCCCGCCTACGTTGCCGACTTGCCGCTTCGCAAGGTCTACAACGGCGGTGTTGCCGGGGCGTGTGCCGTTTACAAGCTGTACGCCGCTTAAATCCTCGGACGCGCCCATATCGGGGGAGCCGCCGCCGAAAATCAGCGGCTTGTTTCCGCTTGTTTCCAGATAGACGCGGTACATTTCAAGCTGCTGTGGCGTTAGAAGTTCCTCCGCAATCTCGGAAATGGGCTTGTTCGTCAGCTTCACGTTGAGGATATGGTACTCGTAGGGTACTTCCTCGCTGGTCGTTTCCCCTGTTTCCGGGTCTGTGCTTGTTTCTGTGCGGTAGCGGATTTCCGTTTCTTCCGTCAGCGTCAAAGTGTACTGCATGGCAAAGACGCGGTTTAGTTCTGCCTGTGCGCTCTGCGGGGTGTAGGTCTGTAAAAGGGCGGTGAGGTAGGACGCTAACTCATGGGGGTTATGCCCGATACTGTCAAGGTCATAGCGGTATTCGTCATAGCCGGGGTGGGTGCTTTCGATATTGTCAATCTGCTGCTGAAGCTCGTTTTCCTTTGCGGCGTAATTATTTTCCGTCGCCACAAGGTCGCTGTCCTCCGACGTGTAGGAAGTCCCAAGTATGCCGTTCATCAAGCCGGAGAACATGGAGCCGCAAGAGGAAAGCCCCGCCGATACCATGATGAATAAGAGCAGCGCGGCAACGGCGATACATACGCCCGCCGGGTGCCGCCCTACAAAAGCGATTGCCTTTTTTGTTTCCTCGGCGGTCTTTTTTGCCGCCTTGCGGGTGTTCTCTGCGGCTTTCTGCGCCGTTTTTGCGCCGCCTTTCCTTGCCGACTTTGCATACTGCCGCTTGATTTGCTGCTTCTGCATGAAGCGGGAAAGGGGATTGCCCGCAATCTGCGGATTGTCATGTAGGGATTTATGGTACTGGAAATCCACATTCGCCTTGAACGCCGCTTTCTCTGCCTTTGCCGCCGCCCGGTAGGGTTTGAGCTTGTGGCTGCGGTAGCCCTCCTTGACTTTCCGCGTCCCGTACTTTGCGCCGCGCTCTGCCAGTTCTTCGGATTTGTGCGCCCCCTCAACGCCGGAATTGTCCTTTTCAACGGAATGTATCTTGTTGTGGACGAAAATACCCGCTTCCTGTGCGGGGCGGGATAGCGGGTTATTGTGGGGCTTATTCCTTCCTATGGGCTTTTCCTGTTCCTCAAAATGTAGGCGGGTCTTGCCTTTCCCGGTGGCTTCATCAAAGGTGCGCTCCCGTACAAGTTTCTTTTCTTTGGGGATAGCCGCCTTTGCCGCGTCCAGACGGTCGGCTGCTTTGTCCGATTTTCGGATATACCTTTCAAGCTCCGGCGTTGCCCGTTCCTCGTCGGTAAACTGCAAGCGGGAAGATTTTTCTTTTGCTGTGGCTTCTGCCTGTGCTTTCCTCGCCGCCTTTTTGCTCGCCTTTCTGGTACGCGCCCCGTCGATACGCTCCAAGACGCGCTCGGCTGCGGCGGTGTCCTGTTCCCGTTCTGCCCCCGGCGCATGGGGAAGCGGCGGCGCGGCGGCTGTGGGCGCGGGAGCTGCGCCGCCCGGTATGGTCTGCGCTGCCTGTTCCGGCGGCTGCGGTGCTTCGGTCTTTGCAAAGTCCGCGTCCCTTATCCGCTTGCTGATACGTTTCTTTTTCCCGGTGGCGGCGTTTACCTCGACAGCCCCCTCGCGGGTCATTTTCTGCGTGACTTTCTCACGCGCTCGATACTGTTTTATTTTTCTGTCCCTCCAATCCGCGCCCTTGCAAGGGCGCAATACTCGGCGTTTATCTCAATGCCTATATAATGCCTGTCAAGCTGCCTTGCGGCTGCTCCCGTCGTGCCGCTGCCGAAAAAGGGGTCAAGCACAACGCCGCCTTTCGGACAGCCCGCCTTGATACAGGTTTCGGCAAGTTTTGGCGGGAACGCGGCGAAATGCCCGCCCTTGTAGGGTACGGTATTGATAAGCCACACGTCCCGCCTGTTCCGCATGGTCGGCATGAGGGCTTCGTCGTAGTAGCTGCCGCTTCTCGCCCGGTTAAGCCCCTGTACTTTCCCCTGTCCGGGTACTTCGTCCGCATATTTCTGTCCCGCGCTGCGCCCGGTGCGGTACCGCGCCGCCGTTGTGGGGGCTAACGGCTCGGCTATGGCGGCTGCGTCATAGAAATATTTCTTTGACTTCGTAAGCAGAAAGATATGTTCATAGCAGCGGGTAGGGCGGTCTTTCACGCTCTCCGGCATGGGGTTTTCTTTCTGCCAGATAATGTCGCTCCGTAAATACCACCCGTCAGCGCGTAGGGCAAAAGCTAAAAGCCAAGGGATACCGATTAAGTCCTTTTGTTTGCAGCCGGAAACGCGGTTGTTTTTTGCAATCTGCTGTCCGTTTCTGCCTTTCGGGTTCTTCGGGTCTGCATGGTAGCCCTTGTTCCCTGTGCCGCAGTAGGTGTCCGCGATATTCAGCCAGAGCGTACCGTCAGAACGCAGTACCCGGCGCAGCTCGCGGAAAACCTCGGTCAGCCTGTCAATGTACTGCTCCGGCGTGTCCTCCCGCCCAATCTGCATATCAAGCCCATAATCCCTAAGCGCATAGTAGGGCGGGCTTGTGACGCAACAGTGTACGCTTTCCTCTGGAAGCTCCCGCAAGGCATAGAGCGCGTCCCGGTTGATGATGGTGTCAGTTTTCAGCCCGTTCATGCTTCGCCCACTTCCTCCGGCTTCGTCGTCATTACCCGGTAAAGCTCGGTGTCTTTCGGGAAGCGGTCTACAAAGGGCAGCACCACGTTCCCGTAGAAGATAAGCCCCTCGCCCGCTTCGGTGTGGGTGACATATTTCATCTGCTGCGGGGAGATGTTGAGCTGCTTCGCAAGGATAGCCCGGTCGCCCGCCGCCTGATTGAGCATGAGGACAAAATCAGAGTTTTCAAAGATATTCTCCACTTCGCGGGAAGCAAGCAAATCCTTGACATTCTGCGTAATGGCTGTGGGTATGCCGCCCCATTTTCTGAAACGCTTCCAGATTTCAACGGAATAGGCGGCGGTCTGTTCCTCTTTCAAGAGAAGATGAAATTCGTCCATAAAATACCGGGTGGATTTCCTTTCTGCCCGGTTGACGGTGACGCGGTTCCATACCTGGTCCTGCACAATGAGCATACCTAACTTTTTGAGCTGCTTCCCAAGCTGCTTGATGTCAAAGCAGACAAGGCGGTTGTTCAGCTCCACGTTGGTACGGTGGTTGAATACGTTAAGGCTCCCGGAAACATACAGCTCCAACGCCGCCGCAATACGCGCCGCTTCCGGCTCCGGCTGCTTCAAAAGCTCGTTGTAGAGGTCGCCCAAGATAGGCATTTTCTCCGGGTCGGGGTCTGCAAGGAAAGGGCGGTACACGTTCCTAACGGCGCGGTCAATGACGGTCTTATCGACGGGCTGCAAGCCCTCCTTGCCGCCTATGACAAGCTCGCAGAGGGAGAGGATAAAGTCGGATTTCAGCGCAAGGGGGCTGTCGTCCTCGCTGTAATTGAGGTTAATATCCATAGGGTTCACATACTGGGGCTTCCCGTCAATGCCCTTGCCCGTAGGGGATAAGCGTATCACTTGCCCGTCAAGCCGCTGCACAAGGGAAAAATACTCTGCTTCCGGGTCGCAGATAATTATGTCGTCGTCGGTAATGAGGAAAGCGTTTGTCATTTCCCGTTTGGCGGCAAAGGATTTCCCGCTTCCCGGCGTACCCAAGATTAAGCCGTTGGGGTTCTTTAGCTGCTTGCGGTCGCAGAGTATCATGTTGTTACTAAGGGCGTTTAAGCCGTAGTACAAAGCCGCGCCCGTCTGGAAAAGCTCCTGTGTGATAAAGGGGATAAAGATAGCGGTGCTTGACGTGGTAAGCCCTCTTTGAATGGGGATAAGGTTCTCCCCAAGCGGTACAGAGGACATAAGCCCCGCTTCCTGTTGGTAGTCAAGGCGGGTTAAGGCGCAGTTGTTCTTCTGTGCAATGCCCGCCGCCGCGAATACGTCATTTTCCAGTTTCCGCTTCGTGTCCGCCATGTTCACCACAAGGAACGTCAAGAGGAACATTCTTTCATTCCGGCTCTGCAAGTCCTGTAAGAGATTCTTCGCTTCGCTGCCGAAAGTGGCAAGGTCGGACGGTATAATATCCATGTCATAGCCGCTGCGTACCGCTTTCTTCTGTTCCTCGATTTTCATTTTGTCAAGGTCGGTAATCTTGCGCTTGATTGTCTTTATGGCTTCGGTCTGGTCGATACTGTGGATATGCAGATTGACGATAACGCCCGTTTCCAAGTCCAGAATGTCAGATAAGATACGGTCGTTTAATTCCGGCGCAAGGATTTCAAGGAATGAAACCGCGCCGATTTTGCGCCCCATGCGGAAATAACGCCCCTCGCCAAAACGGAAAGAGGACGGGGCGATAAAGTCCTTTGTGGAAAGCCCGGACGGGGCAAGCCATGAAAAATCAAAGGCAAACTGCCCGCCCTCCGGGTGGAAAATGCCATGCAGCATTTTAAGGCGTTCATAGCCTGTCATGGGGCGGGCAGACACGCCCAAGAGCTTAAAGTTGTTGAGTACGTCCGTTTCGATACGGGCAAGGCGGGATTTCGCCGCGCCCAGACTGTCGGCTTCAATGGCAAAGGTGATATATTTTGCTTTGACAAGCCCGTTGTTGCCCTTTGCAAGCTGGTTTTTCAGCATATCCCGGTATTCTGTGCGGATAGAATTGAAAGCGTCCTCCTGTGCCGGGATATTGACCGCCTTTTCCGCTTCGCCGCGCTGCGTCCCTTGATTGATGAAAGAAAGCTGCACCGAAACGGAAGCGTCAAAGTAGTTGAGGAAGTCGCACCAGTTCTCAAAAATGGCGGTCTTGTCGTCTGCCTGTGCAAGCTGATAGTTAATATCTTCAAAGGCGACGGTCTTTGAGTATTTCCGTCCCGTAACCTTGCAGATACCGTCCGGGTACATCTGGATATAGGGGATTGTCTGCTGCGCGGTGTGGGCTTTCCCGTCGCCCTTTGCCTGTCTGATGATTTCCGCAATCTGCTTTTTCTCGGCGCGGGTGAGCTTGCGGGGCGGGTTAGGCTTTGTGCTTCCCGCCGCGCTGTTTCTTCGTGTTTCCTTTTGCAATCGCTGATACCTCCTTTTCAAGTTTTCTCTGCCGTTCTAAGACGGAATAAAAGTTGTCTGTCCTGTATGGTCGTTCTTTGGGGGCTATGAATTTTGTCCGTATGATGTTCTTCACCACCACTTCAAGGGGCTGTCCATGCTTCTCATACATGGCAAAGAGGAAACAGGGCAGCATGACGGCAATCATAGCCATAGACGCAAGGCTTGTGCCTGTGCTGTCTTTGAGCAGAAAGAAAAGCGGCAAGCCGAACAGGAGAGCCGCCGCAAAACATACAATCTGCCGTTTGGTAAGGTTGAAAGCTACTTTTGTCTTGACTTTGGATAAGTCTTTGGGTACGGGTACATACGCCAAGTGAAAACCTCCTTTCTCTGGGTTTGGTGTTGCTGTAATTTTCCATAAGGGTAATCAAGGCAAAGGTCAATCTATGCCCTTTGCCCGCCCGTATTATATGGGGGTTATCCGCGTCAAGGTCGGGTCGTATTTTCGCCGCTTCGCTCTGAAAATCTCCACCCTGCCCTTGACACGCCGCTAATGCGCGGAGAATATCGACTTCGCCAGTGCGCCGGATTTGAACAGGGAGAAACAGAGGATAACGGTATAGGCTGCAAGGGAGAATATCGCGCTGTGCAGATTGTCCGCTATTATCATGTTGTTTACCAGAACCGCGTAAATGCCGACGCATATCATAATGAGGAAGCCTTGAAAACCGATAGCGAACAGGGATTTTAGGTAGTTGTTTCCTATCTGCCCCCATTCCCGGTTCGTCATAGTTGCAAACGGGATAGGCGATACCGAACAGTAAAGGTAAATTTCTATCATGCGCCCGTAGAGGATAACGGTTATCAGTACGGACATGATTTTCATGCACAAGCTCACAAGGCTTGTTTCCATGACAAGTAAGAGCAGTTCGGGGATTTCCATAGCGTCAAGCCCGCTCTGCATGGAAGCAAGGGCGGCGGCAACATCAATCTCTGTGCTGCCGCCGATTACCCCCGCCGCGCCGGAAACAACGTGCTGCGCCATATCGAACACCGCCATAGTAATGTCAAAGGTGTGCGTCACAAGGTAGACTGCCACAAACGCCTTGAACACCCACTTGAAGAACATGGAAGTGTCAACGTCGTGCATATTGTTCTTTTCCGTTACCATGCTGATAAGCTCATAGCATAGGACGTAGGTAATGACAAGCCCCGCAATGGGTACGATTACATTTTCACTAAGGGTCTGTATCATGGAGAATATATTTGCGTTCCACCCTTGCGGGGTCTGCCCTACCTCTGCGGCGATAGTGCCGACTTTTTCGTTTACGTCCCCGAACATAGTTGACAGATTACCGTTTATGGCTCCTATGAGGATTTCCTTTATCCATTCGTTAATCGCGTCAAGTATGCTCTGCATAAGCCTTTACCCGCGCTTCTTAACCGAACAAGCCGGAAAGCAGCGGTACAAGGGTCATGCCGATAAGGGCAACGCCGCCGCCCGCCATAAGCTGCTTCATGCCCTGGCTCTTTGCGCCCGGATTGTCATTGCCGTAGCCCTCCATCAGATTGATTACGCCCCAGATACCAAGCCCGGCTCCAAGTGCTACAACAAGGGTCTGCAAAACGTCTACTGCGCTATTGAAAAATGCCATAAATATATCCTTTCTGCCGCGTCTGCGGCTGTCCGGCAAGCGGACAAAAGGCGGTCAGCGTATGGTCGCCGCCGCACAAAAAAACCGCCCTCTGGTAAAGGCGGCTGTCCCCGCGCTGCGTAAGTTCTGCGGCGCGGCGGTATTCAGTTGTAAGGGGTGCGGCTCCTGCCGCTGTGTACTGCGCCGGAAAGTGGGGGCGCGTATCATGTAGCCGGTATGGATAGATGTGATTGCTTCAATCGCTCCTTTCTGTGTTCCGCTGTGCTGCCGGACGTTTTTTTCAGACTTGCGGGAAGTGAATAGCTTGCGTAGCAAGGTGTTCGCTTCCCGCAAGTTCACAAAGGGGTAGCTGCCGCAAGGCAGCGTAGGGGAAGTGTAGCTTCCCCTGTCCCCCGGCGGTCTGCCATGCTGTCACTGTTGCGGGATAAGCCCCCGGCGCGTGACATACTCCGTTGCAAAACGGCGGTGTTCCGCTTCCTTTTCCCGCCAATACTCCCATAATGCAGCGTCGGCGGCTTCCGCAACATTCATTAAAAACCGTTCAAGCTGCTTTTGTTTTTCCTCTGCGCTACGTTTCCTCATGGTCTGCGTCCTCCTGTAAGTCTGCCGCGTCAAGCTCGTAATAGTCAAAAACCTCGTCGGGCTTGACAATGGCGGGGCGGCGTTTAAGGTGCTTTTCCATGTCAAAGGCGTTCTTCGGGTCTGCGTCGGACAGGTACTTGTATTTCGGGTGCTTCGTTATGTCGAATTTGTCCGAAAAGAACGGGCGCACCCCGCGTAGCTGCAAGATACATTTCCCTCCGTCCATGACTGCAATTTCATCTTCCGTCATAAGCTGCTTTCCCAATTTCTGATAGTTCAGCCCATGCGAAAGCTCCCGCCCCCTTGTTTCGGACGTGTTAAAGCTGTCTATCGTTTCTTTTCCTAAAATTTCCGATATTTCTTTAAGGGTGGTTTTCTCCTTGCCGCCCAAGAAAAGCGTGGTGTCGCAGTTGCCGACTATGGTATCGGCGTTGTCTTTGTAAATGGCTTTTAGCTGTGACTGGCTCTGCAAGATGATTGACGCGGATATTTCCCGGCTCCGTATCGTTGCAATGAGCTTTTCAAACTTTGGTATCTGCCCGATATTCGCAAATTCATCAAGTAAGCACCTAACATGGACGGGAAGCCGCCCGCCGTATTCATCATCTGCCTTGTCACAAAGCAAGTTGAATAGCTGTGTGTAAAGGATTGAAACGACAAAGTTAAAAGTGTCGTCGGTGTCGCTGATGATGACGAAAAGGGCGGTCTTTCTGTCGCCTATGGTGTCAAGCTCCATTTCGTCGGTTTCCATAAGCTCCCGCAGCTCCTTAATGTCGAATGGGGCTAACCTCGCGCCGCATGAGATAAGTATGCTTTTTGCGGTCTTGCCCGCCGCAAGTTTGTATTTTTTGTACTGCTTGACTGCAAAATGTTCCGGGTCTTTTTCTTCCAGACGTTCAAACATGAGGTCAACCGGGTTCTGGAAATCCTCGTCGTCCTCGCGGGCTTCCGACGCATTTATCATCTCAAGCAGCGTCGTGAAGTTCTTCTCGTCCTCCGGGGCTTCATACCAGATGTAGCCGATTAGCGCGGTGTAGTAGAGCTTTTCCGCTTTCACCCAGAAATCCTCGCCGGATTTTTCCCCGTCGCCTTTGGTGTTGGCGATAATGGTATTGACTAACTTCAAAATGTCCTTTTCGCTCCGCAGATAGGCAAAGGGATTGTATTTCATGGATTTTTTGAAGTTAATCGTATTTAGCACTTTGATACGGTATTTGTACCGCTGTAACATTTTCCCGGTTTCCAAAATCAGTGTTCCTTTCGGGTCAGTGACGATATACGACGTTGGAAAATCCTTTGACGTACATTGCATGAGCGACGGTTTCACAAAGAACCGGGTCTTGCCGCTGCCGGAACCGCCGATTACAAGGATATTTTTGTTTCTTGCGTATTTCGGCTGCTTCGGGCGGCTGTTCATGGTGAGCCGTTCCGTCTGCGTTAAGGGGATATTGTTCTCAAATACCGGGTCGGTGTACGGCTTTATGTCGTCAGCCCCGCCCCAACGCGCCGAACCGTATTCTGTCCCGCGGCGGTATTTCTTCGCGTTCTTGCCTTTGGTGTAGATAATCAGCCGGACAATGACCGCCCCCGCAATGCCTAAAGCTAAGTCTGCCGGGTGGAAGCTCGGCGCGATACTGGAAAAGGCGGCGGTAAAACCGTCCCCAAGATGTAGCAGCTTTGCGCTTGCGTCCGCGCCGGGGGAGAGCCGGACAGCCGCGCCCACTTTATCAAAGAGCCAGACAAAGAGCAGATACGGGAGATTTAGGATAAGCAGCTTCTTGATTTCCGGCTTCATAGCGATACCTCCCTGTCCTTGTTCTTGACCTTTGCCCGTTCCGCGTTTCTGCCCTGTGCAGCTTCTTTGAGGGTAGAGAGCAGCTTTCGGATTGAGGGCTTTTTCTCCTGTGTCAGCTTTTTTGCGGAAAATTCCTTAAAGGCTGCGGTCAGTACGTCCGCGTCCCGCCCCTTGAAGAAAACCAGATAGCGGGGCGGGCTTTCCGTCGCGTCCTTTTTCAGCGCAAAGTCGATACCGTACTTTTTCGCCGTACTCTCAAAGGCTTTGATATTGCCCTCGGTAATCTCAATGTTGGAAACGCCCGCGTTCTGCTTCATAAGCTGCTTTAAGCTCTGCTTGCCCTGTGGCGGTTTTGCAAGCTGCTTTTTGCCCTTTGACAGTATGGCTTTCATTGCCTTTTGGAGCGTCTGCGCGGTCAGCTTCCCGGTCTTGATGTAAAGGGCTATGGTCTTTTCGTTTACTTCGTCCTGCAATTTGTCGCGTCCTCCTTTCGCGTTTCTTTATGGGGCGGCGGTCAGATACGCACCCGCAGCCCGTTCAAGTCCTCGGCTCTGATACCCACAAGATACCAGTTGTCGCCGTACTCAATCCGGGTCGGCTTCCACTTGCCCCGCACGAATACGTCAAAGCACTCGCCGCAATGCAAGCCCCCGTAGTAGCTGTTTAAGTCAAAGCGGATGTCGTAACGGTCGGTGCGCTCGTCAAATACCAATGCTCCTGTCATTTTCTGTGCCATAATAAAATCCTCCTTTTGTGGTTGTGGGTGGTTACAGGCTTTCGCCCTCATTGCATGAATAATAGTCCGGGTCGCCGTACTGCGGCTTTTTCGGTGACAGTGCGCCGCTTGCCATGTCATGGGCGACAAGGGAAGTGTAGTAGTTGCCGATTGTGGACGGGGCGTTGAAAAGGGCGGCTTTCAGATATTGCTTGATGTTGCGGATTTTGGTTGTGTTCTCCCGCATACAGTCAAGCACAAAGCGGATATGCTCGCCGTCTAGTTTCATAAACTTTGACTTCACAAGCTCTGCCGGGTAGTCGTCCCCCGCAATCCGTACCCGCTTTCTGGCGGTGCATACGGTTTCAAGCATGAGGTCTACAATCTCGTCCAGCCTGTCACTGTCAAACTTCATGTCCTGTTTGAGAATGTGGTAGTCGATATTGTCCTTGATGATTTCCCGGTATATATCAACTGCGCTCTGTGCTGCCGCTTCCGTTCCTTTCCGTTCCGGCGGCGCAGCCGCTTCTCTGCAAGGAGAGGGGTTAGGGGAAAGGATAGGAATGGAATGGGTACTTGATAAATCTGTATTTGATTTTTCTTTTTTTGGTAAGTCAGTTCTTTGTATATCTTTATTTAATTGCGTTGGATTTTCCAACGTAGGTTTTTCCAATGTTGGTTTTTCCTGCATTGGATTATCCAATGTTGGATTTTCCAATGTAGGTAAATCCGGCGTAGGCGGCTGCGGCTGCTCGAATATCACATAGTCCGCGCCCCGCAAGCGTCCTTTCTCGTCGCGCTCCCTTGAACGGACGATATACCCGGCGCGTTCAAGTTCCTTAATGGCTTCGCGGATAGCGTCTATCTTCTCCCGGTTGATAAGGGATAAGCCTTTCAAGGTGTAGTCCCAATCTTCGGGGAGTGACAGCATTTGCGACAACAGCCCCTTTGCCTTTAGGGAAAGCTCCTTGTTGCGTAGGTGGTGGTTGCTCATTACGGTATAGCCCTTGTTTCGTTCCACTCTGAAAACTGCCATAGTTCATAGCTCCTTTGCTTTGGATTTGTTACGCAGTAGAAGCGCGGTTTCGGGGGATAAGGTATAAATCCCTTTCCGCGCCAGATACGCGCCCGGAAAACCGCTTGTAGCAAGGCTTTTTCTGCCCCTACTGCGTAACAAAGGGCATGAAAAAAGCGGCGTTCCTGTTCTCCCATGTAGAGAGTAAGAAACGCCGCTTCTGCGTCGTATTCAGTTTTTAGTACAATACCCTGCTTGTCCGTCGCTCGAAAAACCTTGATTTTCCAGTGTTTTCAAAAGTATCGTTATCTAACGTCAGCTTTTGAGCGACCGGGCTTTACGCAGATGATGGAGGACATCCAATCCGACAAAATCAACTGCATCATAGTCAAGGACTTGTCTCGACTGGGCCGTAACTACATTGAGATGGGAAAGTATCTGGAACGGATTTTCCCGATGATAGGGATTCGGTTCATCGCCATCAATGATAACTACGATAATGCAAATACTGAGAGCAGTGATTCAGATAGCATCGTGGTTCCCTTCAAGAATCTGCTGAATGATTCCTACTGCAGGGATATTTCCATTAAGGTTCGGAGCCAGTTGGACATTAAGCGGCGCAAGGGGGAGTTCATCGGCGGGTACGCAGTGTACGGCTACAGTAAAGATGAACAGAACAAAAATCGATTGGTGGTAGATGAGTACGCAGCAGATATTGTTCGCTCTATCTATCGCAGAAAATTGGAAGGCATGAGTGCAAACTCTATTGCAGACCAACTGAACAGCGAAGGGGTCCTGGCTCCCAGTGAATACAAACGGCTGTGCGGATTAAATTATCACAGTGGTTTCAAGACTGGAACTCATGCAAAGTGGCAGGCGATTCAGGTACTTCGGATTCTGAAAAATGAAGTTTACACCGGAACGATGGTGCAGGGTAAACGGCAAAAAATCAATTACAAGATCAAGAAAATCCGGGACGTAGATGAATCTTGCTGGATCAAAGTTCCCAATACACACGAGGCCATCATTTCACAAAGAATGTTTGACATCGTGCAGGAAGTTTTAAAGCTGGACACCTGTGCATCGAAAGGACAGAAGATAGTCCATCTCTTTTCAGGCATTGTTCGGTGCGGTGACTGCGGACAGAATATGGTGCGGTGCACCGTATCAAAAAAAGGTAAAAAGTATATATATCTGAACTGCGTCACAAATCATAAGGGCCTGGGCTGTTCTTCACACCACATTAGGGAAAGTAAATTGGAAGAAGTGGTGCTGGCTGCATTGCAGGAAAAGATTCAGCAGATCAGCGGACTAGAAGAACGTCTGGATGAAATCAACGAGATTCCCAAAAACCAACGAAGGTTAAAATCTGTAGAAGAGCACATGAAAGTGCTGGAACAGGAAGAACAGAAATACCAGACCCTGTGCCGTC
Source organism: Faecalibacterium sp. HTF-F (assembly GCF_023347535.1). Classification (NCBI taxonomy): domain Bacteria; kingdom Bacillati; phylum Bacillota; class Clostridia; order Eubacteriales; family Oscillospiraceae; genus Faecalibacterium; species Faecalibacterium wellingii. The sequence continues at coordinate 1,063,741 of NZ_CP094473.1, forward strand.
AGCTTTACGAAGATATGAGCAACGGCATTGTCAGTAAGGATGAGTACAAAGAGTTCAGCTGTTCCTTTAACGAAAAAATCGAAAATATCCGTAAGGCAAAAATGGAAATGGACTGTCAACTGGATAGTTTGAACAATCTGGATGTGGAACATTTGCCGTGGATCGAAGATTTTAAATCCTATCAAAACTTAACGAGTCTGAATCGCCGTGTTCTGGTAGAACTGGTGGAAAGCATTACAGTCTATGATAAGGAGCACATTCACATCCAATATCGCTTCGACCAGGAAATCCGCAATGTACTGGAATATTGTAACAGTGTTCTGACAACAGAAACGGAGGGGAGTACAGTATGAAATGCGTAAGTTATACCCGGACGATACCTTGGAAAAACCATAAAGGTGAACTGACGATTGCCGACCAGAATCAGCGCATTGCAGAATACCTGGCTGAACATAAAGAGCTAAATTTACAGAAAAGGTATTCTGATCGCAAGAATGCTGAAAACGCAGGTGCAGCATTTGACAAAATGATTGATGATGGAGTGGAGCAAAAATTTGACTGCATCATTGTAGCATCTATGTACTACTGTGGGCCTGACTTCCCGGCGGCGCGTCAGGCAATCAAGGAAACTCTTTATGAGACAGGTGTTAACCTGATCGTACTGGAAGAAGGACTGGACACCAGAACTGCCAGTCGAAAAGAGGTTGAGGACTATTTTGAGGAAAAACGCTGCGAGATGCACGCGGAAATCATGTTTGCATGGAGGAAAAAGCAGGGCGCAGGATTCCGACTGACCAATTCTGTTCCGTTTGGTTATATCCGCAGGAATGGTGAAAGCAACATGGTAAAGGATGAAGAGGTTGCGCCGTATCTGAGCGAAGCTTTTTCCAGATATGCATCGGGACAGAAGATGGGCGATATTGCAAAATGGTTGAACGAACAGAATGTCGAACCACCGATGAGGCACAAAAAAAGAATCCAGGGAAAACAATATGAAGGAGAACCTGATTTGTGGACATCGGATAATCTGAGGGGATTGTTCAGAAATCCAACATACACGGGTGCAACGGCAAACGGAAGCCATCAGATTATTGCAGAGAACTGCCATGAGCCGTACATGACAAAAGAACAGTTTTATGCGCTTCCGTGCAATATGCGGCAGGGTGGGAACAAAAAATCGACTCGGGAAAAATACAAAAAACCGAATCCACTGGCAAAGCGTACCATTTGTACCTGTGGACGTCCACTTTATTGGCATAAGGATAAGAAAACGGGAGAAGAACTATTCTATTGCAGCTACTGCCGTGCTCACAAGGAGAATGGAAAGGAATTGAAAGCTCCGGCTGCATCTGTATATAAAAAGGTGATAGATGCTATGGAGAGAGAACGTCGAGAAGAAGAAAAGATGTACTCCGCAATTCAGCAGGGAGCTGGCAGAAAAGCAATTGAAGCAGTAAGAGCTGATAGTTCGATGCAGATGAAGACCATTCTGGCTGAACTTAATATGGAACAGTTTCGCCGTGTACCGTTATATGAATGCTATATGGCCGATGAAATCACGGAAGAACAGTATCATGCTGAAGTTCTGGACTATGAAGAAGCCCATCGAAAGCTGAATGAACAGCTTACGGCAATCATGGAAAATACGACGGCATGGGAACGGGCATTGAGTTTGCGAAATCCGTGGATTCAGCAGATGGAACAATATAAGACCCCAGAGGCACTGGATCGTAATTTTGTAAAAAAGTACATTGAACAGGTCGTGGTTACATTTTTGGGCGATAGGCAGGCAGAAATCAGTTTAACGATGAAAACACAGGAATGGAAGCAGATGCTTGAACGGATAGAATTGGAGGGTACAGACGATGGCACGAAAGAGTAGAAAGAATTTGCCCCAACCGGAACAAGCAGTGATTTCAGTGCAGTTCCCGGAATTGGATGAAGGAAAAATACCAACCGCAATCTATGGACGGCTTTCGGTGGAAGATAACGAAGATAACGAAAGCATGGAAACGCAGATTGCACTGGTGCAGGATTTTATTAACCGCAGCAGTGAACTGAATTATGTGGATACTTATTTTGACAATGGCTTTACAGGAACAAATTTTAAGCGCCCGGCCTTTACCCGTTTGATGAACGATGTGCGGCAGAAGAAAATCAAGTGTATCGTTGTAAAAGATCTCTCGCGCTTTGGTCGCAACTATCTGGAAGCGGGGTACTATATTGAAACTGTATTTCCGTTTCTTGGTGTTCGATTGATTGCTGTCAACGATCATTTTGATAGTACGCGCAAAGAGGATATGGAAAGCATGGCTCTTCCGATTCGGAATATGGTCAACACCATGTATGCGAAAGACATTTCCAAAAAGGTGTGGAGTTCCCTGCAGCGTAAAAAAAAAGCCGGCTATGCAGTCGGAAGTGATGCTCCGTTTGGATATATTCGGAATCCCGTGACAAAACGAAATGAGATTGACCCGGAAACGGCTTTTTATGTACAGTTGATTTTCCAGTGGGCACTGATGGGCGTAGCGATTTATGAAATCGCCAGACGGATGACCTTGCTGCAGGTTCCTACCCCACGAGAGTGGCATCGGAAAATTGTTGAGGAAAAGGATGTCGTTCCTTATAAAAAATGGGGCGAAACTTCGATACGGCATATGCTGGCCAACCAAACCTATGTGGGAGATACCATCAACAATAAAAGCACACAGAAGTTTTTTTGCGGGGCAGGACAAACGTGACTTATCGAAAGAACAGTGGTATTTGGCAAAAAATACACATCCAGCTATCATTGCAAGGGATGATTTTGAAAAGGTGCAGGAGATTCTGACGAAGAATCAGAAAGTGTTCAAAACAGTAAGAGCAGAATCGGAACAGATTCGCACGGAGTATCAGAATGATCTTGCTGGAATGGTGTTCTGTGCAGACTGCGGCAGATCGATGGATTTTGACAGACTTCCGCATGGAGCAGAAGAAAGTAAAAAGGTTTGCTACTATATTTGCAGAGCAAGGCAGGCGGATGATAAGTGCATCGGACATCAGATTACGGAAAAACTTCTGAAAGCTCTGGTAATGGATCAGCTGCATCTTTTCATCGTTCGGCTCAGTGATAAGCGCAAAATTCTGGAAGAACTGCGAAAAATCGAAGATATGCAGAATCCTGTCTACCGTGCAAAGAGTGAGGTAATGAGCCTGACGGATAAGGTTGGGCAGATGGCGAAGAAAAGAGAACAGCTTTATGCGGATTATGTGGCAGGCGCGGTGGATTCCGAAGAATATCAACAGATCCGGGAAGAGTATTCCAGACAGTATGATAGCCTGCGGACAGCACTGCAGAGAGTAGAAGCAAAAAAGATGGAAGTAGAACAACAAATCAGAGAATATCTGAATATGACTTCCAACCTGGAAGCGCATCTGGATGACTTTGGATTTGATGCTCAGCTGGTAAAATCCCTCGTGCAGAGAATCGAAGTGAGTGCAGATAAGCGGATTCGCATTGTATTTGGATTTCAAGATGTGTTAGCAGACTTTGGAAAGGAGAGTGCGGGAAAATGATTGCAACGTATCAGCGCATTTCAAGGGCGGACGGTGATTTGGGTAAGGATGGAAAAGACAAGAGCAACAGCATCGAAAACCAGAAAGAACTGATCCAGCGGTATATTTCCCACAAAGAAAGTCTGCAAAATCTGCCGGTGATGGATTTTGTGGATGATGGTTACACAGGCAGCAATTTCGACAGACCGGGCTTTCAGAAGATGATGGATGGTGTGCGCAGTGGCGAGATTGATACCATTATCGTAAAGGACCTTTCTCGTTTTGGACGCGATTACATTGGTGTGGGCGAATACATGGAGCAGATTTTTCCACTACTGGGTGTCCGACTCATCTCCATCAATGACAACTATGACAGCAGCAATTATAATGGTACAACCCTGGGGATGGATTTGGTTGTCAGCAACATGGTAAACACCATGTACTGCCGGGATGCAGGAAAGAAGCTTCGGACAGCCAATCGAGTAAAATGGCGCAAGGGCATTTCTACAGCGTCTGCTGCACCGTTTGGTTATCAGTTTGACCCGAATAGAAAAGGATCATATATCATTGACCTTCCAGCGGCAAAAATTGTCCGTCGCATCTTTGACCTTGCGATTCTGGGATTGGGGACGCGAGAAATAGCGATGGCATTGAATGATGAAAATGCTCCTGTGCCGAGTGTTTATAACCGGGAGCATAAGGCGTATGGAAAAGAAACAACTTACACGATTGCACCTGTGATTCTTTGGGATAGTTCTCGCGTCTGGAAAATCCTCACGGCGTATGTGTACACCGGAGCGATGGTTCTGGGAAAAAGTCAAAGGTTAATTTCCGGCAAGAAAATCATTCGCATTGTTCCCAAAGGGCAACAATACATTACGGAAGGAACCCATGAAGCTATCGTCAGCCGGGAAGAATTTGAAAAGGCGCAGCTTGTCATAAGAAACAACGGGCATAGAGTAGTGATGGGGAGCGTGGATTTCCCACTCAAGGGAAAAATTCGATGCGGTAATTGCAGACGAGTCCTGGGGTATGACTACAAACAGGCTTCTCCCATATTCTGGTGCAGAGAGGGAATGGAACTTATCGGTCAGACCCAATGTTCATCGGAAATATATCAGGCCAGTGATATTGAAAATGCAGTGTTTCAGGCATTAAAAAAAGAACTTTCTCTATTGGACTCTCTCTATGGTGATATTAAAAAGGAAGAACAGAGTTTAAAAGAATCCAGTAGAAAGGCGAGCCGTCGAAAAACTTTGATGGAGCAGGAACTGAAAAATCTGAAAGGTGAGAAGATGCGGATGTATGAGGAATACGCGGCAGGAACGCTCTCTCTGGACAATTATAAGAACAAAAAACAGGAATGCGATAGGAAGATTGCAGAAGTGCAGGACAAAATCGAACAATTCAAAGCGGAAGAATCTGTCAAGAGCGTTGTTCCAGGGACGGTACGCGCAGCAGCAGAACAGGCAGAAAATTTCCTGCACGGCACGAGACTTACGGCAAGTATGGTATCGGCCTTCATCGAAAATGTTTATGTGCATGAGGGTGGGCGAATCGTTGTACAGTTCAAATATGAGCAGAGTATACAGGATGCCGTAAGAGCATTACACACAGATTAAATTTCAAAAAAGGCGAAGTTGCCCATGCTATTACATTGGTGAGTGTGATATAATATGGGCAACAGACCAACCGGAAGGAGAACGAAATGAGTATAACCCGAAAGCTGGCAAAACTGATATTGACCTTGCTGACCCTGCCGCTACTCGTAGTAGTATGGCTGCTGAAATGGTTCGTGATGTTCCTTTATTGTTGTTCAGCATGGATATTCTATCTGCTGGGCAGTGTGCTGTTCGCAACGGCAGTGCTTTCATTCCTGATGAAGCAGTCGCAGGGGATGGAAGCACTTCAAATGCTGATCGGAGGATTTGTGATTTTTATGATTCCGCAGGTGGTTGGCAGCGTGGCTGTGTTTTTGGAACTGGTGGCAGCAACGATTCGGCAAGTATGGTACATATAAGGAGGTGAAACCTAGAATATGAAATTAGCAGCGATTCATCATGTGGCAATCATCGTTTCAGATTATGAGAAATCGAAAGACTTCTATGTGAATAAGCTGGGATTTGCGATTGTACGAGAAAACTTCCGTAAAGAACGGAATGACTGGAAACTGGATTTGCGTGTTGGTGAGGGTGCTGATGCGATTGAACTGGAGATCTTCGCAGAGCCGAACCCGCCTAAGCGCGTGAATCGACCGGAAGCCTGCGGACTGCGGCATCTAGCATTCCGGGTGGAGGATGTGGAAGCCACTGTAGCAGAACTGGAACAGATGGGGATAGGATGCGAACCGATTCGATTGGACAGCTACACCCAAAAGAAGATGACATTTTTCTTTGATCCAGATGGTTTGCCGTTGGAACTGCATGAATAAAAAACAACGCCCTCATAGTTGAGAGGATTCGTAAATCTTCTCTGCTATGAGGGTGTTTCATTCCATAGGAATGGGAAGGTTATAGATTGAGCGTTTCTACCCATGCAAATAGATCTGCTTTGGTGGAGTTGGAGTTAAACACTTTTTCATACCTCGTATTTTACAATTTCCATAATTAGAAAATATTGAGTCTGATAAAACAAAGGTTTCCGAAACGGGAAAACAATTTGATATTCTGCGTATAATATGTTATACTGAGAAAAAAGGAGGAATGCAGATATGGTTGAACGAAAAGAATATCTTGACCAGCTTTGGGCATGGAAAGATGAGCGGCAGATCAAGGTCGTGACCGGAATCCGTCGCTGTGGAAAATCTGTACTTCTGGAACAGTATCAGCAGAGACTCTTGGCGAATGGAGTCGCACCAGAACAGATTATTTCTATCAACTTTGAAAATCTGGATTACGAACCCTTAAAAGATTATATGAGGCTGTACAACTATCTCAAAGAACGTTTGTGTGTTGATAAGATGACATACATCTTTTTGGACGAGGTTCAGGAAGTTCCTTCATTCGAGAAAGTGGTTGACAGCCTTTATATCAGAGATCATGTGGATGTTTATATCACAGGCTCCAATGCATATATGTTGTCAAGTGAGCTTGCAACGCTTTTGTCAGGAAGGTACACAGAGATTAAGATGCTGCCGCTTTCTTTCCGCGAGTATATGGCGGTGACAGGTATGGCAAAAGAGGAAGCTTTTGCAGAGTTTATGAAAACTGGCGGAATTCCGTATGTGGCAGTAATGAACCGTACGGATGAAAAAATAGATCAGTATTTGGAAGGAATCTACAACACCGTCATTGTAAAAGATATTGAGCAGCGGCAGACAAGAAGAGAAAAAGAGAGTGGAAAACGAAAAATCACAGACATTGCGTTACTGAAGACAATTGCCAGATATCTGGCAAGCGTTATCGGCAGCCCGGTGTCTATGAAAAGTATAACCGATTATCTGATCTCAGCTGGCAGAAAAGTATCCCAAAACACAGTCAGCGATTATGTTGAAGCCCTGACAGAGTCTTTTATTTTTTATCCTGTGGAGCGATTTGACATTGTAGGAAAGCAACTCTTAAAGGTCAACAATAAGTTTTACATGGTAGATATGGGAATCAGAAACCACATTCTTCCAAGAAAACGATACGATCTTGGATTTACCATTGAGAACATTGTGTATCTCGAACTTTCACGAAGGGGCGGCAAAGTCAATGTCGGAAAATATGGTTCTACTGAAGTCGACTTTGTGACACAGAAGGAAGGCGTGCTTACCTATTATCAGGTGACCGCTGATATGACGGCGGAAGAAACCTTTGAGAGAGAGATGAGACCGCTGCGGAGTATTCATGATAATTATGAAAAGATTGTCCTGACACTGGATCGTTTTTCACTCGGAAATTACGATGGCATAAAAGTTGTGAATGTCATCGACTGGCTTTTGGGATGAGGAATCTGCATCTGGGTTTGTACACACCCAACCAAGGAGTTCCAAAACACTCTGGTTCGTTATTCCATTCGACCAGAGCAGTCACAGAGAAAAAGAAAAATCTTGAATAAGAATTTGGCGTTGTAATGAACGAAGAACTGGAAAGAGAGGTGTTTGTTGTGTGCAACCTTAGTCAGGGCGTAAAGGCCGAAGGCAGAGAAGAAGGCATTAACATTGGTGAGATGCGGATGTTGGTGCAGCTTGTCCGAGATGGTGATTTAAAAATAGAGCGCGCTGCTGAAAAGGCAAAAATGACAGTGGAGCAGTTTAAGAAAATGATGGAAAACACTCCGCTGGGGCGAAGCCTCTGATAAGACTCCTGTGTATGCTGCAGATGTGATCGTGACCTATCAGGTGCTTCCTGAGAAGAGTGCATAAGTTTCGTGACAAGCTCACCAGACACCTCAATAGGAGGATTTGGTGGAAGCGGAGCCGGTCGAAAAGATTCATAAGCCATTTCGCCTGACAGATTACTCACGAGTGTACCAGCTCGGTTTGTCATGATTGCTTCCTTTCCTCCGAAAAACAGAAATTGAAATTTCTGAGGCTATTTTAGCATAGAAATTTCAGAAAATCAGCTTATCGTGAAAATACGAAGCGAAAGAAATTTCAGAAAAACAACTTTTTGTGAAATTGCTCAAGCAAAATCACCATAGAAATTTCAAGTTAAGAATTTTATAGTTTAATTTTGCCCTACTTATGTCAAAGAAAGTAGGGCTTTTCTTATGCCCAAAAGGAGGTGGTTACGCAAATGGCATCAAGAATGCGACTCTTGCCAAGATCGATGAAGCTGGAGAAAAGCTCCAGAACATCGGATCTTCTGTGGAGAATGTCGGCAAGAAGTTCCTGCCGGTGACTGCCGCTGCTTCTTCCAATGCGAACACCAATGTCTCCATGATGGGCAAGACGTTCAAGTACTGTGCGCCTATCGCCGGTGCGCTGGGGTTCTCGGCAGAGGATTCGTAAGATCGTATCTGCCGTGCAGCAGTTCGTGAATAAACTGAACAGCATGGATTGAATTTCAAAAAGGCGAAGTTACCCATGATATTACATTGGTGAGTGTGATATAATATGGTCAACTGAGAAAAACTACGATAACTAAAGACTTTTTTTACGGCTTGAGTTGTTCTTTAAAAGTTTTATTTGTTGAAAAACTGCAAGAAGGCCGTGTGACAATTGAAGAAGCAGCGGAAGATGCTGGAATGACAGTAGAGGAATTCAAGAAAGTGATGGAAAACACCTCTCTGCAGGCGGTCTAAGAAAAAACATATAGGTTAAACTGTTAAGCCCTACAAGGCTCAGATCGGTTCGATACCGACTGAAAGCCTTGTAGGGCTTATTTTTTTGCTTTTTTTTCAAATTTATTTGTGAAAAATGTTGTCCAAGACTTGACATCGGCCGGCATTGATTGGCAACGCGAGAAATGGCAATCAGGACTTGGCTCTAAGTTTATTCACCAAGGCGAAAAAAATGCTGCGAAATATGCGGACGAGGTCATTGTTCTGAGCAAAGGAGTGCAGGACTATTTTAAGGAAACTTATGGAAGAGAAACGCACTTTATCCCTAATGGCGTGAATAGGCCGCAGATTCGGGAAGCAAGTCTGATTACAGATAAGTTCGGGCTGAAAAAAGACTCATACATATTGTTCCTCGGTCGTCTGGTGCCGGAGAAGGGCATTCGATATTTGGTTGAGGCCTTCAAGAATGTCAAGACAGATAAAAAATTGGTCATTGCAGGCGGCTCCAGTGATACGGATTCCTTTATCTCTGGAAGCAAAGAAGGCCAAGGCAGATGCTAAGGCCGCTGAAGAAGCGAAGAAGACCGAAGCAGAGGCTGTGCTGAAGAAGTTACTGGCAAGCGGTATGAGTGCGGACGAGATCCTCGAAAAACTGAAATAACCAAGAAAACCGAGAAAAAAATAAATGCCGTGTGGACAAACTGAACTCTAGGAGTTCACACAGTATTTTTTGAAGGACGCCGTATAGTTTGTAACGAAAATAAAAGAAGAACAAAATTTAAAAAAATGGAGCGTGAGAAAATGAACTTATCTAAAATACATCATATTGCAATTATCGTATCTGACTACGAAGCCGCAAAGAATTTTTATGTGAACAAGCTGGGCTTCTCTGTCATCAGAGAGAACTACCGTCCAGAGCGTAAGGACTGGAAGCTAGATCTTCGTGTCAATAAGCACACAGAGCTCGAGATTTTCGCTGAGGAAAACCCGCCGAAGCGTGTGAACCGTCCCGAAGCCTGTGGCCTGCGTCATCTTGCATTCTGTGTGGAGAGCGTGGAGCAGACGGTGAAAGAGCTGGCGGAGATAGGGATTGAATGTGAGCCAATCCGTGTGGATGATTACACCGGCAAGAAGATGACATTCTTCCACGACCCGGATGGACTGCCGCTGGAACTGCACGAATAATTATGGGAGAAAAAAGAGCATATAAAGCCAGAAAGCCTGGCGGCGGCCGGAAAAAGTTAAAGCCGGAATACGATGCCGGGAAGAATCTGAAAGATCAGATGGATGCGGCTGTGGCGCTCTATCAGGAGGACTGCTCCCTCCAATCCATCGCCGATGTGCTAAACCTAAACCCAATCAAAGTGAGAAAGCTGCTCATCACAGCCGGTGTGTATGAATCTGAAGTGGCGGAAAAAGTAAAAAACACTTTTGAAGAATATCGAGAAACACAGGACTACAAAACCGCCATCCTCTCAACCGCAAACACTTTTCAACTTTCCAAAGCCTCCGTTACCTCGTACCTGCCTTATAAAAAAGGCGTGTACTTCCCAAGTACAGCAGAAAAAGAGAAGGTCAGTGTTGGGGCAGAGCGGCAGCGGAGATACAGAGAAATGAAGCGGTGGAGGGCCAATCCAACAGAAGAAAACTTTTGGGATGTGGTTCTGGCCTATGCCGGGGTGAAATTTAAAACCTACTCCGGGTTGCCATTCTCTTACGAAATAAAAAAAGGCAGGAACGGCGAGTACACGAAAGAGCTGTGGATTGACCGCCGGGAGAATAGTAAAAGCCTGGCGTGGAGTTCTGTGCTACTGGCTCTGGGCAATATTAAAAAGGTAGGAGAAGTAGTTGAACGACCGAAAGCACTGGGCGATATCCGGGGTGTGACCTATATATACGGAATGTTCTATCGGTTCGGACTGATCGACGTGCCGGATGAAGCAAAAGAAAAGATGAAGAAAGCATTCAGCAAATCGTCCTGACACGGATGCCGCAGAGGGGGGAAAAGCATCACCCAATGTTTGAGGTCATTGCGTGACCCGGAAATCACAAAAAAATCCGCCTGCGGAATGAACCACAGGCGGCTGAAATCACATTATAGCTTATTCAAAAAGTCTTCCAGAACATGGTTCCACTTTTCGGGGTACTCATAGAACATCAGGTGACCGCCCATGACGTAGGTGTCGTAACCGGGAAGCTGTGTTTCGACAAAGGGCTTTGCAATGTCCTGCCAGTGTTCTGCAATGAACATCAGGCTGGGCATCGTTGCACCGACATCTTTTGCGATTTCAAGATAGTTGGAGAACACAGCGTCGCAGAACAACTGACGGCAGATCCAGTATGGTGTGCGGCCGGAAATATCCAGCAGATACTCCAGCTCATCAGGCTCCATCTTATGCTGAATCATGACGCCAGTCGCGTACTCGCTAAAGAACTCACGGCATCCCTCAGAAGAAGTCAACACCTGTGTGGCAACCTGAGACAGCTCTTCAATCGTGCCCTCAGTCCACCACTTCGGATCAGGGGAGAGCGGGAGAGGAGACATATCGATAGTCACAACGCCGCGCAGCTTGTCTTTGCCGAACTGCTGCACGTAGCTCCATGTGTCAAGGTTGCCCGTGCTCCAGCCAATCAGGATAATATCTTTGAGACCCAATGCATCAATCAGACCAGCTACATCGCGACCGTGGGTCAGGTAGTCGTTGCCATCCACGGTTTTGGCAGAATAGCCTTGGCCGCGAGGATCGATAGCAATGACACGATATTCAGAGGAGAAATACTCCAGTTGGTTCTTGAAAATCTCACCAGAGAAGGTCAGGCCGGGAATGAAGACCAACGGCTTACCTTCGCCTTTTTCCAAGATATGTAACTCCACACCAGGGGCCACAGTGACATACTTGCTTTCAATACGATCTTTTGCCATGAGAAAACCTCCCAACAAAATCTATAAATCGAATTGGCTTGTCTGAATTATATATCTGGAAAAAGAGAAAAGCAATGGCTTGATAGAAACTGCACTGCTGTAATCTACAAAAATTTTCAGTGCATTGAGGTTTTCAACGATAAGCGCGTGAAAATTCGTTTTACATTTGAAGATGTGCTGGCAGGCTATGCAGAATGAGTTGTAGTCGAAATCACTGCTGTAAGCAGAGTTTTTCTTGTAAGAACACGAGATTCATGGTATCATAAGAGTAAGGAAAAGTCTGTGCATGGCTACGCGAAAGGAGCAGCAGAGATGAAAGAAATGAATATTCCCGTTGGAGTTTCGGATTTTGAAGAAATTCGTAAAAATGGGTATTACTATATTGATAAATCGGGGCTGATTGGCGAACTGCTCAGTAGAACCGGAACGAAAGTGACGCTTATTACTCGCCCCAGACGATTCGGTAAGACATTGGGCATGAGTATGCTGGAAAACTTCTTCGACATCCGAAAGAACAGCCGAAAACTGTTTGAAGGGCTAGAAATTGCAGAGCATCAGGCATTATGTGATGCGTGGATGAACCAGTATCCGACAATCTCTATTTCATTCCGGCAGATAGATGGTCTGAATTTTATGGATGCATATCAGCAGCTTGTCTATGAAATTGCTCTTCTGTATCAGAATCACACGTATTTGTTGGATAGTCAGGTGATAAGCAAACAAGAAAAATTTCTTTTTCAGCAGATAAGTGATCGAAAAGCGGAAAAGACGGATGTGCTGCGCTCGATTCAATTTTTAACATTGCTGCTAAATAAGCATTACAACAAAAAAGTAATTCTTCTTATAGATGAGTATGATGTTCCTGTAGCGAAAGCAAACAATAACGGTTACTATACTGAAATGCTCGATGTTATGAAAGGCTTAATGCAGGCCCTAAAAGACAATCAAGCACTTCAATTCGCAGTTGTTACGGGTTGCTTAAAGATTGCGAAAGAGAGCATCTTTACAGGAACCAACAATTTTGTATCGGATACTATTACAAATTCTCGTCTGAACGAGTATTTCGGATTTGTACAGAGCGAGGTTGACCAGCTGCTAAAGGATGCCGACCTGACAGAGCAGGCTGAGAATATCAAAAAATGGTATGATGGATACCATTTCGGAGCCTTTGATGTTTACTGCCCGTGGGATGTAATGAACTATATGCTGGAATTACAGCGCAACCCGAAGGCTAAGCCTATCAGCTACTGGAAGAACACCAGCGACAATGCAATCATCCGTTCCTTTATTAACTATGCGGGGAGTACAATCACAAATAAACTTGAAACCCTGATGGCTGGCGGCTACATTGTTCAGCGTGTGGATGAAAACCTGACCTATGACTACCTGCATTCCTCAGAAGATAATCTCTGGAGTACGCTGTATCTGACAGGGTACTTGACCAAAGCTCGTGAAGGCGATTATAAAGGCGAATTGTCGGATGGCATGGTTGCCCTTATGATTCCTAATGCAGAAATCAAAGAGATTTTTGAAACAACAGTCATCAAATGGTTCGATGACAGTACGAAGAAGTGGAATCGAAATGCTTTGTTTGATGCAGTCTGGAACGGTGACAGCGAAGGCATTACCAAGGAAATGAATGCTCTGCTCCGGCGAACCATTAGCTACCATGACTATCGGGAGGACTTCTACCACGCATTCCTTGCGGGCATCTTCACAGGTGCAGGATACATGGTGGATTCCAATAAGGAACATGGCGAAGGACGAAGCGATGTGGTCGTCTACGATTCCATCAATGCCCGCGTTGCAATCTTTGAGGCGAAGTATACGAAGGTTTTGGAAAATCTGGAGAGTGAGTGCGATACAGCGTTGCAGCAAATTGATGATCGGATGTATGCAAAAGAGTATGAGGATGACTACGATCAAATCCTTTGCTACGGCATTTCGTTCTTTAAAAAACGCTGCATGGTAAAGAAAAAGTGATTCACAGCAAAGCTTAACTTGAATTTTGTATTATAACTTAAAATAAGTTAAAACGCAGAAAAAGAGTTATAAAGCGAAGCCCGCATAAGCCACAGACGGCACCCAGGAGGATTCGAGGGTGCCGTCTGCAGCTTATGCGGGCTTTTTTATTTTGCGATTTTAATACGGATAGGTGCTAAATTCCAAGGCTGACAAGAGCGGCCTTTAACTCTTTTGCCATGCGAATAATGACAGTCTGTTCAGTTTCATCGCAGTCTAATAAGAGACGATGTAAATTGGAATCAGAGGAAGAAAGAGAATAATCGAGGCTGTCAACCAGTAGCGCATCGACAGAAATATGTAGAGCATTGGCGAGATCAACCAAGATTGGCAAACTGGGAGTCTTGACTCCGTTTTCAAGATAGGCAATACGCATGAGTTCCAAACGAATGCAGAGCGCATCTTAATAGGAAATTCTGAATTTACTCCTGCGCTGGATTCTCCGATTTCGGTGGGCGTTAAGTTAAATGGCTTTGTTTTGTGCCAGATGTATCGTGAGGGAGTCTTGACTTTGGATGCGGTGCGGCAACTTCGCCGCAATGATAGAAAATTGACTTATACACGGCAGCAAGCGGATAAGTCGATTATCTGCCGTAAAGAAGTTATAACGAAAGATCAGTTTATTGATTTGATTCGGGATGCGACAGTTCAAATCCTGTTCTAACAGTGATATGGTAGAACAGGGTCAGCCCTAGTCTTTCTTGCGAAAGACAAGGCGGTTTTTTTTGTTTTATCCTCGACTGCTATGAGTCTTTTTATACTTACTTGTATTCCTTTATGGAGGAATTGAAAGAACTGGCGAAGGGTGACGATCGGATTCTCTTTACTGGGTTTGTGCAGGGAGCAATGCTGGATGAACTGTACAGCAATGCTTACATTTACACGCTGCCGTCTGATCTGGAAGGAATCAAAAGCAGATGGGGCAGCGTGAAGTGTCTGCTTAAAAGGAGGCTGTGACTTATGGCAAGAGTAAGCAAGAAGGTAAGTGCGGCGCAGCGGGAAGCGGAGAACGCACCGCACCGTATCTGGAAAACCGCAATTTACGCACGACTGTCCGATTTTGATGATGTACTTCGGGATACGGAATCGCTGGAAGTGCAGATTTCTTACATCAAAGAGTATGTCAACCACCGGGATGATCTGATGCTGCTGGATATGTTTGCGGACAAGCGGTGCACAGGGATGAACTTTGACCGCCCGGAATTTGAACGGCTGTTGAAAGCACTGCAGGAGCGGAAAGTCAACTGCATTGTGGTAAAGGACTTTTCCCGACTGGGTCGTAATTTCGTGGAAACAGGTCAGTATCTGGAGCAAGTGTTTCCACTGTTTGGCGTAAGATTTATAGCCATCAATGATAATTATGACAGCCTGAACAGACAGAGCCGGGACGGGATGCTGGTGCCGATCAAGAGCATGATCAATGAAATGTACTCGAAAGACCTGTCCAAGAAGATTCAGTCGTGCTTTCGTTCCAAGGAAGCACGGGGAGAAATCTATACGCCTGTTCCGTTCGGTTACAAGAGAAATCAGCAGAATCATTTGATTCTGGACAAGGAAGTCAGCGATGTGGTAGTTCGGATTTTTCTCTGGAAGAAATCCGGCATGAAAGAGCGCGAGATTGCAAAGAAGCTGTCTGCGCAGGGAATCCAGACACCTTTTACACGCCGCTGTCAGCTGGGATACCTGAAAAACACCTTGCGGGTAAAGGACCCAGCATGGCAGACCGTTTTCGTGACAAAGGTGCTGGAAAATCCAATCTACACAGGAACAATGGTCTATAACCGCATCGCCTACGATGAAGCGAATCGGAAAATTGGGCAGAATCCACGGGAAAGCTGGCGGATGGTGCCGGATAGCCATCCGGCGATTATCAGCTGGGAACTGTTTGATGAAGTTTCCGCATTACGGGAAGCTGAGCAAGCAGTCAAGGAAGAACGAAAAAAGTGGTGCAGACAGCGCAGAGAGAACAATCCGAACATCTTCAAAGGCAGAATCTTTTGCAAAAAGTGCGGAGAAAAATTGGTTTGTCATTGGCAAAGTGA
The DNA here is from genome assembly GCF_023347535.1 of Faecalibacterium sp. HTF-F. NCBI lineage: Bacteria > Bacillati > Bacillota > Clostridia > Eubacteriales > Oscillospiraceae > Faecalibacterium > Faecalibacterium wellingii. Next base: position 1,079,467 of record NZ_CP094473.1, read on the forward strand.
TGGGAAAAAATGCTTCAGATCAAGCGTGGTGGCTATGAAGATTATATTTCTGCTGAATCTCTGGTGGAGCGCATTCATGGCCTGCCCGTGAAGAGTATCGAGTTTATCACAGAGGAGGATCAGCGAAAAGACGCCTGAAGCAGAATCCTTCATCGGACACTGAAAGCGCAGAGGCGGAATCTTAGGCGGCACCTGGTTAGCCGACCAGCTCCATCAGACGTTCTTTTGGGTCTACAATATAATATCTGTTTGTTTAGAGCGATACCGTAGCAATATGGAAGAAAAAATCAGACTTGCGGTTTTCGGACAGAAACGTCTTTCTCGTGAAGGCGGGATCTTCTCGGCTATGAGGGTGTTTCATAAGCCCTTTATCTCTGATTTTCCGCAAACATCCGGCCAAGCTGCGGCAGGATATCATGCGGCAGCATCCCGTACTCCCCGCAAAGCGCAGCAGCACGGTCAGCTGCGGCACCATGCAGATACACCGCACAGGAAGCAGCTTCAAACGCAGGCAGACGGCAGGCCAGCAGGGCCGCCGTCATACCGGCCAGTACATCCCCGCTGCCGCCCCGGGCAAGGCCCGGGTTGCCGGTGGGATTCACGCATGCACGGCCATCCGGCGCAGCCACAACGGTGCGGGAACCCTTGAGCACCACCACGACGTTCCATTTTTTCGCATACTGCCGGGCAATTTTCTCACGGTCGGCGCTGATTTCTGCCACGGAAAGGCCGGTGAGCCGGGCCATTTCACCGGGATGCGGCGTAAGGATCAACTCGCCTGTCAGATGGGGCAGCGCCTTCCCCTCAGCCAAAAGCTGCGCGGCGGCATTCAGGCCGTCAGCGTCCAGCACTGCACTGCCCGCAAAGCCCGGCAGAAGCCTTTGTACCAGTACGCGTGTCTCCGCTGCGCGGGCTGCACTCTGGGCCGTACCGCCAAGGCCCGGGCCCAGCAGCAGCACTGTGGCCTTCTGTCGCTGAATAAACGGGATACTTTCCGGTGAGATGCCGCCGTCGGCCCCTGCGGCGCACGGGCACAGACAGCACTCCGGCAGGCGGGCTGCGGCAGCAGCGAGCACCGGCTCCACACTGGCAAGGGTCACGATGCCCGCACCGGTGCGCAGAGCTCCCTCGGCGGCAAGCAGGGCCGCACCACGGTAAGACGCACTGCCCGCAACGGCCAGAACAGTGCCAAAGGTGCCCTTGTGGCTTTCACGCGGGCGCGGCGGGATGACCTGCCAGACAAAATCTTCGGTTATTTCCACAGCCATAAAGGCACCTCCAGAAAACGATTTAAAATCTGTTGCTTCTCAAAGCTCACGCCTGCCCCTGCACAAGGGCGCGAATCTGCTTTTCCACGTTCTGCACTTCCTCGTGGAACATGCGGGCCGAGACGCGCAGCGCACCGTGCCCCAGAATGATGATCTGTTCCATACCGTCGGAAGTGGCCACGCGCACGCGGCGTCCTTTGCCGATCTCGTGGGTGACATGTTCAATGAACATGTCCGCCGTTTCTGCTTCCTTCGTGTAGACCACATGGATGTTGTGGTACTGCTCGATGGAGCCCGGACTGCCCGGCACCCGGTAGGCGTCGAACACAAGGATGAGGTTGCATTTCTGGTAGCCCTGATAGTTGCACAGAATGTCCATCAGCTTATGCCGGGCGGCTTCCAGACTGTCCTTTGCAAGGGCGTTCAGCTCGTCCCATGCGAAGATGATGTTATAGCCGTCCACCAGCAGATATTCCGGCAGGATCTCCCACTGCTGAGCGTCAAAATCCGGACGTTCCCGCTTTTGCGTTGGGTGGAATGCGGCCAGCGGGTCCCGCTTGATGGGCCCATAAGTGCGCTCAAAAATTTTGAGCAGTTCGGCATCCTCTTCCAGAGTGGCGCGGTAGGCCATGGCCCGGCGCTGCGGCACAGTCTGCACCTCCGGTTCCGGGCGCGCGGCTTTTCCCCAGCCGCTGTCCACATGCATGTGACTGCGCACCTGATCCCATGGTACCACAAAGCCTGCTCCATGGGCGCAGAACACCGAATCTGCGGGATTTTCAAGGTCATGTTCCGGCTTATAGCCTGCGGCTTCGATGACCTGCGCCGCGTTGTGGCAGGGCCGGCAGCCATCCGGCGTCAGGGTCAGCCGTCCACGACCGCGGGTATAGCTGACCACTTCCATGGGGTAGCTGCGCATGGTAGCTACCGGCGCAAAACCGGTGAGCACAGCAGTTTCTTCTCCGCTTTCCGGCGGGTCAAAGCTGCCTTCCATGCGCTGGATATCGGTCATGGCACGGCCAAGGCTTTCCACCGGCACTTCCAGCCGGAAGGCGTACCACGGCTCCAGCAGCTGGCTTTTGGCCATCATCAGGCCCTGCCGCACAGCGCGATAGGTCGCCTGCCGGAAATCTCCGCCCTCTGTGTGCTTCAGGTGGGCACGGCCTGCAATGAGGGTGATCTTCACGTCCGTCAACGGCGCTCCGATCAGCACGCCAAGGTGCTGTTTTTCTTCCAGATGGGTCAGCACAAGGCGCTGCCAGTTTTTGTCCAGAACTTCTTCCCGGCAGTCGGCGGCAAACTGCATTCCGCTGCCGCGCGGCAGCGGTTCCAGCTTGACATGCACTTCTGCGTAGTGGCGCAGCGGCTCGTAATGGCCTACACCCTCCATGGGCTCCGTGATGGTCTCTTTATAAAGGATGCCGCCGGGGCCGAACTCCACGTTCAGGCCAAACCGCTCTGCCAGCAGGCTGCGCAGCACTTCCAGCTGGATCTCGCCCATGAGCTGGACATGGATCTCGCCCAGCGTTTCGTTCCATACCACATGGAGCTGAGGTTCCTCTTCCTCCAGCCGATGCAGCTTGCCCAGCGCCGCGTGCACATCTGCACCCTCCGGTAGCATCACCTGATAGCTGAGCACCGGTTCCAGCACCGGCAGGTCGCTGTCGCGCTCTGCGCCAAGGCCTTCGCCCTGACGGGCTTTGGTCAGGCCGGTGACAGCACACACCTGCCCGGGGTGGATGGTCTCTGCCAGTGTATACTTTGTACCGGAGTACAGCCGCAGCTGGTTGGCCTTTTCAGCCCAAGGCTCGCCGTCCGCTTCGCCCGAGAGCTGTGCTTTCACCTTCAGCTCCCCGCCGGTAACGCGCAGCCAGGTCAGGCGGGCACCCTGCTCATCCTGCGAGACCTTGAACACCTTGGCTCCAAAGACGTCCAGTGCAGGAGCCGGGCGGGTAAAGCGGTCCAGTCCGGTGAGAAGTTCCTCCACACCATCCAGCTTGAGCGCCGAGCCGAACCAGCACGGGAAAACATGCCGCCGGGCAATGGCCGGGATGATCTCGGCATCTGTCAGCTGTCCGGCCTCCAGCATCCGATTCATCAGGTTCTCATCGCAAAGAGCCAACGCATCATCCCGGTCTGCCTGCGGCATGCCAAAATCCACAAACCCTTCGCCGAGGCGATGATTCAGCTGGGCCAGCAGCTCTTCCTTGCTCTTGCCGGGCAGGTCGGTCTTGTTTACAAACACAAAGGTGGGCACGTGGTAGCGCCGCAGCAGCCGCCAGAGCGTTTCGGTGTGGCTCTGCACGCCATCGGTACCGCTGACCACCAGCACGGCATAATCCAAAACCTGCAGAGTGCGCTCGGTCTCGGTGGAAAAATCCACATGGCCGGGAGTGTCCAGCAGGGTGATATCCGTGCTGCCTGCCGTCAGCAGTGCCTGCTTGGAAAAAATAGTGATCCCACGGGCTTTTTCCAGCGCGTCTGTGTCCAGAAAGGCGTCCTTGTGATCCACGCGCCCCAGCTTGCGGATCGCGCCGGAACGGTAGAGCATGGCTTCCGAAAGGGTGGTCTTGCCAGAGTCCACATGGGCCAGAATGCCCAGAACGATATGCTTGTGAATAGTTTCCATCCGCTTCTCCTACAATTCAAAATTCATGTTTATTGTAGCACGGATGGGGGAAAAAGAAAAGTTTTGATTGAAAATGGCCTCCGCTGCGCTCTGGCTATATTCAGCGGAAAGTTTATTTTCATTTTGAGTTTGTTGCGGCCTGCGGGCCGCTCCAAACGTCTTTTCACGAATGGGGCTAAAACCGGAAGATTCAGTTTCTATCATCGACTTTTTTCATGAAAAAACAGCTCTGGAAAATCCGCGGATTTTCCAGAGCTGTAAATATAAGAGTTATAATTCCGCTATTGATGCAACAACGATGACCGCCGCCAGTGGCGGGAACAGGGAAGAGTTGTTGGGGCAGTGGCCAGCAAGACATGAGCGCCGTTTAAGGCGCGAAATGGATGCTGGGAGCCACAACTCGTTCCAAAGCGAACGCGTCGGCCATTTTAACGGTCAATTACTCCACAATGATGCTCTTGCCAGTCATTTCAGCCGGGACGGGCAGGCCGATATAGGGCAGCATGGTGGGTGCGATGTCGGCAAGGCAGCCGCCCTCACGCAGCTTCACATCGCCGCAGCCAACAGCCACAAAGGGCACCACGTTGGTGGTGTGTGCGGTGAAGGGGGTGCCGTCCGGGTTCATCATCTTCTCGGCGTTGCCATGGTCGGCGGTGATGAAGGCGCAGCCGCCGGCCTTCAGCACAGCGGACACCACCTGATCCACAGCGGTATCCACAGCCTCAACGGCCTTGACCGCAGCATCGAATACGCCGGTGTGGCCTACCATATCGCAGTTTGCAAAGTTCAGGATGACCACATCGTACTTGCCGCTCTCGATGCGCTTGACGCACTCGGCAGCAACCTCGGGGGCGCTCATCTCGGGCTTCAGGTCATAGGTTGCTACCTTCGGGCTGGGGATCACGCAGCGGTCCTCACCCTCGTAGGGAGCCTCGACGCCGCCGTTGAAGAAGAAGGTGACATGGGCGTACTTCTCGGTCTCGGCAATGCGCAGCTGGGTCTTGCCGTTCTCGGACAGGTACTGGCCCAGAACATTCTTCAACTCCACAGGGGGATAGGCCACCTCGCAGTTGGGCATGGTGGCGTCGTACTCGGCCATGCAGACATAGTTCACCTGCTTGCGGCCACCGCGGCGCTCAAAGCCGGTGAAAGCGTCGTCGCAGAAGATACGGGTCATCTGGCGGGCACGGTCGGGGCGGAAGTTCATGAAGATCACGGTGTCGCCGTCCTGCACGCGGCCGCCCTCACAGGTGACGCAGGGCAGAACGAACTCATCGGTCTTGTCAGCTGCATAGGAAGCCTCGATGGCCTCGGCAGCGTTGGCGGCATGATTGCCCTCGCCGTAGACAAAGGCAGCATATGCCTTCTCTTCACGATCCCAGTTGTTATCGCGGTCCATGGCGTAGTAGCGGCCGGAGACGCTGGCGATCTTGCCGATGCCCAGCTCGTCCAGCTTGGCCTGCAGGTCGGCCAGGAAGCCCTTGCCGGAGTGCGGGTCGGTATCACGGCCATCGGTGATGCAGTGCAGGTAAACGTCCTTTGCACCCAGATGCTTTGCCATTTCCAGCACGCCGAACCAGTGGTCTGCGTGGCTGTGCACACCGCCGGTGCCCACCAGACCCATCAGATGGATGGCCTTGCCGGCATCGATGGCAGCCTTCATGTTCTTGACCAGAACCGGGTTCTGGAGCATCTCGCCGTCCTTGATGGACTTGGTAATGAGGGTGAGCTGCTGATACACGATGCGGCCTGCGCCCATGTTGGTATGGCCAACTTCGGAGTTGCCCATCTGGCCATCGGGCAGGCCGACGGCCATACCGGAAGCGTTGATGGTGGTCATGGGATATTTTGCCATCAGAGCATCGAGATGGGGCTTCTTGGCGGCGACCACGGCGTTGCCGAAGGTCTCCTCCGGCACCCAGCCGAAGCCATCCATGATGCACAGAAGAACAGGTTTCTTTGCCATAAAAATGAATCTCCTTTGATTTGAGAACACTATTTTCAATAAAAACAAGGGGCAGCGCCTGCAATGTGCCCGATAGAGCGCATTCTCCGCAGCTACCCCTCATCCGGCACTTCGTGCCGCCTTTCCGCAGTGGAAAAGGCTTATTTTGCGGTTTTATCAGCCCTTGGTGGCTGCGTTGACGATCACTGCAAAGTCGGGAGCCTTCAGGGATGCGCCGCCGATCAGGCCGCCGTCCACATCCTTTTTGCTCAGCAGTTCCTCGCAGTTCTTGGCGTTCATGCTGCCGCCGTACTGGACAGTAGTAGCCTCGGCAACTGCCTCGCCGTACACCTCACCGATGACCTTGCGGATCTGGCCGCAGACTTCCTCAGCCTGATCGGCGGTAGCGGTCTTGCCGGTGCCGATGGCCCAGATGGGCTCGTAGGCGATAACGACATTTGCCATCTGCTCAGCGGTCACGTCGCGCAGAGCGATCTTGGTCTGCATCCGGACCAGCTCCTCGGTGACGCCCTCCTCACGCTGCTGCAGGCTCTCGCCCACGCAGATGATGACCTTCAGGCCGGCGTTCAGAGCAGCCAGAGCGCGCTTGTTCACGGTCTGGTCGGTCTCTGCAAAGTACTGGCGGCGCTCAGAGTGGCCCACGATGACGTACTCCACGCCCAGATCCACCAGCATGTCAGCGCTGATCTCGCCGGTGAAAGCGCCGGACTTCTCGAAGTGAACATTCTCAGCACCCACATGGATGTTGGTGCCCTTGGTCTTCTCCACAGCGGTGACCAGGTCCGTATACGGGGTGCAGATGACCACCTCGCAGCCTGCGTCCTGAACAGCGGGGACCAGCTCATCCACCAGAACAGCAGCCTCAGAGGCGGTCTTGTTCATCTTCCAGTTGCCTGCAATGATAGCCTTGCGCTTTGCCTTATCCATGATACTCTATCTCCTTTATTTACCTTCTATATGTGCAGTCTGTGCACAAACAAAAAGGTGCGGCGGCGCTGAAGCCGCCGCACCCATTTACGATGCCGGAAAAATTATGCGTTCTGAATGACAGCGATGCCGGGCAGCTCCTTGCCCTCCAGATACTCCAGAGAAGCGCCGCCGCCGGTGGAGATGTGGGTCATCTTGTCGCCCAGACCCATCTGCTGTACAGCTGCTGCGCTGTCGCCGCCGCCGATCACGGTGGTAGCGTCGCTCTCAGCCATAGCCTTAGCAACTGCCAGAGTGCCAGCTGCCAGAGTGGGGTTCTCGAACACGCCCATGGGGCCGTTCCACACAACGGTCTTGGATGCCTTGACAGCATCGGCAAACAGCTTCATGCTCTCGGGGCCGATGTCGCAGCCTTCCATGTCAGCCGGGATCGCGGTGACAGGAACAACGGTGGTCTCAACCGGAGCGTCGATGGGATCGGGGAAGTCCTTGATGCAGACAGCATCAACGGGCAGCAGCAGCTTCACGCCCTTCTCCTGAGCCTTGGCCATCATTTCCTTGCAGTAATCCAGCTTGGAATCGTCGCACAGGCTCTTGCCGACCTCGTAGCCCTGAGCCTTGACGAAGGTGTAGGCCATGCCGCCGCCGATGATCAGGGTATCGACCTTCTCCAGCAGGTTGGAGATAACATTCAGCTTGTCTGCGACCTTTGCGCCGCCCAGAATAGCGGTGAAGGGACGAACGGGATCGTTCACAGCGTTGCCCAGATACTTGATCTCCTTCTCCATCAGGTAACCAACAGCGGTATCCTTGATGAAGTCGGTGACGCCTGCGGTGGAGCAGTGTGCACGGTGGCAGCTGCCGAATGCATCGTCAACATATGCATCAGCCAGAGAAGCCAGCTCTTCGCTGAACTCGGGCATGTTCTTGGTCTCTTCCTTGCGGAAACGGGTGTTCTGCAGCAGAACGACGTCGCCGTTGTTCATGGCAGCAACAGCAGCCTTTGCGTTCTCGCCGACAACATTGTCGTCATCTGCAAACACAACGGTCTTGCCCAGCTTTGCGCTCAGAGCCACAGCAACGGGTGCCAGGCTGAACTTGGCCTCGGGGCCGTTCTTGGGCTTGCCCAGATGGCTGCACAGGATGACCTTTGCGCCATCATTGACCAGCTTCTGGATGGTGGGCAGAGCTGCGTTGATGCGGTTCTCGTTGGTGATGACACCGTCCTTCATCGGGACGTTGAAATCGCAGCGGACAAGCACCTTCTTGCCGCAGTAGTTCTGATCGTCGATCGTCTTCTTACCTAAACCCATGGTAATAAACTCCTCTCAAGTTTTAATGTCTGAACTAGAGTTTCGCTCGCATTCGGGGGCCATGCCCCGTTACGATACTATTATAAACAAAAACCGTGCACATTGCAAGGTCGCAAGATAGATAATAGTTTAACAAACATTTGCTGCTGATGCACGGAAATGTGTGTATTTTGACCGAAAGGGGGGAATAAGCTGAATCAATGCTGTGATTAGGGCCGGCAGTTGATCCCAAAGCTTACCTCCCGTCTGCTTCTGTCTCCGCAGTGATGTAAATGGGGCGGTGCTTCACTTCCAGATAGGCCTTGGCCAGATATTCACCCACGATACCCGTACACAGCAGCTGCACACCGCTGCACAGCAGAATGATGCATACCATACTGGGCCAGCCGGAAGTAGGGTCGCCGAAAATCAGTGCACGCACTATCACGAAGATGATGCCGATGAATGCCAGAACGCAGAAAAGTACACCAAGGCCTGCCGCCATGACCAGTGGCGCGGTAGAAAAACCCACGATGCCTTCGATGGAATATTTGAACAGGCTCCAGAAATTCCATTTTGTCTGGCCTGCCACACGTTCCACATTTTTATAATCGAACCATTTTGTGCGGAATCCTACCCAGCTGAAAATGCCTTTGCTGAAGCGGTTATACTCACTCATGCTCAGCACGGCATCCACCATTTTTCGGCTCATCAATCGAAAATCCCGGGCACCATCTACAATTTCAGTATCCGACATTTTGTTGATGATTTGATAAAATTTATGAGCAAACCAGCTGCGTATCGGTGGTTCGCCCTCCCGGGTCGTGCGGCGGGTAGCTGCACAGTCATATTCGCCGGTCAGCAGCGTGTCCAGCATGTCCGGCAGAAGTGACGGTGGGTCCTGCAGGTCGGCATCCAGCGTTGCCACATAGTCGCCTTTCGCTGCCTGCAGACCTGCATAGATGCCGGCTTCCTTGCCAAAATTGCGGCTGAAGGAAATGTATCGTACCCGATCATCCTGCCGGTGCAGTTTCCGCGCTGTATGCAGAGTACCGTCCTTTGAACCATCATCCACAAAGATGATCTCAAAGTCTGCATTATGAGATTTTTTCATATTCTTTGCCACGCGGCACGCTTCCTGATAAAAAAGGGGCATGGCCTCTTCTTCATTATAACAGGGTACGATCAGACTGATTAACATATCGCCCGTTTTCTCCTTTTCCATTCATTCGTCTTTTTGGAGCAGGTAAATAACTGCCAGACCTTTTTCTGAGATTTTTTCTACTGTTTTGTAATTTTCCTGTTTGGCAAATTCATACACTTCAGCCTCGGTCATCTGCGTTTCGGGGTAGGTTGCAACTGCCAAGATCATTTCCTTGTTTCCCGTTTTCTCCGTCAGGTAGCTCTCCGAAATATCATTGGAAATATCATCTGTTACACAGATACTGTCAAAGTACAAAAGCTGCGGGAGAAGTGAGGTAATAGACGGGTTACTTATCTTTGATCAAAATATGCATTTTTTTGAGTATAGCATACTTTTCGTCCGACTTCCAGTGCAAGTCTGCGTCTGGAATGCATATTCCCCGCATTGAAGATCAAGCTCCTTTTGTTATTCGCACACAGCTTTCTAAAACAAAAAGCAGCCGCATAGCAAATACTACACGACTGCTCATATGTCTGTCCGGTCGAAGGATGACAGCACCGCAGGCTTAGTTCTCTGCACCGCCCTCGGCCTTCATGGCGTTGTAGCCGATCAGGACGGTCCACACATAAGCGCAGGTCTTGGGGATCATCAGCATACCGATCAGCGGGTTCACTTCAGCCCACAGCACGACGGGGATATAGAAGCCGAAGCTCAGCACGATGGTGAGCCACATCCAGCGGAAAGCCCGGTCGCTGTGCTCCTTTGCACTGTGGTAGAACAGCACGATGACCAGCAGGCCAAGCAGTGCAAAGGGGATGTTCCGCAGGATGCCCCAGGCGAGGGGAGTCTTGTTGGTGAGCCACTGGTTCTGAGGCATCATGCACAGCAGCACACGCGCAGCGGACAGGACATACACGGCAATGGTCAGACCCTTCCGGCCCTCCACATGGTAGCGCTTGCGCCAGACATAATACAGCAGCACGTAAAAGACGGTCATGGTGATGGAAGTGATCCACTTGCCCAGACCCAGAGGAACTGCGTAGTTTTCCAGACCGGTGGTGCACAGTGCCAGTGCACGGGGGACAAGGTGGAAGGAATCGCCTGCACCCAGCACCATAGCCATAAGGCCGAACAGCTTGAACTGCGAGCCGCTCTTGCTGCTGCGGATCATACGGATGCCCACCGTGAGCACGGTGACCAGATAGAAGATGTCGAAAACGGTTTCAATGATTGCACGCATAGGGTTTGCTCCTTTTTAGATTGGATTGGAGAAAATATGATATAGTATATGGGAACAGGATACTTTCATCCTGCGGCACCAATCAAGTTGAACACTGTTCATTTTAGACTTAAAAAATTCCCACAAATCTGTGGGACATTTTTCAGTAGACAGCCCGCCGTACGATCTCCAGCACGGTAGATGGGTCAAAGTCCTGCCGTACCAGAGCGGACAGCATCAGCGAGAACAGCATCTCTGCAAATTTTTCAACGGTAAACTCCGCTGTGAAGGCGTCAGCCCGGATTCTGGTATCATTCCGCAGCACCGTGCACAGGGCATCCAGAATGTGCTGCCATGCCCGCTGCATCTGCTGCTTTCCATCGGCGGTGTCCTGCTGGACAAAGCCCAGCGCATGATGGGTGAAAAATCCCGGATACCGCTGGCAGCCGTACTCCAGCTGCTTGTACATCCACCGGACGCAGGACAGGGTGTCCTGAAAGACAGCCTCATCCTCCGGATGATGGAAGATATCGTTCCAGATGCTTTCCACCGTGGCACTCAACAGATCGGTCTTGGATTCAAAGTAATTGTAGATGCAGCCCACCGAGACTCCGCAGGCAGCAGCCACCGAACGGATGTTGATACCGGCCCATCCGTTTTGCTGGATGAGTTTTCTGCTGATCTGCAGGATGTTCTCTTTTGATGTTGCCATTGGATTCATCCGATCACCTCAACGTGAACATTGTTCATAATGCGTAGTATACACACCGGATGGGGAATTGTCAAGAGATATTTTGAGCTTTCGTACCTCTCCATGCCCTCCTGCTTTGCAAAGATTTTTCGGGTACATCCTGACTGCTGCCTGACAAAAATGCGGTGGTACAGCCTGCGCAGGCGGCAAAAGATAGGATAGAACCATTATAGCAAGCGGCCCATGCACACGCAAGAGAGGCGTTCCGGCTTTTACATCCTAAAACCGGCGTGCGGCGGCATAGGAAGAAAGAAAAACAGCTCTGCGAAAAAATAGACGATTGTACGGAGTTCATAATTTTTTAAGATTTATTTTGTGAAAAAGTAATATTGAAAAACCAAATCAGGGCTGATATACTAGTACTATGATATCCAGTTGGACATGTTACTGGTAATGCAGGCAGGATCTGACGGAATGACGAATACCTTTTCTTTTGGGTGGATTATAGCCAGATACTATGATTCCGGGAGAAGCTGTATACGGAGTCATTCTGTTGGATCCTTTTTCTTTTGCTCGTTTCGGCCGGACGGCAGGGGAATGCCATCACACACAAGATAAAGGAGAACACAATGAAAAACTACAAGCAGACTGCCTCCGACGTGCTGCGTCTGGTTGGCGGCGAAAAGAACGTTGTGCAGGTCGAGCACTGCTCCACCCGCCTGCGCTTCACTCTGGCAGACACCTCCAAGGTGGATGTTGCTGCCCTGAAAAAGACTGCCGGCGTCATGGGCGTTATTTCCAGCGGCCCGCAGTGTCAGGTGGTCATCGGCAACGATGTCATCGAAGTGTACGATGAGCTGCTCAAGCTGGGCACCTTCAACGCAGGTCAGGCAGCGGCTCCCGCTGCTCCCAAGGGCAAAAAAGAGATCGGCGGCATTATTCTGGACTACATGGTCGGCATCTTCCAGCCGCTGGTCCCCGCCATTGCAGGTGCAGGCGTTCTGAAGGCCCTCATGGTGCTGCTGAGCACTCTGGGCGTGATGAGCAGCGGAGACATCGCCTATAAGGTGTTCGTCGGCGTGGCAGATGCGGCTCTGTACTACCTGCCCGTCATGGTCGCCTTCACCACTGCAACCAAGTTCAACTGCAACAAGCTGGTGGCTGTGGCTCTGGCTGCTGCCATGATCCACCCCAGCGTTTCCGCTCTGCTGGCTACCGAGGGCGGTGCCTACTTCCTCGGCATCAAGCTGCAGAACATCGCTTACGGCGGCCAGGTGTTCCCGGCCATCCTGACCGTCATTTTCATGTCCTTCATTGAAAAGTGGGCCAACAAGTGGTGCCCCAAGGCCATCCGCGTGTTCTTTGTGCCCATGTTGTGCTTCGGCATCGGCTTCCCTGTGGCACTGGTCGTCCTCGGACCTCTGGGCTACAACATCGGTGCCCTGCTGACCACTGTGATCCTTGCTCTGTACAACACTCTGGGCTGGCTGGCCGTTGCTCTGCTGGCTGCTGTGCTGCCCTTCATGATCTCCATGGGCATGCACAAGGCTCTGGTCCCCTATGCAGTTGCTTCTATTTCCGACCCCGGTTTTGAAATGCTGTACATGCCCGCTTCTCTGGCACACAACATTTCCGAGGGCGGTGCCTGCCTAGGTGTTGCTCTGAAGACTAAGGATGAAAACCTGCGCGCTACCGCAATTTCCGCTGGCATCTCCGGCCTGTTCGGCATCACCGAGCCTGCTCTGTACGGCGTCACCCTGCAGCACAAGAAGGTCATGATGTCCGTTGTGATCTCCAGCTTTATCGGCGGTCTGTTCGTTGGCCTGATGAAGGTCAAGGCATTCGTTGCTATGGGCCCCGGTCTGGCCGGCATGGCCATGTTCGTTGACCCGGACAACTCCAAGAACATTCTGTGGGCTGCCATCGGTCTGGTGATCTCTATTGTGGCCTCCTTCGCACTGTCCTTCTTCCTGTACAAGGATGAGACTCCCGCTGAGGGCGAGACCGCAGAGACCGCTCCCGAGGCTGCTGCAGACGCAGCTGCTGCGGATTCCACCATCAGCAGCCCCCTGCAGGGCAAGGCCATTGCACTGGATCAGGTGAAGGACGAAGTGTTCTCCCAGAAGATCCTGGGCGACGGCATCGCTGTGGTGCCCGAAAAGGGCGAGCTGTATGCCCCCGCAGACGGCGTGATCGAGTCCGTGTTCGGCACCAAGCACGCTGTTTCCATGAAGACCGCTGCCGGTGCCGAGCTGCTGATGCACATCGGCATGGATACCGTCAAGCGCGACGGCAAGGGCTTTGATCCGCAGGTCAAGGACGGTGAGACCGTCAAGAAAGGCCAGCTGCTGATGAAATTCGACCTTGACGGAATCAAGGCAGACGGTTATGATGTAACTACCCCCATCGTCGTGACCAACGCCGATGAGTTCACCATCAAGACTGTGGCCGAGGGCATGGTTGTGCCCGGCGCTGCACTGCTGAAACTGGAGGCTGTAAAATGAGTTTCCCCAAAGGTTTTTTCTGGGGCGGCGCTGTTGCTGCGAACCAGGTAGAAGGCGCATGGAATGTGGACGGCAAGGGCCCCAGCGTGGCGGACGTTGCCACCTATAAGCCCAATACGGACGTGAAGGATTACAAGTCCCATGTTGCCATGGACGACGCACACATTGCTGCCGCCATGGCCGACCCGGATGATACCTATTATCCCAAGCGCCGCGGCATCGACTTCTATCATCATTATAAAGAAGATCTTGCCCTGTTTGCCGAGATGGGCTTTACCATGCTGCGCGTCTCCATCGCATGGACCCGCATCTTCCCCACCGGCGAGGAAGCCCAGCCCAACGAGAAGGGCCTGCAGTTCTACAGCGACCTCTTTGCCGAGATGCACAAGAACGGCATTGAGCCGCTGGTTACGCTGAGCCACTACGAAATGCCGCTGGCACTGGCCACCAAGTACAACGGCTGGGTGGACCGCCGCGTCATCGATTGCTTTGCAAAGTTCTGCCATGTGTGCTTTGAGCGCTACAAGGATCAGGTCAAGTACTGGCTCACCTTCAACGAGGTGGACAGCGTCATCCGCCACCCCTTCACCACCGCCGGCATCATCCCCAGCCGTGTGCCCGAGGATAAGATGCTGGAGACCTGCTATCAGGCTCTGCATCACCAGCTGGTGGCCAGCGCTATGGTGGTAAAGGACTGCCACGAGATCATCCCCGGCAGCAAGGTGGGCTGCATGCTCACCAAGCTCACTACCTACGCCCGCACCTGTGCACCCGACGATGAGCTGGCTACGCAGGCAAAGAATCTGGAAAACCTGTTCTATGCCGATGTGCATGTCTGGGGCGAGTACCCCCGCCTGATCCTCAAGATGTTCGAGCGCAAGGGCATCCACGTGGAAATGCTGCCCGAGGATGCCGCCACCCTGAAGGCAGGCTGTGTGGACTTTGTTTCCTGCAGCTACTATATGACCATGACCGAGTCTGTGGACCCGAACGCAGAGCGCACCCCCGGCAATACTGTGCTGGGCGTCAAGAACCCGTATCTGCCCTCCACCGACTGGGGCTGGCAGATCGACCCCAAGGGCCTGCGCTACAGCCTGATCGAGCTGTATGACCGTTACCGCAAGCCGCTGATGGTGGTGGAAAACGGCATGGGCGCCAAGGACGTGGTGGAGGCCGACGGCTCCATCCATGACCCCTACCGTGTGGAGTACTTCCGCCAGCACATCAGCGAGATGGGCAAGGCCATCGATGAGGGTGTTGAAATGTGGGGCTACACCACATGGGCACCCATCGACCTGATCTCTGCATCCACCAACCAGATGTCCAAGCGCTATGGCTTCATCTATGTGGATCAGGATGATATGGGCAACGGTACTCTGGCCCGCAGCCGTAAGGACAGCTTCTACTGGTACAAAAAGGTCATTGCTTCCAACGGCGAAGAGCTGGACTAAGCGGCAGTCTTAAGGTTTCAACGGAAGGAGGAGGGACCGATGCACATTCAGAAGGTGCTGAACAGCAGTGTTGTGCTGGTGCAGGATGACAGCGGCGAGGAATCCATCCTGCTGGGCAAGGGCATCGGCTATGGCCGCAAGGCAGGCGAGCCCATTGAACGGAAGCCCTCAGACCGCGTGTTCCTTCCATTGTCCAACCCGGACGCACAGCCTATGCTGGAGCTGTTTTCCAGCATTCCGGCATCCTATCTGGAATTGACGCAGGACATTGTGGACGACGCAGAGCAGTCGCTGGGAGTCAAGCTTTCGGCGCACATCTATCTGCTGCTGACCGACCACCTGCATTTTGCAGTGGAGCGCCAGCAAAAGGGTCTTGTGGTGACCAACCGCATCTTCTGGGAAATCAAGCATTTTTATCCCAAGGAGTACGCGGTGGGCCAGCGCGGCCTGCAGAAGGTAAAGGCAAAGCTTGGCATTGAGCTGCCGGACGAAGAGGCAGGCAACATCGCCTTCCATATCGTCAACGCCCGGCAGGACCCGCAGGCCGGCTACGATGCCATGCGGGCAGCGCAGCTGATCGGTGAGCTGTCCAACATTGTCACCTACAGTATGCACTGCCCGGTGAGCACCGAGAGCATCCACTATGCGCGGTTCGTGAGCCACCTGCAGTATTTTGCCGAGCGGTTCTTCTCCGGCAAGCTGATGGACAGCGAGGACGACTTTTTGTTCCAGCAGATGCAGCAGAATTATCCGGCAGCGGTGACCTGCGCGGAAAAAATACGCACCTTTGTGCTGCGCAAGTACGGCGTGTTTTTGCCCAACGAGGAAACCGCCTATCTGGCGTTGCATGTGGCGCGGCTGACAAGCGGCAAATAAAATCAAAAGGGGAGAGCTGCCTTGCAGAAAGGCGGCTCTCCTTTTGGGCTTTTACAACACAAGACGGAAAAGAGGAAAAACAATGCAGATCAGCATTCTTTTGGCCCAGCAGATCGCGCAGCTGTTTCTGATCCTGATCATGGGCTACGCCGTGGTCAAAGCAGGGCTGCTGAAGGCAAGTGACAGCAAAGTGCTCTCGGTGGTTATGGTATATCTGGTCACGCCCTGTGTCATCATCAATGCGTTCCAGATCAACGACACGCCAGAGATCCGCAAGGGACTTTTGTACTCCATGGCTATTGCGGCGGCTATCCATATAGTGCTGCTGGGGATCAGTGCACTGCTGAGCCGTCCGCTGAAGCTGGATGCCGTGGAACAGGTGAATGTGATCTACAGCAACGCGGCGGCGCTGGTGATCCCGCTGGTCAGGGCCCTGCTGGGCGATGAGTATGTCATCTATTCCTGCGCATTTATCATTGTACAGCTGATCCTGCTGTGGACGCATGCCAGTTCTCTTTTGCAGGGCGACCGTGCGCTGGACTGGAAAAAAGTTTTTTCCAACATCAATATGATCGCCATTGCGGCCGGTGCGCTGCTGTACTGGTTCCGTGTGGCGCTGCCTGCGCCGCTGCAGAACACCATGAGCACCATGGGTGATATGATAGGCCCCATGGGCATGCTGCTGGCGGGTATGGCCATTGCAGAAAAGCCGCTGCGGGATGTGTTCTGTACCCGCCGCAACTACCTGCCCACCGTGCTGCGGCTTGTGGTGTGCCCGCTGGTCGTGCTGGTGCTGCTATTGGTCTGCCATGCTTCCAGCTGGGTGGCTGATGGCAAAAACATCCTCATGACGGTGTACCTTGCCGCCATTACCCCCGCCTGCGCCACCGTTACCTCCATGGCCCAGCTGTACGACCGCGATGCAGCGCATTCCAGCGCGTTGTATGTGCTCACCACGCTGCTTTCCATCATCACAATGCCGGTGATGATCGGCCTGTTCGATCTGCTGCTGTGATGAGCTGCACGTATTCCCTCCGCCAAAACACAATGGAAAGGAACCAACTTCAATGAATCGACCCAAAGACGAAGGCCTGAACGGAAACGAAAAAATCGAGCAGGCGGTGTACGCCCTGCAGCAGGAGGCCACACAGGAACAGCTGGCCCACACCCTCACCGTCATCCGGCGGCGCATGAAGGAACACGGCCAGTTCGTCGTGGCGGTGGAGCCTAATTTGGGCAGTGAGCAGATGCAGCTCCGGACCATCCGGACAGCCGACGGTGCAAGCTGGTGGTATGCATTCACCAGCTTTGAGGAAGAACTGAAGGGAGCCGAGCCGGTGCAGTCCACCTTTCTTGTGGATATGGACAAGCTGTTTGATGCAGCACTAGCCGTGCCGGAGATCAGCGGCATCATCCTGAACCCATGGAACCGCACCATTCAGCTGGATAAAACGCTGATCCGCATTACCAAAGGAAGCTGACCGCCAAAGGGCAGCAGACTACTTATGATGAAAGTGCAATATCGGGGAGGAAAGCAAAGATGTTCAGACTCATGAGAAGAGCGAACCGGGAAATCCCGGAGGAAGCCGCAAAACATCTGCTGAAGCGGTCCCGGCGGGGCGTGCTGGCCGTCAACGGCGATGACGGCTATCCATTTGCCATTCCGGTCAACTATTTCTACGATCAGGAACAGGATAAGATCTATTTTCACGGTGCAAAGTCCGGACATAAAGTGGATGCACTGAAAAAGAACGATAAGGTCTGCTTTACCGTTTACGGCAATGAGCACTTTGAGCCGGGCGATTGGGCCCCCTATGTGCAGAGCACAGTGGTCTTTGGCCGCTGCAGGCTGGTCGAGGATGCAGCCGCCACCGAGGCCCGCGTGCGGGAACTGGGCCTGAAGTATTATCCCGGCAGGGAAGAGGTGGAAAAAGAAATCGCAAAAGCCATCAAGGGCGTACAGCTCTACGAGATCACGATCGAACACCTGACCGGCAAGCAGATCCAGGAAAAGTAAAAGGCCTTCCGGATCGCATCTGCGTGGAAACTGAAAAGACAAAAAGACAGAGGCAGCATAAAAGCTCCTCTGTCTTTTTTAGATGATGGCTTTATAGCAGGTGCTTATGAAAACGGTTTCTCAGTCCACCACGGGGATGTCCAGCCCGAATTCCAGCGGGCGGAAGCGGGGACAGACGTTCTCGGTGATGCAGATGACCGATGCAGCCAGACGACTGCCAATCTCACAGGACTCGGCCAGAGTCTTGCCGTAGGTCTGGCCGATGACTGTGCCGGCGAAGAAGGCGTCACCGGCACCGGTGGTGTCGAGAACGTCTACCTTCTTGGCGGGCACGATGCCGGATCCGCCGTTGGCACGGGCGTACACGGCACCCTGACCGCCCATGGTGATCACCATGCTGGGAATGTTGGCACTGTGTACATTGGCAGCCAGCACTTTGCGCATTTCCTCGGGGCTCAGGTGGTCGTAGTCGTCCGAAAAGAGCAGCCCGGCTTCCTGCTGGTTGCACACAAAGCAATCGATCTGCTGCAAAAAGTCCCGGCGCTCCATAGCGATGCTCATGTTGGAAATGGCAGCAAAGACCTTCTTATGGTACTTTTTGGCATAGTGCAACACCTGCTTTACAGTTTCCTTTTCCAGATCCAGCTCCAGTGCAATGGCGTCACAGTCGGCAAAGATCTCATCTCCCTTTTCCTTCAGCAGGCCGGTGAGGGGAGTGGTGTCCGGCCGCTTGGAAATGGCTGCGTGCACATCGCCGTCGTTGTCAAAGATGGCCAGCCAGGTGCCCATGCCGTCCGGCACACGCAGGATGTAGCGGGTGTTCACCTTATGATTTTCCAGCTTGTTGATCACATCCTGTCCCATGCCGGTGTCGTCCACCAGACTGACAAAGGTAGGACGCAGCTCTACATTGGCGATATCTTCCACTACATTGCGGCTCACACCGCCATGCACCTGCTCAATGCGCCCAGCGTTGCGTCCGCCGGGAATGTAGGCAGACAGGGGATACCCCTTGATATCCACAAAAACAGCTCCGATGACTACGATGCCCATAAACGATAAACCTTTCTGAATTCAGTTGATTTTACCTTTATTATACAGGAAGCAGACAAAAGAAGCTATCCTTTTGCCGATTTTTGCGGAAAAACTTCTGTGCGGGACGATTTGAAAACGCCCTCCGCTGCGCTCTGGGCATCGTCAGAGGAAGAACTATTTTTTATTTGGGATTCCGAAAAGTCTGCGGACTTTTCGGAATCCCTTTTTCACGGAAAGGGGTCGTGACCGAGAGTGGCAGCTTTCATTTCTGCATTTTGGAAAGCCTGTAATAATTGTTGTAGATGTCGTTTTCCGCTACGGGCCCTCCCGTGAAAAGGCCAATCGGGAAAATCCGCAGATTTTCCCGATTGGCAAATATAAATAATATTCCGCTAAAAATGCCCAGAGCGCAGCGGAGGGCATTCTAAATCAGCACGTATCACATCGCGGTGCGTGCCGTGCGCACCAGATATTCCATGGCCTGCACCGGGTAGTGTCCGGCGGCCGTTTCGCCGGTCAGCATGACGCTGGCGGCACCGTCTAATACGGCGTTGTAGATGTCGCTCACCTCGGCCCGGGTGGGTACGGCGCGGGTGCACATGCTGTCCAGCATCTGGGTCACCACCATAAAAGGCACACCGGCAGCCCGGCAGACAGCAGAAAGCTGCTTCTGGCAGCGGGGCAGCTCCCACAGCGGCATGGCGTTGCCAAGGTCGCCCCGGGCAATGACGATCTCATCTGCAAGGTGCAGAAATTCCGGCAGGGCACGTACCCCAGCCATGTTTTCAATTTTGGCAAAAATGCGGATGTCTGCTGCGTCTGCCTGCTCTAAGGCGCTGCGCAGGGCCAGAATGTCTGCCTTGCCGCGCACAAAGGGCAGCATCACGCCGGTAACACCGCACTGCTTTGCAATTTTCAGGTTCTGCAGGTCCTCTTCGGTCAGGGCAGGAGAGTGCACGGCAAGGCCCGGCGCAGCAATGCTCTTGCGGCTCTGCAGCGTTCCGCCGCGTACCACTGTGCACAAAAGGGCACCCGGCAGGGTCTGCGTCACCTGCACCAGAAGTTTCCCGTCGTCCAGCAGAAGCTGCTGTCCGGGTGCAGCGGCCTGCACCAGAGCTGCCGGGCAGGGAATGCCGTCTGCGCCAAGGCGTACAGAACTGCCCTCAACCAGAGTGACAGGCTCTGCCAGCGTGCCGATGCGCAGCTCCGGACCCTGCAGGTCGATGAGAAGCTGCCGGATGCCGGCTGCGCGGATCATTGCCAGCCAGTCAGCGTGTGCGGTCAGCGGTCCGTGGGAAAGATTCATGCGGATGCCGGTCATGCCGGCTTCCACCATGCGCTGCAGGGTCTCCAGCTGCCCACAGGCCGGGCCGATGGTTCCATAAAAATCCAAGATCCTTTTCCTCCGTCCATTTTCGGTGCTGTTTATCCAATGAACCTATTGTAACATGAATTGTCTGGATTGAAAAGAGCCGGACGCGGGCAGAATAAGGGGATAATAAAAGAGGCTGTTGCACATCGTTTTAGCCGAAAGCGCAACAGCCTCTTTTGTTGTGGGCAATCAGCCCTCAGATGCAAAAAATTCCCGGGTCAGCCTGACCACTGTGCCGGAAAGCAGCAGCAGCGCGAGCAGGTTCGGAATGCTCATCAGGCCGTTGAAGGTATCCGCAATGCTCCACAGCAGGCCCAGATCCATCGTTGCGCCCAGAATGGACACAAAGGAGTAGACCAGAAAGAAGGGCTTTGCCACCTTATCGCTGCGGCACAGGAACACCAGAAACCGGGAACCGTACAGGCCCCAGCCGATGATGGTGGAAAAGGCAAAGCAGCACAGCGCCACAGCGGTAAAGACCGATGCCCACCCGCCGTAGGTGGTGGTGAAGCCGCTGATGGTCAGCTCTGCACCGGCAGCAGTGCCGTAATTCACGGGAGTGCCGCTGCACAGGATGACCATGGCGGTCAGGGTGCAGATGACGATGGTATCCGCAAATACTTCAAAGATGCCGAACATGCCCTGCTTGACCGGCTTTTTGGTGTCGGCGCAGGCGTGGGCGATGGAGCCGGTGCCAAGGCCGGCCTCGTTGGAGAAGATGCCGCGGGAGACGCCCTTCTGCATGCTGACGAACAGGCTGCCGATGGTGCCGCCGGTGAAGGCAGCGGGATCGAACGCACCGGCAACGATGGACTTGAACACATAGGGCAGACGCTCAAAATTCAGCACCATGACGCCCACGGCCAGCGCGATATAGAACAGCGCCATAAAGGGCACCAGCTTTTCGCTCACGCTGCCAATACGCTTGATGCCGCCCAGCAGCACCAGCGCTACCAGCAGGGTCACGATGATGCCCACCACAAGGTTCAGGGTGGAAAGAGAACCGCTGCCCACGATGCCATACTCCAGCAGGGCGGTGTCAACGGCCGCAACGATGGTGTTTACCTGTGTGGCATTGCCGGTGCCGAACACGGTCAGCACGCCGAACAGGGAATACAGCACAGCAAGAAACTGCCAATGCTTGCTCAGGCCGTTTTTAATGTAGTACATGGGGCCGCCTACCCATTCGCCGGTCTCGCTGCGCTCACGGTAGTACACCGCCAGCGTGACTTCGGCGAACTTGGTGCACATGCCCAGCAGGGCAGAGCACCACATCCAGAACACCGCACCCGGGCCGCCGATGGCGATGGCACCTGCCACACCGGCGATGTTGCCGGTGCCCACGGTGCCCGCCAGTGCGGTGCACACCGCCTGAAACGGCGTCATGGCACCATCGGAAGCATCCTTTTTGCGGAACATGCGTCCGATGGTAGTTTTGATGGCGTAGGGGAATTTGCGGATCTGCAAAAAGCCCGTGCGCACGCTCAGGAGCAGGCCCACGCCGATGATGCACACCATGGCAGGTACGCCCCAGATGAATTGGTTGACCGCATGATTGACGGCCGTGATCGTTTCGATCATATTTTCCCACATCCTCTGTTAAATTGCGCTTTTCCAGCCGTAATGCCGGAAAACAAACAATTTATTTTACATCAGAATTTATACGCTGTCAAATAAAAATTGCAAAAAAGAAGGAAGAACCTTTGCGGCTCTCCCTTGTGCTGTGGACGTTTGTTTTACTTTGCCTTCGCCGTCCGGCGCTTTCAGGAAAGCTCAGCGCTTTTCAATTGCCCGGCGGTACACCGGGTAGGCCACCAGCGCAGAAAGTGCCTCGGTGATCCAGAAGGCATGCCACACGCCGTTTGCGCCCAGAAAATGGCACAGCACAGCGGCCAGCGGCATAATGAAAAGAAGATAGCGGCACAGCGAAATGACCAGCGATTCGGTGCCTTTGCCAAGGCCCTCCAAGGCACCGGAAGAGGTGGTGGAGACGGCAGAAACCACAAAACCCAGACAGATGATGCGCAGGGCGGTCTGGCCGATGGTGATGGTCTCGGGGTTGGAGGTGAACAGCTGCATCAGCGGGCGGGACGCGAACAGGCAGATCAGGGTCCCGGCTGCCATGATGGCTGCACTCATAATGAGGGTGAGCTCATAAAGCTTTTTCACACGGGCGTGCTGTCGGGCACCGTAGTTGTAACCAATGAGCGGGCGCATGCCCTGCACAATGCCGTTAGCGGGCAGATACAGGAAGGTCTGCAGCTTATAGTAGATGCCCAGCACCACCACATAGCTCTGGGAAAAGCCCGCCAGCAGTCCGTTCAGGAAAGTGACCAGCAGGGAGGGCAGGGCCAGATTGAGAATGGCGGGCACACCGATGCCGTAAAGCCTTTTGTCCAGTGCGGCGTTCGGGCGCAGGCAGCTGCGGCGCAGGCGCACTGGGAGCTCGGTGCGGGCATAGACGAAAAGGTAGACACACAGGCTCAGCAGCTGACCGATGCCGGTGGCAAGGGCTGCACCTGCAATGCCCATGGCAGGCACCGGGCCTAAGCCGAAGATCAGGATGGGGTCCAGAAGGATGTTGCACACACAGCCGAAGATCAGCGCCGCCATGGTCACCTTCATGCGGCCCACGGCCTGAAACATCTTTTCAAAGGCCAGTGCCGCCATGTTGATGGTGGCAAACAGGAATACGATGGTGGAGTAGGTGATGCCGGAGGAGATCAGGCTTTCGTCACCGGTGAACCGGCGCAAAAAGCCCGGCATGATGGCGATGCTGAGAATGGTGATGAGAATGCCGTGTATCAGGCTCAGAGCCATACCGTGGGTGGCTGCGGTCTCAGCCTTTTTGCGGTCGCCTGCGCCCAGATACAGTGCGATCATGGCATTGATGCCGATACCGAAGCCGATGGCGATGGCGTTGGCAAAATTCTGGATCGGGAATACCAGCGACAACGCAGTCATGGCGTCCTCGCTGATGCGGGCCACGAACAGGCTGTCTACAATGTTGTACAGACTGTTCACCAGCATGGAAATAACATTGGGCAGCGCCATGGATACCAACAGCGGCAGCACCGGTTTTTCTTTCATAAAGGTTTCGTTCATAGTGTTTGCATTGCTCCTGTAGAGAAAAGAAATGAATTACTGCAGCCGCGGAATCGTCAGGGCGAGACTGCTCGAAGATAAACGCAGACGCAAAAAAGCCACACAATGGCTCTTTTGAAGTCATTGTGTGGCGAAAAGTAGCATATTGCTGTAAAAATCCACACGAATTTTATTAACTGTAGGATAACACGGCTTCCGGCAGATGTCAAGAGGTCAAACAGATAAAGTATGACTTTTATAGACTTGACCATTTTTCACCGGGAGGCTAAAATAAAAATAGATACTTTATAAAATAAGGAGAATCCTGCCATGAAATGGATGATCGCATCCGACCTGCACGGGTCGGCGTTTTACTGCAAAAAAATGATCGAAGCGTTTGAGCGGGAGAGAGCAGACCGGCTGCTTTTGCTGGGGGACCTTTTGTATCACGGCCCCCGCAACGACCTGCCGGAGGGCTATGCCCCGAAGGAGGTCATCCCGCTCCTGAACGGGCTGAAGCCGGCGCTTTTGTGCGTGCGGGGCAACTGTGACGCTGAGGTGGATCAGATGGTGCTGGATTTTCCCATTCTGGCCGACTATGCTGTGCTGCCAGTGAGCGGGCGGCTCGTTTACGCTACCCACGGTCATGTGCACAACCTGAAAAATCTGCCGCCGCTGGCTCCGGGAGATGTCCTGCTGCATGGCCACACCCACATTCCGGCGTGGACAGAGTTCGGCGAAGACAATCTCTACCTGAACCCCGGTTCTGTGAGCATCCCAAAGGAGGGGAGTGTACATAGCTATATGACACTGGAAGGGGAGACCTTCCTTTGGAAAACGCTGGAAGGTGAAGTGTACCGGGAGCTGGAGCTGTGATGGGGGCAATGGAGCTGGAAGAGAAAACGGTTCAGATCCGGGATGATTTCGACCCGGACAAAATTCTGGCAAGCGGCCAGTGCTTTCGCCCCCGGAAGCAGGCGGAGGGCTGGTATCGGTTTGTTTCCGGGAGACAGCTGCTTTACCTCAGACCGCTGCGCAGCGGAACCTACACGGTGAGGTGCGAGTCGGGCGCATGGGAAACCTTCTGGCACGGTTACTTCGACCTTGGCCGCAGCTATGCCGCTCTGCGTGGAAAGCTGGACAGCCGGAACGACTTTTTGCAGCGTGCCATGGAATATGGCCGGGGCATCCGGGTGCTACGGCAGGACGAGTGGGAGATGCTGGTCAGCTTCATCATCTCGCAGCGAAAGAGCATCCCGGCCATCCGCAGGGCGGTAGAGCTGCTTTCGGAGCGGTTTGGCGAGCGGCTGGGCAGCGATGGCGAAGGGCCTGTGTATGCGTTCCCGACAGCAGAAGCGCTCTGCTGTGCCGGGGAGCAGGCGCTGCAGGAGTGCGGTCTTGGCTACCGCACCCGCTACGTGCTGCATGCGGCGCAGCAGGCGGCAGAGGGCACACTGGACCTGAAGAAGCTGGCTTCCATGCCCGATGAAGCGCTTTTTGCCCGGTTGATGGAGCTGGATGGCGTGGGCAAAAAGGTGGCAAACTGCGTGTGTCTGTTCGGCTATGGTCGTGTGGGCCGTGTGCCGGTGGATGTCTGGATCGAACGGCTCATCCGGGACGAGTTTGCCGGGCAGGATCCGTTCCCGCAGTTCGGGCCGGAAGCGGGCATCGTGCAGCAGTACCTGTTCTTTTATAAAAGAAGCGTGGGATGAGAACCGCGGAACTGCAGGCAGGAGCGTAGGATCATCCGTTAAGCAAAAAAGGCGGCGGCTTCCTCTGTTTGAGGAAAGCCGCTGCCTTTTCATCATTTTACCGCCTGCTTTAACCGTTCCAGATCATCCGCATCCGGGTGAGAAAGGGCGTTGTCGAAATTCTCGATCAGCGCATCCAGGTTGGGCAGATGGATCGGCTGCTTTTTCATGCCCTCATACCGCTGGCGTACCGACAGCGGCATCTTGCCCTGACACATATAACGGCCGAAGACCGTGTTGCTCCTGTCCAGTGAACGCTCCGCCTTTTTCAGGATCTTGCTGAAATACTCCTCACTGCCGCCAAAACCGGCGGTGCCAAAGAGGAAGATATTTTTGCCATGCAGCTGCTTCAAAAAGTCCAAAGTACTTTCGTCAGCGGTTCCTTTGTCTGTCCAGAAGCCCACGTAGAGTTCGTCTGCCTCCAGGGCAGCAGGGTCCGGAGTGCCAAAATAGCAGCAGCTTTCCTGTGGCAGACAGGTGTGCAGCGTGTCTGCCAGTAATTTTGTGTTGCCTGTTTTACTGCTGAATACGATCGCGTAGCTCATAGGTTTCTCCTTTGTTCGGTAGCAACAAAAAACACCACACGTTTCCGTGCGGTGTTTTTCCTTCTGGTGGAGAATACCGGGATCGAACCGGTGACCTCTTGCATGCCATGCAAGCGCTCTCCCAGCTGAGCTAATCCCCCAGATGTCCGCGCCGTGCCTGACGACAGGAGTAATTATACCAGCGCTTTGCCGGATTGTCAACCGTTTTCGGAAGATTTTTTCCGGAAAATAAAAAAAAACAAAACCCCCGCACAGAACGGTTGCCCATTCTGTGCGGGGGTATGTCAGCCCTTTGGTTTCCCTCCGGACACAAATCTATTCTTTATTCAGAACAGATTAGACAGTCTTCAGATCCTTGCCGTAGTTCCAGTAGCCGCTGTTCAGGCCAGGATTCGTCGCAGGCTTGACTTGCAGACCGATGGGCTTAGAACCCAGAGTGTAGATAGCAGCCAGGCCGCCAGCAACGCTCAGACCAGCGTTCAGGATACCCAGAGCAGCGCCCCAAGCGCCGTTGCCGTAGGTGTGGGTGCCCTTGTCGTATGCACGATGCACGGTGTTGAACACGCCGCCGATGAAGTCACCGGGGACATAAGCGCCATCGAACACGCTGTTGAAAGCAGCGTTAACATAGTTGGCCAGGAAGGTGTTGCCGACGATCTTAATCACGTTGGTAGAAACATTCTGCCAGTTCTGAGCGGTCATAACGGGTGCCAGGTAGTCAACCAGAGAAGCACCACCAACAACGTAGGTCAGTTCGTTTTCTGCAACAGCAGAGAAGTTTGCAGGCATCATCATAATGATATTCTCCCTTCAAAATTAGAAAAAAGTTTCCAAGCCGCTCTTGCGCGGCCCGTACTCTTCTTAGGATGGCAATAATATACCACACTTTCCAGAAAGATTCAAGTGCTTTTTTGAAAAAAATGTGAAAAGTGTGATAACTTGTGAAAATTCGGTCTCAAAGTCTTTACAATGGCCGTTTTTTTTACGGATCAATAGAACTTTTTCCAATATTTTGGAAATACTGAATTGTATGTAAAACCTTGCGGCTTTGCCAGCTCAGAGCTGCAAAAGCACCTACAGGTCAAAGCCCCGGAGAGGCATTCTGCCGAAAAGAAAACCCCCGCACAAAACGGTCTCCCATTCTGTGCGGGGGTATGTTAGCCCTTTGGTTTCCCTCCGGACACAAATCTATTCTTTATTCAGAACAGATTAGACAGTCTTCAGATCCTTGCCGTAGTTCCAGTAGCCGCTGTTCAGGCCACCAGCAGTGGAACCAGCAGTAGCGCCCTTGACTTCCAGACCGATGGGGTCAGAGCCCAGAGTGTAGATAGCAGACAGGCCGCCAACAACGCTCATACCAGCGTTCAGGATGCCCAGAGCAGCGCCCCAAGCGCCGTTGCCGTAGGTGTGGGTGCCCTTGTCGTATGCACGATGCACGGTGTTGAACACGCCGCCGATGAAGTCACCGGGGACATAAGCGCCATCGAACACGCTGTTGAAAGCGGCGTTAACATAGTTGGCCAGGAAGGTGTTGCCGACGATCTTAATCACGTTGGTAGAAACATTCTGCCAGTTCTGAGCGGTCATAACGGGTGCCAGGTAGTCAACCAGAGAAGCACCACCAACAACGTAGGTCAGTTCGTTTTCTGCAACAGCAGAGAAGTTTGCAGGCATCATCATAATGATATTCTCCCTTCAAAATTAGAAAAAATATTCCACAAACCACTTTGTGTGGTTCGCATCCCGTATCTAGGATGGCAATAATATACCACACTTTCCAGAAAGATTCAAGTATTTTTTTGAAAAAAATGTGAAAAGTGTGATAACTTGTGAAAATCCGGTCTCAAAATCTTTACAAAAGCCGTGCTTTTCAGCGCATCGACATGGTTTTTTCTGTAATTGGAAGATACTGGAATGTGTGAGGGCTTTTCTATGAAAACTGTGATCTATCTGGATGAGCTGCTGCTGACGAACTTTCTGGCCGCAGCAATGCTGCTTTTGTGCACCGGGCTGCTGTGTGCACGGCAGTGCAGCGGCCTGCGCCTGCTGGCAGGCAGTGCGGCGGCAGCGGCCTTCTCCCTTGGCATCCTGCTGCCAGAGCTGCCCGGCGCGGCGGCAGTGCTCTGCAAAGCCTTTACCTGCGGTGCCGTTGTGGCTGCTGCCTACGGTGTGCCCGGCCCGCGCGGCTTTGCCCGGCTGTGCGCGTGGTATCTGCTGCTGAACCTGCTGCTGTGCGGGGCGGCAGTGCTGCCCGGCGTGCAGAGTGCGAACCTCTGCGTGTACCTTGCCCTTTCTCCGGGGCGGCTGCTGCTGAGCTGCGGGGTCGTATTGGCCATGCTGCGGGCGGTGCTGTTCTGCTTTGGCCGGGCAGGGCCCCGCAGCGTCGCCGCCGTTCTGGAGCTGGACGGTGCCGCTCTGCCGGTGCAGGCGCTGTGCGACACCGGCTTTTCGGTGCAGGACCCGCTGAGCGGGCGGGCTGTGGTGCTGCTGCATTACCCCTCTGTGCGCGACGGCCTGCCGCAGGCGCTGCGTACCTTTCTGGACAGCTACTTTGCCTGCGGCGCGGCACCGCCGCCGGAGCTGGGGGTGCGGCTGGTGCCCTGCACCACCATTGCCGGGCACTGCGTGCTGCCTGCGGTCCCAGCCAAAGCCCTGCGCGTGGGCAGCCGCCGGGCACAGGGTTTTCTGGCTGCATTCTGCCGCCCGGAAACACCCCCGGAGCACTGGACCGCACTGCTTGACAGTGAGCTGGCCGGGCAGCTGGGCATCCGCTGACGCTTATATTATAGATGTACAGGAGGAGATCTCATGTTCCATGGTATTTCTGCATTCCGGCTGTTCTGGCAGCGGCTTCTTGCACGGCTGCGATACTGCGGCGGTGCCCATTATCTGGCGGGCGCGCCCAGTCTGCCGCCGCCCCTGACCCCGGAGCAGGAAAAAGCCCTGCTGGCCCGCATGGCAGAGGGAGACGCCTGCGCCCGGGACGATCTGATCACCCACAACCTGCGGCTGGTGGTGTACCTTGCCAAAAAATACGAAAACAGCGGGGTCCCCGCCGAGGATATGATCAGCATTGGCACCATCGGGCTCATCAAGGCCGTGAACACCTTCACCCCGGAGCGCAGCATCAAGCTGGCCACCTACGCCAGCCGCTGCATCGGCAACGAGATCCTGATGTACTTACGCAAAAGCTCCAACCGCCGGCAGGAGGCCAGCATCGACGAGCCGCTCAACGTGGACGGCGACGGCAACGAGCTGCTGCTCTCGGACATTCTTGGCAGCGACGAGGACCAGATCAGCCAGCGGCTGGAACAGGACGCCGAGCGTGCCATTCTGCGCCGTGCCGTGGACAGCCTGTCCTCACGGGAGCGGCAGATCATGGAGCTGCGCTTCGGTCTTGCCGACGGCGTGGAGCGCACCCAGAAGGAAGCCGCCGATGCCCTTGGCATCAGCCAGAGCTATATCTCCCGGCTGGAAAAGCGGATCATCCATACATTAAAGGCCCAGCTGGAAAGCGAGTGAAGTGGAAAAACGCGAACTGCCGCCCGCCGGGCTTGACAATCCGCGCTGATTCGCATATAATAAAACTACAAAAGGCGCTGGCCCTGCAAACGGCTAGTTCCTTACCGGATTAGTCAAGAAAAGATGACCGCTCGGATTGGGACTCGAGGCGGTCATCTTTTATTTTGCCGCGCTTTCCTGCCAAACGGGAAAGCGCACAGTTTTTTCCACGCATACAGTGCCGCTGCACATCCCATACTCCCGGTGAGAACAAAAACAGACCGGGGGCGTTTGGATGTACAACAAAGTGGAGCTGTGCGGCATGAACACGGCCCAGCTGCCTGTGCTGACCGAGGCCGAAAAGCGGGAGCTTCTGGCCCGGGTGCGCACCGGCGATGCCGCTGCGCGGGAGCGGATGGTGGAGGGCAATCTGCGGCTGGTGCTCAGCGTGGTGCAGCGGTTCGCCCAGCGCGGCGAAAATCTGGACGACCTGTTTCAGGTGGGGTGCATCGGGCTCATCAAGGCCATCGATCATTTTGACCCCGCCCAGCCGGTGCGCTTCTCCACCTACGGAGTGCCCATGATCATTGGCGAGATCCGGCGCTTTCTGCGGGACAACAATGCCCTGCGGGTGAGCCGCAGCCTGCGGGATACCGCCTACCGGGCCATGCAGAGCCGCGAGATGCTGGAAAAGCAGCTTGGCCGCGAGCCGACCATGGACGAGATCGCCCAGAGCGCCGGGCTCACCCGCCGGGAAGTGACGGCGGCGCTGGAATCGGTGGTGGAGCCCATCAGTCTGGATGAGCCGGTGTACACCGACGGCGGCGACGCCATGTATGTGATCGATCAAGTGCGGGACCCGGATGGCGAGGACAGCTGGATCAGCGGGCTGCAGTTCCGCCAGACGGTGGCCGGGCTGACCCCGCGGGAGAAAAAGATTATGGAGCTGCGCTACCTGCAGGGCAAGACCCAGATGGAGGTGGCGCAGGAGATCGGCATCAGTCAGGCACAGGTCAGTCGGTTGGAAAAGGGCGCGCTGAACCAGTTCCATCCCCAGAACCGGCAGTAAAACAGACGGCACGCTTCCGGAACAAAAACAGAAAGCGCGCCGTCTCTCATTTGCGGCTGTATTTGCGCCGGGTAGCTGCGCCGCCGCGCAGATGCCGCTCGGCTTTGTTGCGGGCCAGCACAGCCCGCACCTGCCGGAACAGCTCCGGCTGCAGCGTCCGCAGCCGCACGGCCACGTCCTTGTGCACCGTGGATTTGCTGCACCCGAACACCGCAGCCGCCGCCCGCACGGTGGTGCGATGAGCCGCAATGTACTCGCCCAGCTGTATTGCTCTCTGCTCAGGGTCTCCCTTCATGCCCGGATCCCTCCTGCTGTATTATGGTACAGCCTATGCGCCTGACGGGGCAGATATGTGCCGCCGGGGCTTGACTTCTGCACCAGATGCGCTATACTTTTATACGGACATAAAAACAGGGGTGCCGAAAGGCTGAGATCCGCATTGTGCGGAGTACCCTTTTACCAGACCGGACAATGCCGGCGTGGGAGTTTGCAGAACTGTCCGTTCTTTCACAAACCCCGTGCGCCTGCTAAAAAGCGGGCGCATTTTGTTTTTGTGTACTATCGTTCTGAGAAGAGGAATCCTTATGACCAAAACCTATTCCAAGACCCGCATTCTGGTGGAGGGCGCACTGATGATCGCGCTGTCCACCGTTTTGAGCATGATTCAGATCCCGCTCATGCCCCACGGCGGTTCCATCACCCTGTTCAGCATGGTGCCCATTCTGGTAATGAGCTACCGCCACGGCGCAAAGTGGGGCGTCATGACCGCCTTCGTCAACAGCCTGATCCAGCTTGTGCAGGGCCTTGGCAATCTGGCGTACTGCCAGACCCTCACGGCGCAGGTGGGCTGCGTGCTGCTGGACTACCTTCTGGCCTTCACTGTGCTGGGCTTCGCCTGCCTGATTGCAAAGCCTTTCCGCAGCCGTACCGTGGGTGTCGGTGTCAGTGCCTTTGTGGTATGCCTGCTGCGCTTCCTGTGCAGCTTTCTGTCCGGTTACATCGTCTGGAAGGACTACGACTACGCTTTCAGCTGGATGACCGAGGTCGGCTTTCCCGGGATCTCCAGCATGAGCGTGGACGGTCTGTGCTGGCTGTACAGCGCCGTGTACAACGCCACT
The DNA here is from genome assembly GCF_023347535.1 of Faecalibacterium sp. HTF-F. NCBI lineage: Bacteria > Bacillati > Bacillota > Clostridia > Eubacteriales > Oscillospiraceae > Faecalibacterium > Faecalibacterium wellingii. The sequence goes on from NZ_CP094473.1 coordinate 1,110,926, forward strand.
TACATGCTGCCGGAAGCCATCCTGACCACCGTCCTTGTGGTGATCCTGATCCGTGTCGCACCCCAGATCTTCGACCGGCAGAACGCAAGAGCGTAAGTTTTTTCGCAGTCATTTTTCCCGCCGGGAAGGGCATTCCCCCGGCGGGAATTTTTTTGCAGAAAATCCAGAAAAGCTGTTGACAATCCGGCAAGGCGCTGGTATAATTACTCCTGTCGTCAGGCACGGCACGGACATCTGGGGGATTAGCTCAGCTGGGAGAGCGCTTGCATGGCATGCAAGAGGTCACCGGTTCGATCCCGGTATTCTCCACCAATCAAGAGCAAAACGAACACAGAACCACCATTCAAATGGTCGGTAATGTGTTCGTTTTGTTTTGCGAGATTCCAAATGTCACCCTGACATGAAAAAAGCGCCCACGTTACCATCATCGGTAGTGTGGGCGCTTTTCTGTCTTAATTTACCGAAAATCGGAAAAAACTCCCGAAATATGAAGTTTTCTGCCAAAATGCAGACAAGCCGGGTACATATCGGCTAAAATTTCGGTAAAAGGAGACAAAAGGCTATGATTAGAATTTTGCTGTCTACCCGCCTCGGCGAAAGGCGGATGACACAGAGCGAACTTGCACGTGCAACAGGGATTCGCTCCCAGACCATCAATGAGCTGTACCACGATTTTGCAGAGCGAGTCAGCCTGGATGATCTCGACCTCATTTGCGAGGCCCTTGACTGCGAACTGGATGACCTCATCGTGAGAGAGCCCAACCCGGAGCGTAGGGTCAAAGAGGTGCGGCACATCCCTCAGACCGTGAACAAGTCTCGCAAGAAATAACCTCTCCTGCCCGGATGCGTCAAGCGTCCGGGCTTTTTTCGTTCTCATCCGGCACGAATTCCAGAAGATCTGCGGGCTGGCAGTCCAGAACGGTGCACAGCTTGTCCAGAACGTCCAACGGAATATGCTTGACGGAGTTGTTGTTCATGCCCGACAGAGTGGGCTGGCGAATCCCAGTCATTGCGACCAAATCCTTTTGTTTGATGCCTTTTTCGGCAAGCACGGCTTTCAACTTGATGCGAATCATGTAAGCACCTCCCTTTTCTTCACTATATCACACTTACCTGAAAATTGCAACGCTTTTCGTAAAAATATTTACGAAAAATGTTGTTTTGCTATTGACATACAACGAAATTCGTTGTATAATATAGACATAGAGAGGAGGTTACGAGGTGCAAGGGAGCAACCCAAAGGGGGTGATGCTCCATGACAAGCAAGGAATTTGCAAAGCTCACCAGAGCCGAGCAGGTAGCCCGCTTTGAAGCATACAAAAAAGCGGCTCAGGATCGCACCCTGAACCGCTAACCGCTAAAAGCCCGTTATCCACAAGCCCCTTGCACCTCCATTTTATTTTTTTATTGAAGATTTGTCAAGAGTAAATCGGAGGTTTTCAGCATGAAGTTCATTGACATCAACCGAGAGTTCACCGCAGCAGCCAACAGCTACATGGCGCAGGGCTACTACATCAACGCCGGAACGATGGGCGGAAGCCAGGGCGAGGTCGCTCACATCGACCTCACAAACGGCACCGAGATCATCCGGGTGCTGCTCACCACATTTAACAACTACCTTGGCACCGAGGGTGTGGAGCTGATTGTTGGCCGGGTCAAGGACGACATCAAGCCCAATCAGGAAGACCGCTGGAACACCGTCTGGAATGAGCGTCTAGAGGTCATCAGCAACAAGAAGTTCTACCGTCTGAACAACCGCGCACAGGATGGATTCTACGGCACAGAGGAGGAAGCAAACGCCGCCGAGGAGAAGCGGTTTGACCGCTACAAGAGCCGCCGCAGCAATGACAGTGCGCTGGATGTGACCACAAAGGCCGCTCCGATGGTCAAAAAGTACATCCACGAGAAGTTCGGTGTCCGGCGCGTGAAGATGGACGACATCAAGGTCGTCAAGCACGGTGGCCGCTACACCGTCACCTACCACAAGCACGCTGCACAGCTGCACTAAGGGGAGGGCGCAAAGATGGTCACGATTCAGAGCCAAAACTTCGGCGTTGAGATTGAAATGACGGGCGTTTCCCGCGGAACAGCCGCCTCCGTCATCGCCAACTACTTCGGTGTCGGCGGTATCCACTTTGCAGGTGGCACCTACCAGACGTACGAGGCCAAGGATAGCAAAGGCCGCGTATGGAAGTGCATGAGAGACGGTTCCATCACTCCCCGGCGGCGCAGAGGTGGTGCAATCGTAGAGGCAGACGATACCTACCGCTGCGAGGTCGTGACCCCGATTCTCCAGTATGAGGACATCACCGACCTGCAAGAGGTCATCCGGGCACTGGTCAAGAAGGGTGCCATGGCGAACAGCTCCTGTGGTATCCACGTCCATGTTGACGGTGCGAACCACACGCCCGAAAGCCTCTGCCGGCTGCTGAACTTCGCCACCGGGCGGCAGGATCTGTTCTACGAAGCCCTGCAGATCGGCAGCCGCGCAGACCACTGGTGCCACAAAATCAACCCTGCCCTGTTCCGTGAAATGAAGAAGAACGGCCGAGCAAGCCGGAACGATGCAGAGCGCATCTGGTACAGCGTAGTGAATGACGGATATGATGGAGGTGTGGATTCTTCCCACTACAACAGCACCCGGTATCACGGAATCAACCTCCATGCATTCTTCACAAAGGGCACCGTGGAGTTCCGGCTGTTCAACGGAACCACCCACGCCGGGCGCATCAAAGCATACGTTCAGTTCTGCTTGGCAATGAGCGCATGGGCTATCAACTGTGACCACGACAACCTTCACTTTAGGTCTATCAGCGGGTACACCCAGCAGCAGAAGCACGATTTGATGATGCGGGTGCTTACAAAGCGTCTGGGCATGAGAGGCCCGGAATTCAAGACCGCCCGGTTGCATCTCACCTCTGCATTTTTGACAGAGGCCGAGAGTGAAAATACCGCCGCCTAAAAACCGAAAAGCTGCGCTATCTGGCTATACGGGCATTTGGAGGATATGACAATGAAACTTTACAAATACTCCGGCACCATCGAGGAGCTTGCCGTTGAACGCGGTCGAATCTCCTATATCAAACTCTTTGATGTGACCGACTTCGACAAAGCACCAACCAGACTGGAAGTCTTCGGTGCGCTCGGCAAGTACATTGCGGCCATCGAGTTAACCGATGCCGAAGAGCGGTACATCAAGAGTGATTGGTACTTTGACAGCAACCTGTATCTGCGCCGCATTGAAGTCCCCGGCGTGGGCGATTGGCCGGCAAAGATTATCACCCAGTCGCCTGACGACATCGACCAGCTGGAGATCTTCGGAGAGCGGGAGTACATCGAAACCAGCAAGCCGAAGTCCATGCCCGGCGAGGAAGTGAACCGCTGGCTGATGTGGGAACGTCAGAACATGAAGTAAGGAGGTCATGACCATGTTCAGTATTACCGATAATGAGAGATTGCGGGATGCGTATGCACTCCTGATGTTCATGCAGCGCGATATTTCAGCCTCTGCCGAAAAGAAATCCGCTGTGAAAAACTTGGCCGCAACCGTCAAGATGGAGATCCGGGCCTACAATAACCGCCCCGTTTCCAATGTGCGCATTATCAGTGCCGACTATGACGGCCGTCTGGAGCTTGTTCAGCTGCCCGATAAGCTGGACGAGGCGCACGAGGCGGATGCCGCCGACTGGTTTCGCGACAACTGCTATCTGGAAGCTTACAACAGCCAATATGACTGCACAGGGCAGGAGTTCACGAGCTGGTATAAGCTGTTCAGGCGGCAGGGCCACTGGTTTGCATACCACTTGGTTAGCCGAGATGTTTAAGGAGGAAGCACAATGACAGACGAAAAAGCTATTGAGAAGATGGTCTATGACCAGCAGCAGGGCTGGCCGCTGTGCCCCCGCTGCGGCGAGAGGATGCCGAACAAACTGACCCACGGAGCACTGAGCCGCCACGCCAAGGGCGTGTACATCTGCGCGGCCTGCGGCACCGATGAAGCCCTCCGGGACTGGACCGGGAACGTCAAACCGCTGTCCGACTGGGTGCTGGTTCGCGTATACAACGGAGATTTATGGAAAGAGGCGAAGTAAAATGAGTAACATTGAAAAATTTGCTCCGAGGCTGAGAACGCTTATTGACGAAAGCGGGATTACTGTGCGTTCGCTGGCAAAAGATTTGAATGTATCGGTTGGCGTTTTGTCTGATTGGCAAAACGGAAACAAGACTCCAAGAGGAGATTCTATTATGAAACTCACGGAATATTTCGGTGTCACTGCTGATTATCTGTTGGGTCTGACCGATGCAAGCACGATAGATGCCGATATTAGAATTTCGTGTGACACTACCGGTCTTTCTGAAAAGGCGGTCAAGATACTTTCCGGCATGGAAAAGTCGGACGTTGAAAAGCTGTCCAAGTTGATTGAATTCTACAGCACCATCCGATAAACAAAAAATCCCCCTCCACTTTGCCTACACATACCCCGCGAGGTTCGCAGGGCTTCGACAAAGCAGAGGGGGATTTTTGCGCGCTACCGAGGTAGCCAAATATAAAATCAAGAGTGGACCATGCCGGGCCGCTCTCTACAAAAGCCGAAGCTTTTCAAGTGCCTCTATTTTACACGGCACTCATGCAGCAGTCAAGACTTTTTGCCCAGTGCTGCGGTCATAACATCAAAGGCGTGTTCGATGACAGTATCCATCACCTCGTCGGTGATGGCCCAGCGGATAGCCGCCGGGCACTTGGCGCGGAGAGCGGCGAACACCTGCTTCTTCTTTTTGGCACCCTGCCCGCTGCCCATGATGGACAGCTCGGCCTTTTCGACCAGCTCCAGAGCCAGATCCTTGACGGTGGCCTTGTAGCCCAACCGGATACCGCCGATTGCCAGTGCGATAAAACCCGCCAGCATCAAGATGATGGCGACGGGAGCGGGAATAAAGTTCAGCATAGCTTCCATGGTATTGCCTCCTATAAGCATCAGCGGCGCGGAGAGCTACCCCTGCGCCGTTTTGTCGTGTTGGTTATATCGGATGTTTCACAGGTACTTGGAAGCCCCGGAAATGGCCTTCCAGCTGGCAGGGCCGCAGATGCCGTCCACCGTCAGTCCATGAGCCTCCTGCGCTTTCAGCAGCGCGTTCTCTGTGCCCTCGCCGAAAATGCCGTCCGGGGTCAGTCCCAGCAGCCGCTGGAGCATCTTCGTGGCTGCACGGTTTGCATCCCCGGTGCAACCCCGGCGGATGGTCGGCAGAATGAACTTCTGGTAGGTGGTGCTGGGGTAGTGCCGCGGGGCATCGCACAGCCACGTTGCCTTTGCATCGCGGGTATCGGTGTGTACGATGGCGCAGCCGTCATACCAGTAGATGCCCACCGCCTTGAAATACTGGGCGGCGATGATGCCCAAGGCCACAGGATTGATGCTGCGGTTCACCATGCGCCAGTCTGCCGCCATACCATAGCGGTGCTTGGAATTTGGGCTTCCGCCAACGGTTTTGCTGGCATTGTGCGTGATGCAACGGTATCCGCTGGTCACCTTGATGGCCTTGCCCAGCTTATCCCGGATGGCCTGAAGTTTTTCGACCAGCTCCGAATCGACCATCTGGCGAGTACACCCGCAGGGGCACTTGAAGTCCTTGCGGGTGAAGTTCTTGCTCAGGGCAGATGTGTCGCTGGCCTGATAGACGATGACTCTCATGTAGAAAACCTCCTTCAAGAGAAGTCGTGCTTTTGAAGCCGCTCATTGTACACCCGTTTGATATTCGCTACCGCACAGATGCAGCGGTTGTTTTTGTAGTCGGGGTGACTGCGGCAGTAGTCCTCATAGGCATCAATGACGGCCAAAATCTCGATAAAATGCTCCCTCGTGTGGTGCTTATCATCAATCAGTTCGTCATTGAAGCGCAGGATCTGGGTACGCAGAAGATTGGCATTGCGCTCATCATCAACTTGGATATGCTCCTCCAGCTTTTTCTGGGTCTGCTTCTGCTGTTCCAGCACTTCAGCATTCAGGGCGTGTCCGATGATTTTCGCAAGCCTGCTCCACGGATTGATCTTGATGGGCGAAACCTCAATGAGCGAGAGCAGCACCAAAACCATCCCGCCACCGCTCCAGAACAATTCTTTCAGATTCACAGCCATCCCCCTCACTGAACCAGCGCGGCGATTGCCTGCAAATCAAAAATCGGAGCATCAAAAAACGCTCTCGCCCACAGCCAGTAGTCTTCGGACTCCGGGCGGCGGTACTTTTGACAGAGTGCCGATGCCCAAACCCGGTTCCAGCGGGTCTGGTAGGCTGCATCCCGGCGCTCAAGGCACCGCTGGATGCTGTCAACCAGCTTCCCCCGCAGGTCACCAGCGCCGTCGTCGTCCTGCACGAAGTAGTCCAGAGCGTTCTGGCTGCTCACAGTGCATACGCGCTTATTCTGGTGTATAAGAAAACCGCCCTGATTACTCAGGACGGTTCCATAAGGGATGTTCACACGCCCGTCAATCCCGACGAAGCGGGCCCGACGGCGGGCGATAAAGCGTTCATGCTCCATAGGTTAGACCTGCTCTTTCTTCTCGGCGAGCATACCGGTCAGCTCGGCGTAGTGCTCATCGGTCAGTTTGCCGGCGGCGTAGAAAATATCGATCTTCTCCGCCAGACCATCGGTACTGCCGCGCTCGATCATGCGCTTGCAGGTGCGATACAGAACTAGTTCCGTTGCTTTGCTCATTGCCTTTTCCTCCTATCAGGTATTCTCAGTGTCATCCGTATCGGAGACATTCAACTCCAGAAGGGTCAGGCGATAAGCCTGATCCACGTTCATCTCGTCGGCATCCTCGATGGCAGCTTTCGCCCCCATAATCCAGCCACCAATGTCGGTCGGCTCCAGAATGACGCTCTCTGCATCATCCAGAGGCTTCCGACCAAACAGGTGGTACGGTGTGCCGGCATAAGAAATGCCCGAAGCATCAGGCTCCGGGCAGAGGATATAACAGCCGTTGTCGGCTTTTTTGATGTAGGTCACGTCCTCGGTCAAGGCAAGGACGGTGCCATCACTGGCTTTGATGATTTTGTTGAACAAGGCACTCTACCTCCAAAAATTGCATAGCAAAGCCGCCGCAGGCGCAGCAGCCGCCCATGGTCATCAAAATTTTTATAGTAGGCTTCTTGGCAGTTCATATACTGCGCTACCTCCTGCAGGGTACGTTTCCCGGCCAGCCATTCACGGTGGAACAGCTTCAGTTTCCTCCGTGCGCGTATCACGCCGTCACGGCTACCATTGACTTTGATTTTCCCGGTCTCGGTCAAGGTAAAACGAGCCTTGCACCAGCGGAAAGGCTTTGTCAGAGGGATAATCTTGCATTTCTTCTTGTTGACCGGGATGCCGCGGATTTCAAACTGGCGCACGATAGCGCGGCCCAGCTTTTTCAGATCTTCGATATCCGGGAGAATGATGCAGTAATCATCCATGTAGTGTCCGGCGCTATGCGTGGACATCTGGCATTTGATCCAGTTGTCCACAGCACTGGGCATTGCCGCCATTTCTTGTTGGCTCGGCTCAACGCCCAGCGGCATCCCACGGCCCGGAAATTCGCCGGGAGCAGTATCAATAATGGTATCTGCTATCCGCCGAAAATCAGGGTTCAGGATATACCGCTGGTGCCGCTGATAGATGATAGAATGGGGTGCATAAGGAAAGAACTTCTTCAGGTCGAGCAGCAACACCCCGCCCGCACGGCCATACTTGCGGTAATGCCGTGCCAGCTGCTGTTTGATGCGCTTGATCTGCCAGTGCAGTCCCTTACCAATCCGGCTTGCACCGTTGTCATAGATCATGCTGGGGTCGTAAAGCGGCTCCAACACTTCCTTGCTGATGACCTTGTGGATTTGTCGGTCTGTAATATGAGGAGCGTCAATCCCACGAATCTTGCCGCGTTCGCAGACCGTGAAATGAACGTATTTCTTAGGCCGCCACCTTTTTGCCAAAATAAGCCGCCGCTGCTTCGCTGTGTTGGAAAACAGATGCCGCTCAAAGTTCTGCGTGCTCTGCTTCCAGCGTACACCGTTGCAGCATTTCCGGCCGTATTTGAACATCGTGTGGTAGCTGAACACTTCTTCCAACGAACCGAGGGCGGCACAACGGGCTTCCTGTCTGGCTCGGCGTGCTGCCCGGCGGCGCTGGTATCGTGCTTCATGGCGCTCCTGACTTGTCATAAAAGTATTCGCTCCTCGTACAGATGAATTGTAGGGCATCGTCTAATCTGCTTTATGCCGGCACATGAAACGCGGTAAGATGCATCCCGCGCCATGCAAGAAGCGTCCGTGTCGGCATATCGAAAAGCAGTTTTAGAGGTTTGACCCTCAGGGAAGTACCTCTCCTTTTGCTATGGTCGTCTTTCACCTATGGCTACTCCATGTGACCAAGCATTGCAAAATCCGGGCACAACACCATACGCATTGTTAGCGTTGTTATAGTCCAACGACCCCGACGACGAAACCGCGCAGAAGTAGTTGTTGTTGTTGATGTTGTTGTAGTTCGGCGACCGCAGCCACCAGACCGCCGCCGCAGGAATTGACAGAGATACACCCACTTAAAAATCAGGCTTTCCGATTGACCGTTCCGATCATGCCTTGCAGCAGGTCGTTTTCCTTGTCAATCAGCTCACCCAACTTTTGAGCCATTTTGTCCAGTCTTTCAGTTGCTTTCTTCGCATCGACACTTTTCCCTGAGGGAGTTGTGAAACATCCCTGCGGGTTCTGGGTCATGATGAGATAGCAGTGAGTCAACCGAACATCCAGCGCCATCAGGGATGCCCGCGCTTCCAGAAGATGTGCTTTACGAAGCTGGCGCCGCTGATCGTCGGAGGGATAGATGCTGTTTGCCTTTTCAGCGTGGTCTATCACCTCGCCTGCCAGCTTTGCAACCGGTTCTGCAATCAATCTGGAATACCTTGCGGAAATGCGGGTCAGGAAGTTTATCGTTTCAATGTAAATCGCATTGGCGACATTCACATACTCCGCCTTGCTTTCTGTGCGCTTGGATTTCAAAACTGACATGATACTTTAGTCTCCTTCGGGGTCATCGAGATCAATTTCCCCTTGCTCTCGCTCAACTTCTTCCAAATGCTTGAGCAGCACATACTCTATGTAGTTCGTGATGGACCGATGCTCTTTTGTTGCTAGAACACCGATCTTATCAAAAACTTCATCGGACAGGCGCAGTGTAAAGACGCGCTTGTTAGTTGCCATACAATACCTCCTAACAAACAGGTTTTGAAAGTATTGTATAGCGTTTTTCGTGCCGTGTATGCACTCATAAGACAGTTGAGTGATAGCACTTTCAGTATCTTTTTTCAAAAAATCGCGCGGGGCGCTGACGCGCCCTTTGAATTTTTTAGGAAAGTTTGCTGTTTTCCGCCCACTTCCGTGGGCTTGAGTAAGTCGAGAATCCCTGCGGGGGATTAGACAACAAAGCCGGGCACAACACCATACGCATAGTCAGCGTTGTAATAGGCCAACGACCCCGACGACGAAACCGCGCAGAAGGAGGGGTCGGTGTAGAAGCTGGTGTAGTACGGCGACCGCAGCCACCAGACCGCCGCCGTTCCGGTGGCGGAATGTTTATTGGCAACTTTGCTGTTACCCGCTTTGAAGTAATCGTACTGTGCCTGATAGTTCGGCTCCGCATCATTGCAATACTGGTGCGTTGCAAAGACCTCATACTCGGACAGCAGGAACAGATAATCCGTGGTAGAGGACACGTTGCTGGCGGTATTGCCGCCACCCTTATTATCCGTATACTTCGTGCAGGACTTCATCACCGCCCGCAGGTCGGCGGGGAGTGCAGCCAGCAACGTGTTGGTGGTCGGGCTGGTGGGAGAACTTGCGCTACCCAGTACCTTGCTCCGCATCTGACTGCTCCCCCAGCCGCCAGAGTTCGTGTTGCTGGTGTTCATCGTGAATGCGCCAGACGTGGAAGTCGTGCTGCCGTAGCTACTATCCACCAGACCAACAAACTTGCCGCTGATCTTGCCCAAAAGGAAGTGGATGCGGTTGCTGCCCTCCTTGCCGGAATTGTGGTTGAAACCGATGATAAAGGCATCAACTTTCAAGCTGGAGATCGTAGTCGCACCCACCTTGCCATTGATTGTCACGGACTTCGTGGCACCAACAGACCAGTAGTTTGCACCCTGACCAGCATCGCTGACGGCCTTGATGACTGCCCAACTGTTGCTGCTGAGCGTTTTGGACACCAGCGTAACGGCCACCGTGAACGTCTTGCTGGACGGTGCAGTATAGTTGGTATCTGCACCCACATTGACCGTAATAGTGGCACTGCCGGTCGCCTTTGCGGTCACCGTGATGGTGGTGCCGGAAACACTTACCGTTGCAATGTTCGTACTGCCAGAGGATGCGGTCACCGTACCGCTGCCCGGCCGCGTAACAGTGATGGTGCCAGAGGTTTTCGGGTAGGTCAGGCTCAGACTGCTTGCGGACAGCGTAATACTGCCGGTCGCCTTGCCGATCGTCCACGAAGCGCTCTTGGCCGTAGTCGTCCCATCCGACCACTTATAATTGGAAGTCGGGGTAAAGGTGGCGCTGTAGCTGCCAGCGTTGGTTGCGCTGCTCGTGCCGCCGATCGTCAGCTGAGAACTGTTATAGTTGCTCCATGCAGGGGACTGCGCCGAGCCGTTATAGGTCACGCTGCCGGTCTGTGCCGGCACATTCTTGACCTCGGCTCGGCCAATCGTCCACGACACACTCTTGGCTTCCTGCGTGCCGTCCGTCCAGACATACTTGCCGATGGGCGTAAACGTGGCCGTATAGGTGCCAGCATTGATGCCGGAGGTCACGCCCCCGATCGTCATCATGCTGCTGTCATAGCCTTTCCATGTGGGACTCTGGGTGGAGCCGGTATAGGTCAAGCTCCCGCTCTGGGCGGGCACGGCCTGAATCGTCAGGGTCAGCACAGAAAGCGCATCAATGGCTTCCTGCACATTCGCCGCCGAAATTCCGGACTTGCTGTTGTCATAGGAAATATCTGCCGCAGTGCCGCCGGACGAACCGCCGCCACCACCAGCATTAAAAGGACCCCATGCCATAAGATTAACCCTCCTTTGCCGCTGTCGCGGCCGTGATGATGTGGTACTGCGCCGAAATCGCAGCTGTGGGCACCGATGCCGCACGGAGCCGGAGGATGCCGGCACGGCTTTCCGTCGCAACAAAATTTGCCGCTCGTGCAACTGCGCTGCTCGCCGGGACAACATCCACCACCACGCTATCTGCCGCCGTCAGACCATCCACCTTGATGTCGATGTACTTCGTATACCCGGGGACGCTGGAATCGGACTTCCAGCCGGTGACAGGGATGGAGAACGAAACGAATGTTGCCCGGTCTGCTTTCAGTCCGTGCATTTCTTCCAGTGCAGCTGCGGCGGCAGATGCGACTTTGGCGGTAGCATTGCTGGACTGGGATGCAGCGCTGCGGAGCTGATCCAAAGTTGTGAGCGCATTGCTCAAAGAAGTCACCTCCCATAAAAAAATAAGGGGCAGCGGTGAATATTCTCCGCCGCCCCTTTACTCATGAGATCTCAGAGGCTTACTCGCCGTAAATCTCTGCCAGCATCTCGGACACCTCGGCATCGGTAGCCGTATGGTTCGCAATGGCCTTATCGATGGTGGTACCCATGCCGTCCAGCTTGGTCTTATCCTCAGCGGACATCAGGCCAGCCTTGGCAGTGGTCGCCTCGTCATAGGTGGTATCCTGAGCCGGGATGCCAAGGCCGGTGATATCATCCTTGGTCACAGGAATGGTATCGGTCACATGGCCCTCTTCATCCACAGTGGTCTTGTACAAACCGCTGGCAGCAGCGGTGTGGGTGGGATGGACATACTTGTTTGCGCCAGCCTCAATGCCGTCCAGCTTATCCTTGAGAGCCGCAGTGAAGTTCTCGTCAGACAGACCCTTGCCCGCTTCTTTCTTCACATAGCCAGACAGGTCAACGAAACCGGCCAGCACATCATACTTGTAGGCATCGCCGACCTTGACCACCACGACATTGGTGCCCTTGGGATATTTGTTGCCCGCACCCTCAACGAAGTTGGCGGTGGTGGTGAAAGCATCGGTCACGTTGTAGACGTTGCCCAGAACGTCCTCAGCCAGAGCAGGCAGCGCAGCAAAGGCCACAGAGCCAGCGGGCTTATAGACAGCGCTGATCTTGGCGTTGATCTCGTCCTTGGTGTAAGCGTCGGTGATGCCGTATCCACCCAGAGTAGTGGCCTTGTCGGCCTTTGCAGCCAGAACAGCAGCCAGAGCGTCGTCGAGGTCAGACTGGGAAATCTTCGCCTTGTAGGCCAGTGCAGCCAGACCCTTGATGGCAACATCGGTACCAGCCACGGAAATGCTACCGTTCTTGGAGCCGGTGGCAACCAGAATGTCCACCATCTTCTCAGCGATGGCCAGGGCAACGCCGTTCACCTTAACGCCCTCCAAGACGTTGGCCTGTGCGCCGACATCCTCCAGAGCCTTGATGCGCTTGTTCTGGGCCTCGTCAACGGCCTTCTGCTTCAGACCCAGCTCCTTCAGTGCGCCCAGCTTTGCGAGCTTCTCAACATTGTAAGCCATAATAAGTATCCTCCGTAAATTGTTGTTTGGTGTTTATTTGTCGTAGATTTCGGCCAGCATTTCGGATACATCATCCGTAGCTGCCATCTGGTCTTCGGAAACTGTGGCGTGGACAGAAATAACACCGTCTTTGGTCACTTCCACGCCGTCGCCAATTTTCACGCAGCCCAGCCGGTCACGGGTCGCAATTACCAGTTCACCGGTGCCACCTCCTTTCCCGAACAGAGTGACGACTGCCTGAATATCAGCTTCCGGGATGCGCTGAGAGAAAAAGCGAACAATACCGTTCAAAGTCTCGCACCCGTTCAGGACACCCGCCTTGTTCGAAATAGAAAAGCAGCTGGCAGTTGCGGAACCGCTGGGCCAAAGCTCAGGGGTGCAGTCTGCCAACTCTGCATCGTAGGTATACGCATACGGCATTTCACCCTCGCTGTCCGATACGGCTTTCCAGCCGTCCACAGAAAGGGTCAGGTCGTATTTGCCATAGTAGCCGCCGGAGCTGCCGCCACCACCGCCGCCGCTTTCTTTGATAAGTTCTTTGACCCTGTCTTCCGACATGATCTGGCCGGATTCCTCCAGCTCTTTCAGAGCCTTACTGGTGGCTTCGGTGATGATTTTGGCATGGGCATCCGGGGCATCGTTGTGCTGTGAGATCTCCTTCAGCACCATTTCCCGCACCATCCGCATAATTGCTTCAACCTGCGGGTCAACGGTGAGTGAGATATTGGCTTTGGTCGAAACGGCCAGCAACACAGCAATTTGGAATTCATGGTCAGCAGTACCGATGGCCGGGATCTCGATGCCCCGATCGTCCTGCATCAAAAAGAGCAGCGTGTCCTCCGGGTCGTCATTGAGGCGGCCAAACACACCGATCTGGTGCATGAAGTACGGCTTATCTGCACCGCCCGTCCAAATGCTAACTTTGCGGGCTTTTTCACCCTCATATTCCACGGTGTCGATGCCCAGCAGTTTAAGCTCATAGGTATCACCGCTGACTGCCGTTTCCTCGGACAAGTCGGTGTCAACGGTGCCCGTGCCGCTTACAGCACGGGTGATGGTGAGCGCACCGCCCGAAATGGACTCGGACAACATCGCAGCACCGGCGCTGGTATATGCATATTTTTCCCAGCTCATAACGATTTCCCTCCTAACTTGATGGTGACGGTTTCATAGGTCTGCGCAGGTCTGCCAGATGCAAGCGCCTGTGCAGACACAGCCTTGGCGTGGATAGTTCCGGGCAGCGCAATGGTCGTTTTCATCCGAGTTGTGCTGACCGCACCAGCGGCGCAGGCGTGTGCGCTGACTGCCCGCGGCTCGATAACACCCGGCATAAGAACCGTGTAGGACATCGTTGTGGCGCAGGGAATCGCTGCAACATAGCACGCTTTCGGCTCCGTTTCCGTGTAGTAAATGACGCTGTCCAAATGCGACCGAAGATTTTTGTAGCAGATGATTTTTTGCAAAACCTGCTGATGTTTGGCCTCATTGATTGCAGCGAAATCAACCGTGATACGGAGTTTGAAGTGGTACGGATTGCCGCCGTACTCAAACCACTCCAAAACTTTGGGATTGGGATAAATCGCAGAAATGGCTCTTTCAACAGCCGCTTTTGTGCCACGGTGCCGGTGAACATAGAAGCTGTCCTTGATGGTTTTTCTTTTTTCCTCAAGGGTGTAGGATCTATCGTACCAGTCCACGGCGAAGTCACGAGCCAGAATGTCAAGCAGCCATTCGGGCAGTTCGTCGATGCGGGTATAAATCCGCAGGGAGTCGATTTCATCCTGCCGGGATTCCATCACCTTGGCTATGGCCTGTCCCAGAGCCACCGTCTTAGGGTCTTTTTGGAGCGCAATCGGAAACTGCTGCATCATGTTGTCAGCAGTCAGGCCGTGGTTACTCATCCTCATACCCTCCGCTCTTTATCGTCACCGTGCCCAACTTTGCCACTTGCGGAACCTTGTCGTTGCGGTCAAGGGATGGCGCACCGTCTTCCAGCGGAGTAAAGGCGGGCTGTTTGAGGTCTACACGTTTGATGCCGGCCGAAAGAAGCAGATACCGCAGCCTGTCAGGGTTGATGTCCCTGCCCATCTTGCCGGACTGCCAGCGGATGTACCGCTGCACAGCCTCATTCACGCCGGACTGAGCTTCACTTGCGGAAATGCTTCCGTCACGGGTCAGGTAATAGGTCAGGTCGATATCATAGGGCACTTCTTCCGGGTCGCCGGAGATCACATAGTCCGTCAGCGGCCGGATTTCATCCGGTGAGCAGGCCGCAACCATGGCACGCTTGGTTTCTTCGCCAGCCACGCTGCCATCGTTCATGACGGCATACAGGCAAACCGTGCCAGGGCTGGGCGAATTTGCAACGACATCTGCGATTTCCGTGGAAACCCTCTTTGCAAAGTATTTGTAGGCACCGATTGGGCCAGCATCAGACCATGCACTCTGACTGTCACGCATCAGCTCATAAAATTCCTCGTCGTCCGGGGCATCAGAACCGTTTGCGCTGACCGTGATATTGGAGCAGCCGGAGTAGTAGTCGTAGATGTCAACAGCGGTGTGGATGTCCCCCACAGCATAATCATTGCCAGCCGTGCCCACGGTCTGGCAGGTCACCTGAACATCCGTGTATGTTGCGCCGATGGGAACGTACTCGTCTGCGGAGGTTTCCCAGTACAGGGCTGCATTGTCGTCTGTGACACGGGTGCCGGCCGGAATCAGCACCGCCGTCTGGCGGGGCTCGCTGATGTAAAAGCGCATGGTGCAGGTCGCCGCCGTAGGCTTGGGGCGCTCCTGCAAATAGAACAGCTCGGCCAGGCCATCCAGATACTCGCCCTCTGCGCTGCTGGGCAAGTTTTGGCAGCCTGTCCAGTTATTCTGGGCACGCTCGTACATGATGGCATCTTCGACCCACGAAATGAAAAGCCGTTCCGGGCTACCGGGCATCACAGTTTTGCCAAAGAACTGCTCATATCCTGCGACAAGCAGCCTGTCCAGCTCATCCATGTCCGTAGACACGAACTCGTAGGTTTTACGCACTGATGCTCACCTCCACGACGGGCAGCATCCGCCCGGGAGTGTCCGGGGCTTCCTTGAAAGTAGTCCCCATGTAGGTGGCACGAGGTTCAAACCGCTCGATGGCCTCCTTGATGGCAGCGCAGAGCATAGGCTGCGCCACATTTTCCGGCCGGTCGAGAATGTTCGCAATATCAATGCCAAATTCCCGGTAGCAAGGCACTGTGCCTTTCGGTGTAGACAGGATGACGGCGATGTTCTGCAGAACGCTGGTCACGGTATCCTGCTCCCCAAGGGAAATGGTGGTCAGGTCGTTTGCCGATACCAAGTAGTTGCTCACAAAAATCACCTCATTCTCTCTGATATTCCAACAAAGAAACGCTTGCGGTAATCCATGTCGGTGTACCGAAAGCGTCTGTGTGCAGGGTCTTGAATTTTACAGATTTGATAACCCACCGATAGCTGCCATAGACCACATTGCCGAGAACGAACGGCAGCGTTGTCCCATTGAGGACGCATTCTTGCAGTCGTTCCCGCTCTTTGGTTGGATTCACGCCGAGGTATGCGGCCAGTTCAATGTCAAACGTAATTGTTTGAGCATCGGTGCCTGTAAACTCGGTCAGGGCCGGGCCTCCGGCGCGCTGGTGGGTAGTATATCTGGCAGATACATTTTGCACCATGTTCTTGATGGTCTCGACATGGCTATCGAACACGGCAAAACTGATGTCTCCGAGGCAACCGACAATCACGGATAAATCCCTCCCAGCACGAAGCCATCAGCATTGAAGCACGGGAGGTACAAGCAGACCACCGTATCATCAATGGCCGGCAGCCACCACACCACATGGGACTTGTGCTGATGGTTTGTGGAGTTGTCCGCCCCGATGACCTTTTCTTCCTCATCCCAAATCTGGCGTGAGCCATCCATGGTCGTTTTGATCTCAAGGTTGTAGGGGCTGGGGTGGATATACTGGTGATTGTGTTCGCCGGCTGACTCCGTATAGACAATGGCTTTGTAGTGCTGCATCACCGGGAGCCAGCCGGACGTGATGCCGGTGTCCTCAAATTTGCAGCGGACAAGGCGCTTTTCTTTGTTCACATCGGTGACTTTACCGAGGCGAACGTCAACAGCGGTGTTCATCAGTACCCTCCTAAAACATGACGGCCGGAAACCTGCGTGGTGTACCCGCCAGAGCCGGTCACGGTATGCTTGGCCTGCTTCACGATGTACTTTCCATCCCACGGCCCGAAGCTCTTGGTTTCAAACGTCAGGCCTGCAACCTTGCCCGGGTCGCCGTGGTAGGTAAAGCCAACCTGACGCTCAAACTTGTTGTGCAACCGGAGCTTTTTGGCAGCCAGTTCTTTGGCCTCGGTCTTGCTCGTGACCGGGGCATAAACTTCCAGCTGCTGGTTGGTTTTGCTCTTGGCATCGTAGTCCTTGACGTAGGCGATACCCTCAATGGGCTTGCCGTTCGGCCCAACATAGGACACCCGGCAGGACGCATACTGCGTTCCGGCCTGGCCGAGCGTGTGGCTCCACTTGATATAGCTTTTGTCGTCTTTGGTGACAGTCCATGCAGAATCTTTTCCCTCGTATTCTTTCTGGTCGAAGATAACGAGTTTGCCGTCTGTGCATTTCAGCGACAAGCCGGCATCATGGCACAACTGCGACAGGAAGTCGATGTCAGAGCAGCGGTACTGCTCCACACGCTTATACTCAGGATCCTTTTTCGCAAGGAACTGGGACTTCATACCGTTCTTCTTCGCCATTTCATTGGCGATGCCGGATAACTTGTACTTTTCCCAGCCCTTGCTCTGCTTGGTCTGCCGGATCTGGCTGGTATAGGGCAGCCCCGTGGCCTTTATGGTGATAATGTCGGGCGGGCCGGATGCGTTTATGCTATCCAGCTCAAACTCCCCGCAGTCCAGCGCCTCATCCTTTCCGTCAGAGTTCCAGTTACAGGCCGTGATGGTAGCCCGGATTTTCAGGCCACCTTCACTGCTGCCGGAAGAACTGCCGCCAGATTTACCGGAGATCTCGCTGGCATCGACCCAGCCATAGACCCGGGACGTTCCGTCCGTGTGAATAACATGGTACGGGTGCAGCGCGCCCTGCTTGATGATGGTGATCTTGGCCGGGCCAGCCTTTGGTGTTCCGTTTGCCTTTTTGTCGGTAGATGCCTTGTAGTGTGGACCGCCAAGGAACTGCACCACGTCACCAACCTTGTAGCCATCAGAAGATGCGGCCGACACATCGCCGTCCAGCATCTTCTGGAGCCAGTCGGTCATCCAAACGCCCTCCCGGTCTTGTAGTTTGATCTGCAGGTCGTCACTGGCATCTTCCTCATTATCGGTAAATGTCAGCGACAGCAGGTAGGGCTTGATGCTGCTGGTGATGTCCACGCCGTCAAACTCCACAGTACACTCGGCATGGCGGGCGGTATTTTCGTCGCTCATGTGACCACCTTCTTCCACGGGGGCAAGGTAGAGCTGGTTTGTGTCTCGGTATCCGGGAGCGTCAGAACGATTCCGGCCGGGAACACAAAATAGCCCAAGTGCTGCGGATTAGCAGCCATCAGGTTGGGAGCATAGGCGCAACTGCCGAGCTGCTTATAGGCCACGCTGTCCCAGCGGTCGCCTTGCACAGTCGTATAGGTTTTACTCATGCATACCTCCCTCTGAAATCATCGTCCTCTGCATCTTTCACGATTTCGAGGACAAGTTCTCTCAGGCTGTCATTCTGGGCATTCAGGACGTTTTGCAGCTCGGCAGTATCAGATATACCTGAGATATGGTAAACCGGCGAGAGCGATATAGGAACCGTGCTGCGTGCTGAGGAGGAGCCGTTGCTCTCTGGCAGCTCAGCGCTCATGGGGGTAACGCTTGCGCTCTCCATCTCCCGTCTGGTTTCCGAGGCCGTCAGAACAGATTCCCCGCCGTTGAAGTAGACCAGCTCCGGGCCATGCTCACCAACGAGGGCAAAGCCGGGAGCCGCATCTTCCGTACCAACAGCATATCCGGGGATTCCGTGGTTGACATTGTAGCGCTCGTTGGAGCCTGCCAGCGCAGTAGAGGCCGCCGAGGCGATTTTGGCATAGGCTTCCTGCACACGGGGCATCATGCTGGATGCGCCATCGATGAAGCCCTGAATCGTCTCCTTGGCGCTTTTCGTGGCCTCGTCGCTCATGTCCATTTCCGATACGGTATCGGCTACGGTCTTGGCGATTTCGTCCATAGAATTGCTCATGCCGGTCTTGAGGTCGGCGATAGATTCGCTGGTGGTATCCTGCGCTTCTTTCAGTGCAGCATAGTTCTCAACCATTTTGGCGAGATCAGCATCCGAGGCCGAGGCCATACCGGCAATCGCATTGACGGATTCCTTGCTGCCATCCGCAAAACTGGCGATAACTTCACTCAGACCGTCGATGTCAGCCGCCCGTTCGTTCAGCTTTTCGAGGTTCTGGTTGTAGTTGTCCCAGTAGGTGATCTGGCTTTGCAGTGCATTGTTGATGGATGTAGCGGAGGTCGAAACGACCTTTTCCGCAGAATCCCACAACGCATACTGGCCGCTGATGCTGCCGTAGGCTTCATCATAGGCATCCTTGTAGGCTGCAATGATGTCCTGAATTCGAAGCTCTGCATCAGAGATGGCATTCGCCACGTTCTGCTGCTGCGCTGCAACATCGTCTGCGCTGTCGGCGGCGGACTGTTGCGAAGCATTCAAGGCATCGACTGCGGCGCTGGCCTCCTGATACTCGGCCTCGGCGGCATTGATAGCCTCCTGATCCTGCTCTACGGCGGCGGTGTAGTTCTCGACCTCCCGCCGGGCAGTGACAAGGTCATCCGAGTACCCCATGTACTCAGTGCGCAGTTGCTGCACATCCTCGCTCATGGTGCGCCACGGCAGATCTTCTACCGTGCCGTAGGTGAGCTTGAACTGCTCATCCGTCAGGCCGAGGGTGGTCAGCAGCTTATCGTAGGCAGCAGACATGCCGGCATTGGATTTTTCAACCTTTGCCTGCGCAGTCGCCAGCTTGGTTTCGTTCTCAGCGCTCTCAACCAGCACATTGTTGTACTGGTCATAGAGGGTGTTCAGGTATTCCTGCCGGGCCTGAGCCTTGGCATCTGCTACATAGGCATCCGTATGCTGGCGCAGCGCAGCGGTGCCGCCCTTGATGGAATTGGTCTCAAGGTCAATATCATCCGCAAGGCTGGGAACCAGAACAGACAGCCGGGCCAGCGTGTCGTGGTATTCGGCATTTCCGTCCGTGTTCCCATTTGTGGCGGCCTCGATGGCCTCCAACTTGCTGATGTACTGGTCCGCAACGCTGGCGGTCGCTGCCATGTTGGACAGGGTGGAATCGTAGCTTTCGCTCGCTTCTTCCATGCTGTCGCCCATGTCACGAGCGGCGCTGGTCAGCTCCTTTACAGAGGGCACCGTCGCATCGGCAGATGTTGCCAGTGCCGTGACGAGCGTAACCGTTCCTGCAATCGCCACAGATGCAAGCGTCAGCGGGCCAGCAAGTCCCGCCAGAGAGCCAGTGAACAGAGTTGCCGCCGCATGAGCTAGTTTTATGCCAGCTGAAACCGCAGTCAGCGTGCCGACCAGGCCGCCCAGCGTGACGGTTCCTGCCGCAATTCCCTTGACCACACCGGGATTTTCCTCTACAAATCCCTGCATCCAGCCCAGGACTTCCGCGCCGACATCGTACAAATCCGACATCACCGGGGTCAAATCCTCACCGATGGCGATTTTCAGGCCGTCTGCTGCGGACTGCATCAGCGTCAGTCTGCCGTTCATGTTGTCGAGCATGGTGCCTGCCATTTTATCGGCAGATCCGGCGCAGTCGTTCAGAGCTGCGGTGTAGTCCGCAAAAGACTGCCCACCCTCGGCTGCGGCCTCGCTGCACCCGGCCATGATGGTTTGCAGTTTGGAATACTGGTTCGTGCCGGCAATGACCTTTGCAAGGTTGGCTTGCTCTTGGTCGGTCAGGGTGTCCCAGATACCGGCCATGCCTGTGAGGATGCTGGACAGGCTCTGCATATTGCCGTGCGCATCATAAATCTGCACACCGTATTCTGCAAGGGTGTCCCCGCACTCTTTCGTGTTGGTTGCAAGGCGGGTGAAGATGGCGTTCAGGGCCGTGCCAGCCTCGCCGCCCTTGACACCGGCGTTGGCCATGGTAGCCAGCACAGCGGTGGTTTCCTCGACCGAGTAGCCGAGGGAGGTGGCGGTGGATGCGCACGCCTTGTATGCCTCGCCCAGCTGGATCACGTCCGTGTTGGAGTGAGCCATGGCGTAGGCCATCACATCGACAAAGTGCGTGGTGTCAGAGGCTTTCAGACCAAAGGCAGTCAGATAGTCGGTAACAATATCGGATGCCTGCGCCAGATCCATGTTGGCGGCAGCAGCCAGATTCAGCACCGGGCTGATGCCCTCCAGCATAGACTGGGTGTCCCAGCCTGCCAAAGCCATGTAGGACAGAGCATCAGCCGATTCACCAGCGGTGAATTTCGTGGTTGCGCCCATTTCCTTGGCCTTGTCGGACAGGGCCGTCAATTCCTCGCCGGTAGCGCCGGAGAGTGCCTCGACATTGCTCATGGATGCTTCAAAATCACCTGCGGTGTTGATGCAGTCCATGTAGGCATCCCGGATTTCTCCAAGGGCCTTTGAAATACCGACCGCGGCCAGCGTGGCTTCGACCGTCTCAAGCGCCTCGACCGATTTTTCACCGAATCCCTTTGCGCCCTCGCCGGCCTCGTCCATCGTTTTCTTGAGGTCAACCTGCTTATCCTTGAGCTTATCGACCTCAGTTTCCAGCCGGACGCTTTCCGCCGTCAGTTGCGTGGTATCCACGCCAGCTTCGTGCAGAGCATTCCCGGTGGCAGCCAAACGCTGCTCATAGGTGTTCAGGGAGGCCGTGGTCTTGTCGATCTGCGCCTGTTTGGAAAGCAGCTTGTTTTCCAGCGCAGAGGAATAACCCTCGGTTTCCTGAATTTCTTTCTGGATGTTGTCGTACTGCTGCTGCAAAACAGAAAGCCGCTGACGGGTTGCGTCAACGGCCTGTTGCTGCTTCTGGTACGCCGAAATGTCGGATTGTACTTTGTTCAGCTGCTGAATCTTCCCCTGCGTTTCCACAAGGGCAGACTGCGCAGCCTTGAATGTACTGGAAAAGCTGCTGTTCTGTTTAGCGGACAGGTTGAACAGCAGCTCCCACTCTTTACGAGCCACTACTTACCGTCCTTTCTCGCTCTCTGGCGCTCGGCAATGAGGTCATTGCTGCTGCGGATCCATTGCCGGAATTGATACAGGGGCATTTCCAGCCAGTAGGGCGCGGGCGTACAGTTGACCTGTGCCATTGCGAGCACCTGTCGCCGCAGCCACACGCCGCCATCACCAGTTACAAGTCCGACCTCAGCAAAAAATTTCTCGCTTTGGTGCGGATGGTGTTGTAGTCCCGGATGCTCATAGCACCGATGACATCAACACCGATAGGCTCGGTACACGCCCGGCAGGCCATGCGGATGAGGTAGCCCGCACTCATCGAGGGGATGATCACAGGCTGATTCAGAGCCGTAAGCTCGGCCTCAATGGCGAGGGAGTCATTGCCGGTCAGCTTGCCCCAGTCGAACGTGAGGGATTCGTAGTGCTTGCCCTCATAGTCAAGGGGCTTCTGGAGCTTGTGGGTGTAGGTGTACGGGTCAGCAGCGGCAGCAGCCTTTGCGGCGGCAGCCTGAGCTGCATCAAATTCTTTCGGGTCAATGACGGCGTTCATGCTGGATAGCTCCTTTCACGCTCAAAAAATAGGCCGGGGCTGCAAAATGCAGCTCCGGCGGAACGGCATATGCGGATTACTTGCCCAGGGCCGCACGGACACCGGCCAGATAATCCACACCGTTGATGTAGCAGATGAAGTTGAGAGGGTCCAGCTCACGCACCTTCTTGCCGTTGATGTACGTTGCCCAGTAACGGACGGCGTACTCGCCAGAGCCAGAAGTGGGCGTTGCGGGGGCAATGGTGCCGCCCTTGGTCGATTTGGGCACGACCACGAAAATGTGCTTTTCCTTCCGTGCCTCAACCACGCCCGAAACAGGATCCTCATACTGGTTTGCCACACGCAGGTCAATGCTGTGGCGGCGCAGCTCCGACAGCCGGACGGACTGCGGCGTGGTGGTGCGGAATTCCAGACCGAGGGTCATAGCCTCCAAATGGCCCAGAATGACCGCTTCGACGTTACCGCCGACACCAGCACCCGAAATGCTCTGCGTCAGAAAGGTAACATCCGGCAGGGTAGCTTTCGACATACCCAGATATTCCACGCTGTCCTCATAGACCGCGAAGTTGATAACGCTCTGATCGATTGCCATTGTAGTGCCTCCTTTTTAGGACTGGAGTGCGCTGGTCACATAGTCAGCGTCATATTCCAGCACAAAATCAATTTCCTGCGCCGGAGAGGGCGGGGTCATGTAGACGTGCAGCTTGATTTTGCCCGCCATCAGGCTGGTCAGCGGGTTCTCGTTTTCCAGCATTTCCACACGGGCACCCAGCAGATAGCCTGCGCCCACCAGACCGTTCAGCCAGATGGTGGCGCTATCCAGAATGGTGTCGATGAGACGACGGTTCATCGGCTTGTCGAGCTTGCTCCAGAACGTCTTGATGAGGGTGTTGGAGACGTAGTCGAACATACGGCTGAGCGGGATGAAGTAGTCCTTCACATCCGTGGACTTGGGGTAGCACGCAGTATGGTTGCCCCAAGCGGTCCAGCCGCCCATGAAGTTCAGGAAGGTGCAGATGCCTGCAGCATCAACAACAAGGGCCTGATTATAGGTCAGGTTGATGGTGTTGCCGTCGTCGTCGCACAGGCCGTCGATGTGAACGGTCTTGTTGGAGGGGCTTTCATAGGGAATGCCCTCGTTGCCGGTATCGGTTTCTGCAAGGCAGCCCGCCTCGACGGTGGAGCCGTGGAAACGCAGATCACCGAGGGTGCCATTGGGCCAGCACAGGATGGTCTTTTCGGTATAGGTGCCGCTGTTTTTCGCCTGAACCGCAGCGGTATAGGTCTTTGCGGAAATGTCCACCAGAGCCTTGCCGGTAAACATGCCGTTGATGGAGCCAGCCTTTGCGTCCATAACAGCTGCAACGGTGGCATCCTGGGAGAAGCCGGGAGCCATAATCAGGTCGGGCACAATGCCGAACATGGTCAGGCACAGCTCAATCTGCTCAACAGCGGCGGACACATCGGAAGCCTCGGCGGTCTCGCCAACGGGCAGGAAAATGACCGGCTGGCAGGCGCACAGCTTGAAGTGGTAGTACATCACCTCACAGACGGTGTACTTGGCCCAGTCGTCGTCATAACCCAGCTGTTCCTTTGCCTCATCATAGCTGGTGCAGAGCACCGGGAGGCCAGCGGTCGCAGCAGTACCGGTCGCCTTAGACAGCGGTGCGGTGCCAATGACAAAGGGGATGCCGCAGGTTGCGGTGTTCGGTGTCGCCACGGCGGTATCGGCGCGGCTGACATTGATACCATGATCTGCCATAGTATGTATTCCTCCTTACTTGGATTTGGCGAGCATCCGTGCAAATGCAAGGACGGCCTCGCCGCGTGCTTTTACCTTTTCAGGCGTGGTGTGCAGTTCGTCCACATTGATGATGAAGTCGGCCACACCGGGATATTTCTCGGTGGCAATCTTCACATCATCACGCTCTACGGCCTCCGCAGCAGCGCAGGGGTAAATCGTGTTTTTCTGGATGTAGCCCAGAATGGACGGGCCGACGTAAATAGAAACGCCGGGCTTGCTCTGTGCAGGCTCGGCGCTCACGGTGTTTTCGGCGGGCTGTTCCGCCGTGGTCTTTTTCACCGCCATAATTCAATGTCCTCCGTTTGCTGCACGGTCGGCAGCTTCCAGTAGGTGATCATTTCTCCGGCATAGTAGGGCTTCGATTCCTCGTCATAAGGAATGCTTTCCAACTTGTGGTCGGGAGAAATATCGAGAGTGAACTGATACCGGGGCTTTCCATCCGCTCCGACAGCGCCCACCTTGCGGACTTTCAGCAGCTCTACCCGGAAACGCTCCATCATGTTCAGGAGTGCAAGGTCGCCCTCCTGCTCGTCCGGGTTGTAGCAGCAGAAAATAGAGCGCACGGAAACGACCGTGCGCTCCTCGCTGCCGGGCTGCTGTTCCGTTTCCAGCGGAATGACCCGGTGGATGATGTAGGGGGCCTTTTTCTTGGCCGCCCTGCTGTCAGGCAGCCGCATCAGGTAGACTTCCGGGGCACGGTAGGCTTGCTCGGTGTCGCCCTGCTGCATAGCCACCGGGAGAATCATGTCGGCCATGATTTTCTCGGTGAATGCTTTCAGCTGTTCAAGCAAAACCACACTGGTCATATCACACACCCCATCCGTTCAAAACTCGCGTGATTTCATGCTCAATGCGTTCCTCATATGTGGAGGCCATTTTCGCCTCGATGGAGTCCATGACAACCTCATTGGAATACATCATCTGCGGGGTAGCCGGGCCGAAAAGCTCCTTAACCGGGAATCTTTTTTCGCCCTGCCTCTCGTAGATACCATAATGAGAACCCATTTTCGCCTCGAAAGCGTGGTCCAGCGCCTGTCGGGCACTGGATTTCTTCACACGGGTAACAACGCGGCCGCTGCGGTCTACCTTGGTGTCGAAAACTCTAAGGGGGATGACGCTGCCACGGTAGCCGAAGTTGATAGAAACCTCGCCGCTGCTGGCCCGCTGAATGTTGTTGACGTTCTTGGTGCGGTTGGTGAATTCGCTGCTACTGATGGCGTACTCCTGCGTGACCGCCCGCTTTGCTACCGTCTTTCCGGCAGCAGCGGCACGGGCAAGTGCAGAGCCAACGGCACGATTGGCGCCACCGGGAATCCCGGAAAGGATGGCTGACACGCGGTCAAATCCCTCCTCTGCAATGTCAACAGCAATGCCAGCGGCCACGCTGTGCATCATGGTGTCTGTTGTCACATCACTCATTCGTCAATCGCCTCCAATTCCACCCGCAGCATCCCCATTTCGCAGACAGAGGATGCCACATAGTAGCTGCGGACAAATCCGTTTTCGTCAATGCCCAGTTTGCAGCCCTGCTCCGGCTGCTTCCCGCCGATGGCTGCAATATCGCAATGCAACACCCGGCTTACCCGGTATATGCCCTCCGCATGGTCACTGATGCTCTGACGCACCCGCTCCTTTTCGGAGAGGCCGGTCATGACAATGGGAATATCCGAATACTCCTCACCGTCATAGTAGACCGTGTGCGTTTCTGCAAACTCGTCCAGATTCAGAAAGACGCTGTTCAGGTCTTCCTGCACAGCGTCCTTGAAGCTGCTCATGCGGTGGGCATCGCAGCAGACAGCTCCGGGGTCTCGGTGCTCTCGTCACCGGGAACAACGTCCTCGGCGCAGATAGCCTCGACGAGTTCATCCTTGGTCTTGAGCTGCTTGGTTTCGATGCCCATATCCGCCGCCAGCTTCTTCAGCTCAGCAACAGTCATGTCCTGCAACTGGTTGGGGTCAAGGTGGGCCGTCCCAGAGCCGCCCTGCTGGGTTTCGGCTGTGGGGGTGTCGTTACCTTCCGCAGTCGCCGGAGCCGCCGCAAGGGTGCTCGCCGTGCCTCTGTCGGTGATGTACGGGGATTTTGCCACGCCCAGCCCGATAAGGCGGCGTGCTTCGCTTTCGCTGACCTCGCACTGTTCACCACGCATGACGGTGTGAATGCCCGTCTTGGTGCGGCAGCCATAGCCGCCGCAAAGAATCTCAACAAGCATCGGTATACTTCCTTTCTGGCCAGACTTAGCCGACCACGTTCTTGACGCGGATCCACGGGCAGTAGTTGTGGGGTGCGGCCAGCGGGCGGGCCTTGAGAATGGTCTTGCGCAGGTCGTTCTCCTGATTGAGGCTGAACTTCGGAACACGGCGACTTGCGATGGTGGTATGCTTGGTATCACCGTAGTTGATCTGGGTGATGGCACCATACATCAGGTGGCCGCAGCCGGGAGCGGTGACCAAGGCATCGGTCTTGGGGAACTGAGGCCGCACCTTGCCCTCATCGTCAACATAGGTCTCGTCAACGGAGATCAGGTTCAGCTTGTGCCCCTTGAAGTTCAGGGTGCCACCATAGACCACACCATGATACGGGCTGAGCTGCTCCTCAATCTGGCCCACAATGATGCCAGAGTTCTTGTCCAGCAGGCGCTGCACCTTTTCGAGGTCCAGAACGGCATTGTAGGTATCGGCACCCAGCAGCAGGTCTGCGGAAGCCAGACCACGGCTGGACAGCATATCACACATGGCAGCAACATCCTCAAAGAATTTGCCGCCTTCCTCGTTCCACTTTGCAGCAGGGACATAGATATGGTCGTTCTCGTGGCCGGGGTTGTAGAACTTCACAACCTTCGTATCGCCCTTGGTCTGGTTGTCGATCATTTCCTGCATGGTGCAGCCGTTATCCAGCATAGTCTGGGCACACATCCACTCCTCACGGCGAACGATGCGGGCATCCATATCTGCCAGGTCTTTCTGGGTCAGCTTGGCCGCACGCTGCGCCGGGGTGCTGTTGGCATAGATAGCCTCACCGAAGCCACGCTTCGTCAGGTCGTCGGTGGACAGCTCACGGCTCATGCCGATGAATGCAGGTTCAAGCTCATGGATCTCGTAGCCCATGCGCTCCATCGGAATTGCGCCGACACGAGGCGCAACAAAGGCTGCCATCTTCTGGTCGCCGTCCATGTACTCGGTCAGAACCTTGTTGGACGCAAAGATGTCCTCGTCGCTGGTCGGGAAATAGCGGTCACGGAAGAAAGTCTTCTTGGGGACGACCCTCTTATAGACGGCCATCAGGGTGTAGGTATCGAAAAAATTCAGTTCAGCAGGCATGATATATCCTCCTTACAGTGCCGGTGCAGCGGCCTTGAAAAAGATGCCGCCCTCGCGCAGGGCATCCTTGTCAGCCTCGGTCATGGTGTAGCTGTCGGCCACAATGCACTTGTTGGTGTTGAAGCAGCCCGTCAGATACACAGGGACGGTCACATCATCGGACGTGCCGACCTCAACGTCATCACACAGGATGCAGTTGGCAGTCAGCACCTCGTCGCCAGTGGCCGCGGTGCCCAGCACCACCAGTTTGCCATCGCCGGAAGTGCCGCTGGACTTTGCCAGAATGGTGCCACGCTTGATGGTGGCAGCCTCGGCCAGCTTACGGATGGTGCCGCCGCTGACCACCAGCTTAGGATAGATGTCGGCAATCAGGCCGTCATAATCCATGCTGCCCAGTCTTTTGTTCAGCTCAGTCATTGTAGTGTTCCTCCTTACTTTTTCTCGTCCCCGTCAAGCAGCGCAGCGACGGCAGCATCAGCCGCAGCCATGCGTTCAGCCGGGGTCTTGGGTGCATTGCCCGTTGCATCGGGCAGGGACTCCGGGTCGCCGGTTGCGGATGCGCCCGGCACGGCCTCCACGCCCTGGGCACCGGATGCCTGATTGTCGGCCGCCAGATTCTTCAGGAACTCGTGGCCCTGCGCAGCTGCGGCCTTGGCAGCGCGGAAAGCCAGCTCGCGGGCATCGCAAGCGGTCTTGCCGTACTTGGCCTCCTGAACCATAGTCGGGTCGAACAGGTTGGCCACCTCGTCAATTTCAGACAGGCGGGTGCGCTCGTTCTGGGATGCCTGTTCAGAAGCGCTCTGCTCAAGCTGGCGGCACAGCTCCGGGTTTTCCTTGCGAAGCTCCTCGATGGTAGTTGCCATAGTGGTATGTCCTCCTTCGTTGGACTGGGCGGCGGGTGCCGCCGGTGTATTTGCAGTAGCGGTCGCAGGTGCAGCCGCTTTAGCCATAGGAATATTGCCGGGCAGTTTTGTGCCCGGTCTCAGGTGCAGGGCGTGGCCCTTGGCGTAGATGGTCTGCCGGTCGGCACTTGCGGAGATCTCCACCGGCTCGGCATCATCCAGCAGCTCATTTGCAAAGCCCTTTTCCACGGCCTCTTTGCCGGTCATGTAGGTGGTATCGGACATCATGTGCAAAAGCACGGTCTCGGAGAGGCCGGTCTTCCGCTTATAGATGGAAACCTGACTCTTATCCCATGCGTCGTTGGCATCTGCGGCTTTGCGCAGTTCATCGGCGTTGTAGTTGCCCCAGATGAGCGACCAGCACTTGTGAATCATCACGAGGCTGGATGGGTTGGCCTTGACGGTGTCGCAGGCACACATGATAAGGCTGCCGCCGGACATGGCCACGCCGTCCACAATACAGGTCAGTTTCGTGCCCTTGGCGGCCAGCTCACGCAGCCTGTTGTGAATCAGGATGGAAACACCAGCATCGCCGCCCACGCTGTCCATGCGGATGGTGATCTCCGAACAATGCTCGACCTGCTGCAAGTCGGACAGGAACTCGCTCTCAATGATGTACTGACCCGGAATCGGCTCACCCGTCCACCAATCCGTGGGCTGCGTGTCCACGATCTGGCCGTACATGGTGATGTCAGCGCTCTGGCCGTCAGTGCTGGCCATTACATAGCAGGGCCGCTGGATGCTCACCATCGGGGTGCTACTCGGTGCTTTCGGCATTTTCTTTACCTCCCTGTGTAGTGACACTTTCTGTGGTTTCGATTACGCCCTCGCTGCCCGCAGCTTTGAGCTGCTCATTTTCGTGGGCCAGCTCTGCGACATTGTCCTCCCAGTCGCCGCCGCCCAGCTCGCGCGTGACCTGCTCATGGGTGCGGAAGCCGTGATGGGTCTGGAGCACGGCGGCCTCGACCTCTTTCTTCGGGTCAAGGGTGCCCTGCACAGGCCCAATCCACCGTGCGCCGCACCATGCAGCACGCACCAGAGGGTCATCAAAAAAGCCCGGGGCGATTACTCGTCCACGGGCCACAGCCTCAGAAAGCCAAATTTCATATACAGGCTGGCAGAAGCTGCCTACCAGCCATGCACGCCGCATCTTGATACCTTCCCATGCCTCCAAAAGAGAGGCACGGCTGGCCGAGTAGCTGGCGTTGAACTCTTTCAGCAACAGCTCATACGGCATTTCTATGGCACCACCCATGAGTTTGCACAGCGTTTTGACGAACGTATCAAACCCTGCGGTGGGAATATTGGGGTTTCCGAACTTGATGTCCTCGCCCTTGCCGAGGTGCGCAACCGTACCCGGCCCCATCTCATACTCGTTCGGGCTGTGGCTGGCGTTGTCAGCCTTTGGGTTGTCCACAGGAACACCGCCGAGATCTCCGCTGCCGGTTTCGTCAAACGGGATAGCGTTCTTCGGGGTATCGGTGACAATCCATGCCGTGAAGAAGCTCTGCACCAGAGCTGCCAGCAGTTCCGACTCCGTATATCTGCGAAGCTGGAGCAGCGGTTCGATAATGGGTGCAATGAGCGGGACACCACGGTACTGGTCCGGACGTTCGGACTCCATAATGTGCAGGATCTGGGGCAGCCCAGTTGTCGCACCGACCGACTCCACTCGCTGCCATTTGGTGATGTCATTCCGCCACTCATGCGGATATGTGTTGCGGACGTGGTAGGCCACGATCATGCCGCTGCTGTCCACTTCCACACCATCATAGATTTTGTTCCCGGTGTTGGGGTTTGTGCCCTCGGTATAGCCCAGGCCATCCAGCATACCGCCGAGCTTATCCGGGGTGGACACACGGTCAGCCTCCACCAGATGCAGCCGCAGCCCGTAGGGGTGCAGCTTGTCCGGGTCACGAATTTTCACCACGGCGAACACATCACCGCTCATAAGCCAGCTTTTCAGGGCCAACTGCTGCAAGCCGTAGAAATCGTTCAGCCCCATGGCATCACAACTGCGGCGGTTTTCGGCCCAAAGCCGGAACTCTGCCTCGGTTTTACTCTGCCACTCTTTGGCTTTTTCCGGGGATAGCCCCAGTACGTTTCGGTCAACGGTCGCTTTCAAGGTCAGCCCGGTGCCAACGATCTTCGTTCGATTCGTGTTGATGGCACTGGTCGCAACAGGTGCGCTCATGTAGAGCATTCTGCTCCGCTGCCGCAGAATATCTGCGTTGTCGTGAATATCGCTGCTCGGAGAGCTGCTGTTGGGGAAGAAAGCCCGCAGCGCACGCCGTTTGTAGGATGCGCCCGCCTCGCTGTAGCCGCTGGCCTGCGGTGCAGCGGTGACGCGGTATCTGACACTCAAGAGTAATCGCCTCCGTAATTTTCAAACTAAGCGGGCTGGCTGGGGAAAGGAGTAAAAAGCAGCCAGCCCGCGGCAAAGGCCCTTTCGGGCCGTCACCCTAAAGGATCACCAATCGCGCGGGATAACGGAGAATGCCTTGCGGGCACTCTGGCCGTTCAGCAGCGCGGTCAGTTCATCGACCTTTTCCTCGGCATCTTTGATCTCATCGCTGAGCTTGCCGAGGTCAAGACGTGTGAGTTCCCGGTCGTCCAGACGGTAGCTTTTCACGCCACCGGAAAGCAGCTTGTTGTAGGCCACATACAGGTTATCAAGCCGCTTCGTGTGGAACTCCAGCCGCTTTTTGATGGTCACGGTATCCATAACTCACACCTCACCAGTCGTCTAAAAAGTTCTCCCGCCTCCGGCCGGGGGACGGCTGGGGACGGGAGACGGGTTGTTGAATATTTATCACCGGGGCTGCCGGTGCCTCTGGTGCCTTGCCGCGCAGCCTTTTCAGCGCCCGGTCGATGGCATCAAGGTCTTTCGGCAGCACCTTGTAGGCCGCTATGGCATAGTTTCGGCAGTCAAGAGGTTCGTTTCGCTCATGGCCGGAGATTTTATCCCATTGCCACGGGTTGCGGTGGCCCTCTTTGTATATCAAATGCTCTGACAAGAGGCCGTTGAAGTAGCCGAGGCCGTAATCGTCCCGGCGTGGGAAGTGGCAGTACCGAGGGCCCGGCTCCTGCACTTTCAAATCGTCCATGATGATTTGCTTGCCAGCGTCAACGCCCAACTGGTACTGCCAGCACATCCCGATGTAGCGGTTCTGCACCGTGATTTTTACCTGCTTTGGCGGGCCTGTGAACGGCCGGTCGGAGCCGGGAAAGCCCTTGATGCAGAAAACCTTTTTGCCGATGCGGTCATGGCAGCGCTGGCGCACCTCTTGGGTGAAATGGCCGCCCTCGTCTACAAATTTGATGGAAACGGGCAGCTCTAGGCCGTCAGCGAATTTCAGCTTGCGGTCGAAAACCAGCTCGTCCAGTTGCTGCCAGACCTCGTCACTGTCCGGGCGGCCAGAGATGATGCCTTTTTCGATGCCCCATGTTTCCCCGAAGTGGCCGAAGCCCACGATCTCGTACTCCATGCGGTCGTCCTGCGTATCAACGCCAGCGGTCAGCACCAGCACACCATCCGGCAGTTCCGCAGGGTATTCCTCCCTGCGGCCAAGCATGGTGTCCTCGTCCTGCACATCGCCGCGATCTTCCCACAGCAGCCCCAGACGGGTGTTGTAGACAACCTGCATCTTCTTGGTATCGCCCAGGGCATTCAGGTATTTCAGCACGGTATCTTTCCATGCTGCCCACTGCGAAACAAAGCTGTTCAGCCAAAAGCTGCGGATACCGTTCTCATAGGCGGCGGGATTTTCCGCTTGCCAGTGAGCTGGTGCCCGCTTCATGGTCACTTCGTCCGAAATGCAGGCGCACTCCGGGCAGAGATACCACACGTCCTTGACCTTGTAGGTTTTCTCTCCGTGGGTTTCGATGGTGTCATACTCGTACCGAATATCTTCCCAACGCAGTTCATGGAATCCCTTGCAGTGCGGGCACTGGGATACCCAGCGCTCCATCGTGCCCTTGACGTAGGACTTGGCAATGGCACTGTGTCCCTTGATGGTGGGTGTGCTGACTTCCACAGCCTTTGCGTTGTAGAAAGTGGTCTGCCGGGCCATTGCCAGTTCCCAAGGGTCGCCCTCTGTGCCGGCACTCACTGCCCAGCGGTCACGCTCGTCACCCAGCACATAGCGGATGGGCTTTGATGCCAGAGCGTGCGCCTCGGTAGATCCGCACATGGTCAGGATGCCGCCAGGATAACTTTTCTGCAAAATCGTGTTGCCGCTGTCCCGGCTCTTTTTCTCCGCGACCTTGGCCCGCAGTGTAGGGCAGTCTCGTATCATGGGGGCGATACGGAGCTTGCTGTACTCCTTGGCATCCGTCATTTGGGGATGGATGAAAAGAATACTGCCGGGGTCAACGTCAATGGTGCGGCCTATGACATTGTTTTCAAACTCCGACTTGCCGACCTGTGAGGACGCAACGACAACGATATGATGGATGCGCGGGTCGGAGAATGCGTCCATGATCTCCACCAGATAGGGCGTGCGGCTGTTACGCCAGCGGCCCTGCTCGGCAGACGCTTCCGGGGACAGGACGCGGTTTTGTGTGGCCCACTCGCTCACGGACACATTGGGCGGGGGCCGGATAGCTGCCACCAGCTTTGACACCAGAGCATTCAGACGGTCAACCGCTGCATTCTCACTCATCGTCGTCACCAGCCAGCTTTTCAGCCCACGCCTTGCGTTCACGGACACGGGCCTCATACTTTGCCGGGTCGTAACGGAACATGGCGATTTCCTCGGCTATCTGATTCACCTCGCCACGCATATACTCTGCCACCTCTGCCGGGTCAGATAGAGCAGCCGCATTGATGGCAACACGGCTGGGCAGCGCCATCAGCGCACCCCGGACGGTGTAGATAAGCTCAGAGGTCATAGCGGCCACATCCTCACTGCGGTGCATCTGCCCGGACAGCTCTTTTGCCTCAGCTTGAGCGATTTTCGCTTTGCTGGCTTTGAGCGTAGCTTCTGCTTTCTGCTTGATGTGGTCCAGCTTTTTGGCCTCTGCCGCTTCCTCTTTGGTCAGCCCGCCACGGGCAGTGCTGGCATTGTAGGCCTGCACTGCGTCACCAAGGACAAATTTTCCTCGACTGACGGTGGTGAGCACCCCATCCTGTGTGAGCTGCTGCACCCTGCGGTTCGTGATGCCCAGCACGGCGGCCAGTTGGGTGGTGGTCACAGTCATGTCAGCAACTCTTTCTTTTGTCGGCATTCAGAAACCACCTCCTTTTTTTGTAAAACTCTTTGGAAAATCACAGCGAAGTCATTATACAAACCGTAACGAAATGACTGATTTTTCCCTCACTAACTAGCTTGGTTTCGGGGTCGTCGAGCCCGCTCAGTGTGGGGCACCCCCGTCACAGTACCTTTTCGTCACCGAACGAGCCATCGTCGGCCCGCTCCTGTCCGCTGTTGGGCGGATGCAGAAAGGCTTCGACCACAGCAGGGTCATACTCGATGG
Organism: Faecalibacterium sp. HTF-F; assembly: GCF_023347535.1. Classification (NCBI taxonomy): domain Bacteria; kingdom Bacillati; phylum Bacillota; class Clostridia; order Eubacteriales; family Oscillospiraceae; genus Faecalibacterium; species Faecalibacterium wellingii. Next base: position 1,144,824 of record NZ_CP094473.1, read on the forward strand.
TACACTCGATGCTGTCCATAGGGACGCTGGGACAGGCGTATACGGTTACGGTGTTCATGGTGTCGTGCTCCTTTCAGCAGGGAATGCTCACGCTTTGAATCTTCCTATAGGCATCCAGACGCAGCTCCTTCTTGTCGCCGTCGTAGGTTGCCTCGTAGTACATACAGTCAGGGACGGTGGTGGACAGCCAAGCCTTGTTGTTCTGAAGGGTGCTGCCGCACCAGAGTACGCACACGTCTTTCACGCCGATCTTCTGGAGATGTGCCAGCTCAGCGTTTGCATTATAGAGGCTGGCGACGGCAGCAATGGCGGATGCCACAAAATCATAGTAGTCCATAGTGATGATTCCTTTCCTCGAGATAAAGCCCCTGCCCGCATGAGCGCTGGCAAGGACGATTTCATACGCTGCGGATGACCTGAGCCTTGGAGTATGTGTCGTGGCCCTTGGTCATCATGTTCAGGAACTCGTCTTTGGTAAAGCCGGACAGGCGGAAGATTTCTTCGGGCTTCATGCCCAGCTGCTTGCCGATTTCCTCCACGGTCTTGCCCTCGTCAATGAGTTTCTTGACAATGGCTTTCATCGGCTCCAACAGGTGGGTGCCACGGGCACGGTTGTGGGTTATGGTGCCGTACACGTCGGCGCTCTCGTCGCCGTGGTGGTCTACGACTACGACCGGCACTTTGCCGCCCAGCAGGGACAGCAGCGGCTCCCGGCCCGATACAGTCCAGCGATGGAAGCCGTCAATGATGGTGCCGTCAGGGCGTACCACGATGGGCAGTGTCCAGCCGTTGGTCAGGATAGACTGGATAAGCAGCTTCAGGTTTTCCTCGCTGACCTTGTTGGGGTTGTAGTCGTTGGCGTGAATAGTGTTGCGGTCTACCCACTGGAGGGATGCCAGCGGGGCGAATACATCAATGCTTTCCATGGTTCTGCTCCTCCTTGATGCGGGCGTTGTGGTCGTTGTAGATGGTGGTCCAGAGAATGCGCAGGATACGCATTTTGGGGTCTCCGTACAACAGGCCCTCGTACATGGTCTTGTAGTGCTTCTGCTCAGCGATGCCGTAGGTCTTGATGAACAGGCCACGCCAGTGCTCGATGTGGGACAGGGTGTCCTTGGCGATGGTGTAGCGCTCCGGGTGCAGGAACAGAAGGTCTTTGCAGAGGGCTTTATAGTCCTTTTTCTCGGATTCTTCTTCCAGCTCCCCGCGCTTGCGGGTGGTGCGCCGGAACATTTCAGAATCCCAGTAGAGCAGAACGAGGTAGGCATTGGGTTCTCGCCGCTGGATGCGCTCCCACAGGTCGTTGTCCGTTTCAGCTATCCAACGGAGGCCCTGTGTGCCGCAGTCACCGAAGAATGCGCACAGCCGGAGGGCATTCTTTCGGACACCCGCCTCATAGAGCCTCATGTAGATCTCAGGAAATTCAAGGTTTCGCTCCTTGATGTACAGCCACACATCGGAGTCCTTCCAGTCGTAGATGGGATAGAACTTGCCGCCGCGGGTGATGCGCTCCATTTTGGTGTTGGCAATGCACTTGAAGCGGGTCAGGCTTTCCGCCGTACGCAGACCGACAAGCTGGATGCCGTCAGAAAACGCCTTGGAGCAGAACGTCTGGTAGTTCATTTCCCCTGCATAGTGGAGGTAGGGACTGTACATGATGGCAAAATCGGGCGGTTTGCGCATCCAGACATCTTCCTTGCCCGGCTCCCACGTTATCCACGATTCGGAGCTGGACAGGTGGTCAATGACGGACACCTGCTTGAACGGCAGGCAAAACCACAAGAATTTTGCGCCGACCGACAGGAAGTTGCGCCGCCAGCGGTATGCTGCATCGACCATCGAGGGGTAAAGCCCCTCCTCGTCGATGAACGTCACCGTCAGCTGCTTGGGGTCCAGCTCACCGGAGAGAATCATTTCATAAACGAGGTTGGCCATGCACAGGCTATCCTTGCCGGAAGAAAAGCTCAGGTAGATTTTGCAGCCGTTGGCGAACACATTTCGGATGCGGATCTTCGCAGCCTGCAACACGTTCAGGTTGCTTTCCACTACTTTCACAGGCATATCAGCTCACCACACTTCGGGCAGCGGATGTACCGGTGCTGCTCTGCGCCGCTGGCCGCCTCAGGAACAGCGGTTTCCGGCTCGGTAGGTGTAGACACCTCCAACACCGGGGAGGACTGCTGCGGAGGCTCGGAGACGGTGGACACGGGCTGTGGGTCGGGCGGCGCTACCGGATAGGTAGGCGCTGTTGCATAGGGGACGTGTTCCTCATTCTGCTGGCGGTTGATGGACGAAATCTCGCTCTCCGGGAATTCTCCGTAGGAGCCAATCATTTCGTCCGCTTCATCCTCGGTGCTGTTCAGCATTTCCAGCAGATCGGCATCCCAGCCCGGGACATCCACATCACCGTCCAGCTCCTTGACCAGTTCCTCGATGGCATCCACATCAGTGAATCCCAGCTCATAGACCTTGTTGTCGGCCATCATGAGCTTTTTCTTCTGAACATCGGTCAGGCCGACCATGACATAGCAGTCACAGGTTTCCCGGCCCATGCGGAGTAGCGCTTCATACAGACCGTTACCGGCGATGATCTCACCGTCCTCGGCCACGACCAGCGGCTTGACCTGCCCGAACATTTCAATGCTGCGGATGTACTCGGTCAACTGCTTCTCGGAATGCCGGCGGATGTTGTGGGCGGGCTTGTGCAGCTCGGACAGCTTCTTTACCGTGATTTTCATCGTGCATCCTCCTTTCGGTCAGAAACGAGGTGCAGGACCACGGAGGCCAGCAGCACAAAGATGATGATGTACACCCGAAGCTCACTCATCAGCGTCCAGATGCCCATGACACCCAGCGGGATCACGAGCTGCCACGAGGTAACAGTGAGCACGTCAATGAGAAAGCCGATGTTCTCACCGAACACCAGATACTCCGAATAGAGGTAGGTGGACAGCGAGGACAGCGCAATGATGGTGATCAGGATAGCCTTGAGCGTGTTCAGCAGTGGGCTGAAATTGACCCATGTGAGCAGCGCAGCCAGCACCATGTAGACACCGAACATCACGCCAGCCAGCACAAAGGACTTTTTCATGTTGCCGTGCTGGGTGCCATCTTCATTTTTGTCGTTGTAGGAGAACAGCGAGTAGTAGTACGGATAAGTGAACGGGCCGGGCAGCAGCAGGAAGCCTTTGTAGAGGCCCGTCTGGATACCGGCAGCAGTCAGGCCGGGGTCGATGTTGACGAATGCACCGTGGGTGTATACCAGCGCGGCAATGACAACGACTGCCAGCAGACCGTAAACAACCACCCATGAAAAGCCATCAGACAGGACGTTCCGAATCATGCCCTCTTTCAGAAGCATAAACAGGAACACAAGGCAGGTGCCGTAGACAATCAATGTGCCTCCGGTGGTGCCGATCGGCGTGTCGCCGAAGATCTCATAGATGCCGGACATCTGCGTCCATGTCTGGAACACGGTCAAAAAGCCGATGAAGTAGAACATCACCTTGCTCTGCATGATGCGCCGGACGGTCGGGATGTACTCCGCAAACAGACCGAAGAAGATACAGGCCAGCGAGTTGAAAACCGCCCAGATGATAGCCGCAGCAGCGCCGTTGTTGATGGCCAGCGTGCGGAAGTTCATCAGGGAGCCGACTCCTGCCCATGATGCAACGATGGAACAGGCGTAGAAAATGGTGGGGTTTGCCTTGAATTTTGCCTTGATTTTCTGATACATGGAAAATCTCCTTCTTTGTGACTGGGCACGGCGAAATGCCCAGCTGCAGCACCTCGGCTTTTCGGGGTGCTACGGTGATGCCGCACGCAAAGGAGCAACGTGCGGCCCGGAATCCTCCTTTCAGGCAATAAAATAGCGGCACCCACCGGGAATGGTGAGCACCGCTTGGCTTGATTTGAATTTTGCATCCTAATCATATCACTCGGAGCGTCCGTTGTCATCTGAATCCATCGGTAAGCTTCGGCATCCATCCGAAACCATCCGACAACGTCCAACAGCGAGTGAAACCATCCCCTTGATTCTCAACGATTTCCACTTTGAATTCAACTTTTCAGGGGGGAAAAGTTAAATTCATTTCAATTTTGAGCTGATTTTGTGTGGATTTCTGATTTGAATTTCAGTTTTGGGGCAAAAATAAAAAGCCCCGCAAATGCAGGGCTTATCGGTCAGTTTTTGTTGAGGTAGTTGTATGCCATCCGGCTGACCCCATCTTCGGTATATCCTTTTCCCAGAACTCCGGCAACTTCGGCCCATGAGTAGCAGCGGATAAACCGCAGTCTGAAAACCAGATACATCCGGGCATCCACAATGCTCTTGCAGTAGGCCTCGACTTTGGGCTTTTCCTGTGCTGCCAGTTCTTCCAGCCAGCGGATACGCTCGTCCATGTCAGCCAGCTCTACGGCCAGATCTCCGACTTTATCCCGAACACCCGGCGTGTGGGGCATCCCGGTCAGTTGTGGGGAGGCGGGAGTGATTCTTTGCCGCAGTCTCTCCAAGGCTTCACGGTCTTTTTCGAGGGTCATTTGGATGTCATAGTACTTGGACAATTCCTGTAATGTCACAACCTACCTCCGTCATAATTCAGCTACCGTCTTTCGGCGGCGCCTCTATTATTTTATCACATTTTGCTGTCGGAAGGTAGACCGGAAGTCCACAAATTATGTGGTCTGCACCAATTTTGCACAGGCCGGGCACAGTATATGTCTGGCCCTGGGCATCAGTGCGCTGGATGGACGGTTCAAGGGGTATGTAGTTCTCACAGGACAAGCAACTCATTTTTTCCCGCCCCCATCATCCTCATGATATTTAACGCCGGACAATGCCGGAATCAAAAAGAACCAAAGCGCTCTCAGATCTCCTGTGACGTGGATTGCGGTTGACACCGCCAACCCCACTGAAATCCACTCCGCTGCATAGATAAGCGCAACCCATTTCATTCAGGCACCTCCTGTCTGCCGTTGCCAAAACTCCGGGCAAATACCGCCCGTTGGATAAAGTCCACATCCTCTGCAATAGACCGTACCGATGAATTATCAGAGCGGATTTCAAAGGAGCGGAGAATGAAGTGCTTCAAAGTGTCCAGACTGTAACCTGCGATCGACTTCCCGAAGAATGCGGTAAGGATTTCAATAATGGTTTCCTCATGCCGGGCGAACTCGCATCCATAGACTTTGTGTTCAGGAATAAAAGACACCCAGTAGGTAAACCGAGACTTATCGTGACCGGCTTTCAGGTCAAGGCAGCGGGTTTCGGTTTGCAAGTAGCGGACTGCTCTATCCGTTATCTGTTTTAGCTCCTTTTCTCCAATGGTGCAGCCGTCCGGGAAAAGTTCTTCCATGAATTGGAGAAAAAGCTGTTCGCCATTGGCACAATCGAACACGTCATGCCATGTGGCAGCCCATTCGGACATTGCTTCTCTTTTTTCAAAGAGAATTGTGCAGGCCAGTCTGACAAAGTTGGCCGGAGATTCAACCATGAAATGCAGTCGTTCCGTTGTCATATTCAGCCTCCATACACGCTTTCTTGCAAGCCTCGCATTTCTTGTACGGCTGCTCAAGCCAGCAGTCGAACAGCAAGCATTTGGGCTTTCTGTATTCCGGCGGAGCCTTTCGTCCATGGGTTTGAGTACGAAACGTATGGTACTTGCACACCTCTTTGCCCCAAAAATCTCCGCCGAATTCGCAACTTTCACGACCCGGCGAAACCTCATGCTTAACTGTGATGGTTTTCATTTTTTCACCTCCGGCGGCTCCAGCAGCGGAGCCCACAGCTTCACATGCCCGTAGTGGCCATCCTCTGCACGGTGGCCATCCTCAATGTGCCACGTCCCGTTTTCGACCCAGCCTTTCATGGTGTGGCCGCTCTCGCAGCACACCCATACGATGTCGCTTATCACGGCGCAGTGCTTTTCGCCGGCGCATTCCCAGCTTTCTTCATGGGCGATTGGCGGGTTCTTGGCATCATGCCATGACATCTGGCGCACAAAGTCAACGACCATCTGGCTGGCCTCGTGCAGGGCTTTGGCAGCAGCGTCTTTGCCTTTGAAGCCGTTGTAATATTCAATCTCGGCCAGAGCGTCCAAATCCGTTGCCGGGTCGATGAGGCGGCAGGCTTCCTCAAGGGTCATTCGATGTACCTCCGCTTGTCCTTGTCCCAGTGCAACGTGATGGGATTGCCGCACTTGCAGGGGATGGTGATTTCCAAATCCTCGATGTTGGTCTGGCCTTTGGCGTGCAGCCCGCAGCACCCACACTCAAACTCATAGTGGGCAAGCCCACGTTCAAGCGAGATCGTGGCCCCGCAGCGGCAGCCGATGGACATCTGCGAAACGTGGAGGTATGTACCGAACTCCTTACCGCAGCAGGGGCAGCGCAGCCGCAGCAGCCCCCGTGCGCCGACTTCCGGCGGGCGGTTATTCCTGTTCTTCCTCATGGGAGGCTCCTTTCTGTGTCTGGAAATGAATCACTTCACGGAAAAGCAATTCGTTTTTCTGCTCTGATTCGGCCATGAAGTTGATATACTCCCGGAACAGAGCACGGTCGTGCTGCTGGCGGCTGGTTTCGCCCAGCAGCGCCCCGATGGACACGCCAACGGCCAGCAGCGCAATGTTGATGAAAAACTGGTCAGGCATCGGTATCACCCAGCACTTTCTCGATGAGGTCAAAGACCATTTCCCGGTCTTCGGTACTCAGAAAGTCGGCAGCCACAATTTCAAATTTGAGGCGGTCTGCATATTCTTTTAAGTCGTCCATGGGTTACTCCTTTCCCAGTGCGGCGAGGATCTCGTTGCCCTTGTCCATCAGTTCATCCCGCCGTTTTTTCTGCTCAGCCTCCAGCTTTTTCATTTCCGCCTGATACTTTTTCAGGGTTCCCGGCCGGAAATTCTTGCTCTGGCCCATGCGGATTTTTGCGGCAATTTTCTTGTGCTGCTGAACGGTCTGGCGCAGTTCGGTGTCCGTGGTCAGAATCTGGTAGCGATGGTGGCAGCCGGGGCAGGTGAAATACTGCACCATGTAATCGCCGCTCCATGTACTGCGGATGCCGGCTGTCTGGATGCTGAACGGTGTGCCGCAGCGGTCACACTTTACAAGGTCGGTCATTCGCCATACTCCTTTCTGCACAGCTGGAACGCATTGCAGTGGTCATCGCAAGTTTTGCAGCACTTGTCGCATTCAGGGTGAGCAGCTTTGCACTTATCGCAGGGCGTGTCAGCCTGGCTGCCGGAACCATACACCGCAAAAAGCTGGTGGGTGCCGTCTTGCAAAGCCTTTTCATCATCGGCCATTTCGTAACCGAGTGCAGCGAGCAGTTCATAGGTGCTGTCAAGGTCATCATTTTTGCGGTGAACGAACTTGCTCGCGCCTGTCGGCCCGTTCCATTCCGTGCTCCAATAACCCTCACGACTGCTGTCCGTTGCATCAAAAGCAACCGCCAGTAGAATCTTCTCCGGCTCGGTATCGTAAGCATTGAACATTTTCAGGGCATCTTCCAGTTCCGTGTCTTCCCGAATCTGCTCATCCAAACCGATGCCGAGCAGCCGCAACACGTTTTCGTCATCCTCCATGTGCCGATATTCGGTCAGAATCGGGGTGGAATAAGCCAAGATTTCCGGCAGGTGCTTTTTGCACTCCGCGGGAGTCAAGTCCTTCACGAAGTCCCATCGCAGCTCGTACATGAGCTTCGTAACAGCGGCAAACTGTTCTCTCGCAAGCTGCTCGGTGGCTCTTGCGGCATCCCTCGCCGAGTTGCTGGCATCCTCGGCTTCCGTATCGCGAGGTTTGTACAGGTCAATCTGATTTTCACTGACCTTATAGACATAAGCAACCTTGTCGGCATCTTCCGGCATGATGACTTCCTTTTTTGTGCCCCATTTGCCATACGCATTTACGTGTTCGTGTGTCTGGTAGGTGGCCTGCGGATCTTCCACGGCGAATTTTTTGAGCTGCTCAATCCATTCGGCCTTTTGGTGCTGCCATTTTTGCTGTTCCAGCGCATCCTGCATAGCCCTGTTGAAGTTCTGGGTGCCGAGGGTCTCCAACACCCGGTTTCTGGCTTCCAAGTCCTCGATTTTGTCCAGCTGGGCGAAGTCAGACAGGGTTGCACCGCGCTTTTCGGCTTTCTTGAAGCTGTCGTGGTTCAGTTCCAGCAGCTTGATACGCCGCCGAACGGTGGACTGTGAGAAGCCGGATTTGTCGGAGATCTGCTCCACGGTCTGCCCAAAGTCCATCATCATCTGGAAGCCCTGCGCCTGTTCGTAGACGGTGAGGTCTGACCGCTGCATATTCTCAACCATCATGGTCTGCATCTGCTCCCGCTCGTCCATCTCCACGATGGCGCAGGGCAGCTCGTACAGTCCTGCCTGCTGCGCTGCTGCTGCCCGGCGGTGGCCGATGATGATGGTGTAGTCCTCACTGGACCACACAGCCTTGGGTGTCCATGCTGCCGCTGCTGCGGCTGCATCCCCGCCCTCGTCAACGCACTTTGCGATGTACTCCCGGCTGTTGAGGTAGTGGCCGGGGATTACGGTCAAGTTCTGGTACACGCCGTTTTCCTTGATGCTGGCGGCAAGTTCGGACAGGTCGCCCAGTTCCTTGCGGGGGTTATCGGGGTGAGGGTACAGCTGCCGGATAGGGATGTAAGTAATGTCTGCCATAGGGATACTCCTTTCTTATTTCGGGTTAGAAAAACGTGAGCTGCCCGGTTTTGGTTTCGTTAAGAGGCTCGTTTTCCGGGGCTTTAGGCTCATTTTTGATAGATTTTTGCAAATTTGCGGGTTTAATATCGGTTTTTTCGATTTTTGCAGGTTCGCCTTTCGGTTCAAACAGCAGGTTCATCTGCGCTATCTGGCGGCGCATATACCACACATCGGTTGAGAAAAGCGGCATATACCAGATGCGGTTTTGTGGTCCTGCGGGCAGCAATCCGCGGCTGTCGTAGGCCGTTGCCGGGTTCACGAGTGTGTCACCGATGACTACATATCCAGCGCAGCCCATGAAGCTGCACTGGATGTAGCACATCAGCCCAACGATGAAGTCAATGTCTTGGGCTATGACAAGGACTTTGTTGTGGTAGCAGATATTCCGTCTTTTGCAGACGTTCAAAAAGGCAAGCAGCGTGGCCCCAGCACCACAGGCCGGGTCAGATACCGAGATGAATCCCTCCATGTCCGGGTGCAGCTTCGGGTCGAACGTAATCTCGGCCATGCAGCGGCACACATCGTAGGGAGTGAAGAACTGCCCGGCGTGGTCGTTGCCCAACTCGCACATCATGTACAGCGAACCGAGGAAGTCTTGGTCAGGATTCTGCTCCATGCCCATGATTACCTCAGCCAGCATTTCAACCATGCCGTCCCGCTCCTTGGCGGAGTATTTGGAAACGATGGTCTGATACATCTTAGTGCGCTCTGGGGCATTTACCTTGTCCGTGCTGTTCGAGATCTCGATGGCCGTCAGGGTGACAAAGTCCTCCCAAATCTCCCAGCGGCTGTGCTTTCCAGTCAGGCTATTGAAGATTTTGAGGAAGTTCTTCTGGTGGTCATCCCGGATGCTGCGGGTCACTGCTGCCTTTGCCATAGGTTACTCCTCCTCGCTGTCAGCAGCGGCGATGGTGTAGTGGCCGTTGGAGAACTCAATCACACCAGCGGATTCCATATCATCCAGCAGCGCAATGGCCTTTTCTGCGGTCACGCCTATCTGCTGCTCCAACATGGCCTGCGTAACGCCGCCGTTCTGCCGGGCAATCTCGGTGGCCTTGGTCAGTTCATCGGCTGCGGGTTCCTCCGCATCGTCCAGTTCCTCAGCATCAACTTCTTCCAGCGGTTCGGCCTCCCCGGGGAGATTCGAAGAATCAGGCTCATTTTCCCGGGGCGCATCCTGCTGCCCACCGGATTCCGGAATATCCGGCATTTTGTAGCCGAGAGCTGCCAGCTTTCCACCCTCGACCAAATCCCGGAAGAAGAACTGGAGCCAGAGGTAGTGCATATTCTTGAAGATGTTCTTGATTTTGTTGAACAAGGTGTCGGAGATGGTGAACGTCTTGCTCATGCGGTAGGTCAGGTTCCCATCCTTGACGGTGAACAGGATGGATGCACCCGGCGAGATGTAGTTGTCCTCGGATGCCTCCTCCAGCATCGACATCTGTTCACCAACGCCGCCCAACGGACGGATAACCAGCTTGATGGGGTATGCGTTCTTGATGAACACATAACTCAGGTTGTTGGCCTCGCAGATGCCCTTGAGTTTTTCACGGTAGACTGCGAAACGTGCGGATTCAGACAGAGAATTATCCATGATGAAGCTCCTTTCAAGTAGCTTTTAAGTAGTTGAAAATTTGTAGTCGTTCTCCCGGTTCTCGATGGCGGTCAGGCCAAGTGCGTAGGCTGCCCACACATCGGCCTTAAAGCCATAGAAGAAATCCGGCTTTTTCTTTGTGCCCTTGCCGTTTTTCAGGTCATGGGCTGCAAATCGGTCGATCAACGCCCGCCGGATGGCGGTATCGTTGGCTCTGCTGTCGTGGCAAATGTGCTTTTTCTCCTCGATGCGGCACAGCATTCGCACCGGGCATTGGTCGGAAAGAACTTGGTAAAAGCGACCGATCCAGACTGTAGTGTCGAAAACGTCCCGACCAACCGACATTCCATAGGATGCCACCATTTCGATGACCGCCCACCGCCAACCCTGTGCTCCGGCAGAGGAAAGCTTTTGCAGCAGCTCTGCATTGTCGATTTTTCCGAATTCCAGAGGGCGCAGGGTGCTGCGATCAATCACGCAGTAGCCAGACTGGGTGTTGCCGGGGTCGATAGCAATAATCGGACAGGCACTCACAGGTACGACCTCCCAAACTCTTGGATGAACCGCGCCTCTGGCCAGCCGTAATACTCCATGGCCTTTTTCTGCGCCCACTTTTTTAAGCGGAGATCGGCCTCTCTATTTGTATGTACGGCAGTCACGCCGTTCTGGTGGCACCAAGGGCAGAGGTTTGCCCACAGGCCAAGCCGCTTGCTCTTATCCCGGTACGGTCCGAAAAAGACTTCGTGCCGGGCGGTGCGATACCGCCCGCAAATCAGACAGGTGGGGCTCTTGCTGAGGATGCTGGGCGCATAGCCATTGCTGTCCAGCTTCTCGCCGTATTCATTTTGTGCCATATCAACGTCTCCTCCTACGTTCAAAAGACTGCTGGGAAACCTGCTGCATAATCAGCTGAACCTTGTTCTGCACACCCTGTTCGGCCAGTACGTTGACGGGCTGTGAGGTGGCACCGATGCGACCAAGGGTCTGTGCCCGGACACGCTTGATGAAATTCAGCTGCTGCTTACGGAACTCCTTGTCCACTTCCGCAGCATACTTGCTGCCATCAATATCAGAAACTTCCATTTCCGGGGCTTGCATAGCCTCCGCAGCGCAGCGGCGCAGCTTTTCCATCGCAACGTCCAGACCATCCTCATGCCCCCACTTGTTCAGTTGCTCATAGTTGGCATGGCTTTCCTTGCGCAGCCGTTCCAAGCGGTCTGGACCATAGTGCAGCACATCAATAACCGCCTTGGCGTAAACCTGCCAAGCAATTTTGGCAGCCCTGTCGCCAGCAATGCGGTACTGCTGCTCTTTGCGTCCACGAGGCAGTCTCACCATCGGGATTCGGTAGTCGGAAGAAACGTATCCAGCCAGCCAGCTTTCCCGGATGGTCTCTGCCTTGTCCTTGGAGGGTCTGCCGTAGGCATCCGGGGTCATAATGACTTCGGTGTTCTGGTTCTCCAACTCGTCAATTCTAGCTTTAATGCGCTCCAGTCTGGTCTTGCCGACACCGAACTCCTGATGCAGCGCAATGGTGGTGCACAAACCCACGATTTGTCCGACCGCCTGTCTGGTGTCGTCCATTTCGGTCTCAAACGGCTTTTTCACGGTTCAATACCTCCCGAAATAATCCAGACCCGGCGGGAGCCCCATCCAGACCAGCTTAGAGCCTCTGCATGGGTGTTTACCGCCACATCCAGCTTGTTACCTTTTACCGCGCTGCCAGTGTCCTGAACGACCCGGAGGCCTACGCCCTCGATATAGACCACTGTGCCGTAGGGCAGAACGCTGATGTCAGCAGCTACGGTCACGCCCGGCTGCACCTTTGCGCCGCTGGATGTGATGCCGTGCCCCTCGCCACAGATGTGGGCGTATTCCTCGGAACAATAGGCTGTGCAGCTGAACGCCCCGGCGTATGTAAGGGTCAAATCGGTCTGGGCGTTCAGTTCTGCGGTCAGCTTGTCTACCTCGGTTTGGAGTTGGTCAATGGTTTCATCACGTTCTCCGGCCATGCGCTCCCAGTTGGATGACTTGCTGGCGTAGATATCCCGCTCGGTCTCCAAATCGTTCACCCGCCGGGAGTAGGCCGTGCTTGTGAGGATGCAGCCAACCATCGCACACGAAACGCATACGATCAGGCTGTGGAATGGTCTTTTCGACCTCATGCCGTGCCACCTCCAATCTGTGCCGGGGCTGCGCCGCCGGGCAGAGCCGGGGGCTGCAAACTCTCAACCGGGGCATCCTGCACAGCCCGGTCGAAGCCCGGCCGGACGAACTGGCGCAGATCCGCGCTGCTGCGGCTGCTGAAAATCTCCGACAGGTCCGCCGGGGAACCAGCCCACCGCTGTACCACCATCGGGAGAGCAGCGAAGATTTTCGCGTTTTCCTTTTTGAAATCTTCGCCTTTCAGCTTGCGCCCATCAGGGGCAATGAATCCGCCGTGGGTCTGGTAGTACAGATTTGCCTCGATTTTCCGGGCAGCTGCCGCAGCCTGCGCCCAGAGGTCATTTGCCGAGGGCTGCTGGGCTGACAGCAGCTTTTTGATTTCAGCACACCAGTCCACAATCAGCTGGTTCTGGAATCTGCACTGTGTAAATGCCGTATACAGAGCCTTTTCCACAATCTCGTCCGGGATGGTGCCAAACGCCCGGATGTAGATTTGCGTGTCGGCCCTGCGCTCCTCCAAGCTGCGGGCGCGGCCGTAGTGGTCATCGATGACCACCAGCAGCTCACGCAATTTCGTATCGGTCATGTTGTCGAGCCTCCTAAAAGTTCTCCGAAAATTTCATCGTAGTCATCGGCAGCGGAACGCTTTGGCTGCTGACCCGCCGGGGGCTTACGCCGCTGGTCGCGGGCTTGCACATCACCAAGGGTTCTCACACCCTCGTTTTTCCATACTTTCAGGATGCCGTTGACGTAGGACCATTTGCGAACCCCGGCCAGAGCGGCCTTTTTGATGGCCAGCAAGATGAGGTCGTCCGTGAAAATCTCCCGCCAGCCCAGCAGGTCTTCCCGCGCTGCTGGTGGGAAACCTCCGAGATTGTCCTCGAAAGAGCGGATGATCTCAGCCAGCCCAGCATCGACGGTCGGACTATCGTTATCTCTTACTCTTTCTCTGTTCTCTATATCTTTATCTTTCTCTATCTCTTTCTCTGTAGGGACATTTTCACCACCATCAGTGGACACATTGTGTCCAGTTGTGTGTCCGGTGTCGTGTCCCGCCTGTAACTCCTTATTTGCAGCATTGCTACGAATTTTACGATTTTTTGCTGCCCAGTCGGTTTCGCTGCCAATCATGTTCTGATAATCAGAGATTGACAGAGTTCCGTCCGGGTTTTCAAAAATCAATCCGATTTGTTTATAAACGGTCAGAGCCAGACGGACGGTTGACAAAGGAAACCATTTGCATTCCCTCTGAATCTTTTCGGCATCGTAGGGGATGAGCATTTCTCCGATTTTGGAAACCAAACAACCGTTTGTGTTGATGGTCTTGAGGCACAACATTTGATAGAGAACAACATAGTTGGCACCATCCGGCTGGCTCATAAGGTAGTCGATTTCGTCCGAGGACATGAAACTATCTTTGAGCTTTATCCAGTAGTACCGTTTGCCAGTTGCCATCAGCGAACCTCCTTAGAACGGCAGATCGTCGGCATCGTCCAGAACTGAGAAATCATCGTCACTACCCTGCGAGAAGTTCTGACTGACCTGAACATTACCGGGATGATCGGACGCGCCATGCCATTGCTGGCGCTGGCTCTGGGTAGCAAAACCCATCTGCTGGGGCTGCGGCTGCTGGTTCCGGTAGGTGGCCGGTGGCGGGTTCGTCCCGCCATCATCCACGGGCCCTTGCTGGTTCTCCTGCTTCGGCCCCGCAAAATAGATGTTGTCCACCACAAACTCAATCGCCGTGCGGTTATTGCCGTTCTTATCCTCAAACTGCCGCGTCTGGCAGCGAGAATGAACCACAGCGGCGCTTCCCTTACGAAAGTACTTGCTGACGAACTCCGCCGTCTTACCCCATGCAGTAAAGGTGAGCCAGTCCGTAGGTCGGCGACCGTTGGCATCCACCATATCCCGGTCAACCGCCATACGGAAACTTGTCACCGTTTTTCCCGTCTGGGTGGTTCGCAGCTCAGGGTCGGCAGCAAGCCGCCCCTGAAAAGCGCAACTATTCAGCATTAAAAATCACCTCTTTCATGAAAAGCTGACTATTTAGCCCACTCTTCCTTGTAATGGGCCAGCTGTTCCGGAGTATCGGTCTGGATACCCAATTCCTTAGCTTCCTCGATTGCTCCATCCACAAGGTGAGCAAACTCCTTTGAATCCATTTTGTGACTTTCCTTGTAGACAAAATAGCAGGAGTAGTCTTTGCCGTTTTCCTGCCGGGTTTCATAGAGCCGGACATAGGGATAAAAGTCACATGGATCCACGGTCGGAGGGAGCTTCAGACCAACAGGCTTGCCGTCCTTATCGCGGGCAAGCGCTCCATACGAAACCACGAGCCGCCGCTTCACGGCATCCTCGCTCTCACCGGTCTCCGCAGAAATCTTGTTGCACAGAACGTGGAAATACGCATTTGCCGACAGGCTACGCTTTTCCCTGTGCTTTTTGATTTCCACGTCCAGAATCGGCTCCTGATGGAGCTTGTCCCAGATTTCCCGGAAGTCACCGTTGAGTTCCAGCGTGACCCTCTGTTTCCCGTCGAGGGTAAAAGCCATGTCCACCAGCCGCCCGGTCATGTGGCATCCTCCTTGTCCTGATGGCAGTGCATATAGATATAGGCACTGTTCGGCCCCATGTTGGCGTACAGCCAATCATTGATTTTGGCCACACTCATGTGGTCTCGCAGAACACGTTTTTCATAAATGTATTCGCCAGTCAGCTTCTTTTCTGCAATTTTGGCCTGAATGTCCTTGTCGTCATAGTTGGCCTCAACCATGTACAAGTCATAGTTCGGGGCGGAAATGCCGTTTAGGTTATTCATGTCGGTACAGTAAAACAGCTTTCTCCCGTCCAGCCAGACCTTCCACCCGCAGTTTGGAACATTGTGCTTGACCATGTGTGGAATGACGTTGCAGATTCCGTATCCGTACAGGTGTCCCGGCTCCAGAACGTCAATCTGCGAGACCGGCACCCCTGCATCCACCAGCGGCTTGCACAGCCAAGCACAGCAGGCAAAGCGGAGCGTCGGCCGGTTGGAGGCCAGCAGCCGCAATGTGGATGGATGAAAGTGGTCACTGTGGATGTGGGTCAGCAGCACCAGCTTCAACGTCCGGTATTCCGCTGCCAGTGCCTTGAACGAAACCCCGCAATCAATGAGGATTTTGTGCTCGATCACCACCGCATTTCCCTGACTTCCGGTGGATATGATGTTGTAGTCGATCATAACGAGCTGAGGTCAACTACCGTTTCTACGGTCGTCGGTTCACCCTGAGAAATATCCCCATGAGGCAGAGCGCCCTGACCATCGCCGACATCCGGTTTCCCGGTGTGCAGCTCCGGCTGTTCGGATGCACTAGGCATAGATTCCGGTTCGGGGATGATTTCGCCGTTGCCGTCCACCATGGACACGGTGTTGTCGCTTTCAAAGGCTTTGGCCATCTCGATGCTCATAACACCCCAGCGAGAAATGAGCTGGCGAAGCAGGGTTTTCTTTGCCATATCATCAAAGTTCTTGTACCAGAAAGAGGAATACTTCCACATTTCGCTTTCCGGGACTTTTCCTGCCTGCAATTCCTCGTACTTCTGGCGGCTGAATGCTTTGGAGTAGGTGTCGGCGTGGTTCATCATCTTTTCTTTGGACCAGTACAGCACCTTGCGGAAACCGT
Organism: Faecalibacterium sp. HTF-F; assembly: GCF_023347535.1. NCBI lineage: Bacteria > Bacillati > Bacillota > Clostridia > Eubacteriales > Oscillospiraceae > Faecalibacterium > Faecalibacterium wellingii. The sequence goes on from NZ_CP094473.1 coordinate 1,160,960, forward strand.
TCAAATACTCGAAGTAGGCCATATAGCCCACCGTAGGCAGTGCATCCCGCTGATCGTCGTCCTCAATAAACTGGAACTTTGCCTTGCCGGTCAGCGAATCTTTGCCAAGGTACTCGCCTTCCTTGATTTCCATCACATCGAGATCAGCATACTGACCGCTACGCAACGCCAGCTGAACGTACCCCTTGTAACCCAGTACAAACGTGGCCGTGGTGATTTCCGGGCGGATCAGTCGATTGTTGCGGTCATACTTGGCCTTCTGCTTGAACGGAACCAGATAATATTGGCCCAACTGCGGGGACGGGCTGAGGTTCAGGCTTTCGCCCAGCAGGGCACCGGCAAGAATCGTACCGGCATCGCATTCCTGCAAAGCCGGGTTGACAGCCACCGCACTGGTGATGGAGGCTGTAAAACGGCGGGCGCGGGCCGGGTCACGCAGGGTGTTGGAGATCAAGGACTGGTAGCTCTTGGTGGTGATTGCTACGGAGAACTTGGGTTTCTGCTGCGCTTGCAGTTGATTATTAGGCGTTGCCATATTCAATACCTTCCTTTTCAAGATAATGCTTCAAACCAACGAGCTGGGCCTTGGTGCCCTTTGCATAGAAGCGGGTCATGAAGATAGGTTCCGGCTTAGGCTGCGGTACCGGCTCCTGTTCAGGCTGCACGGCGATTTCCGGGTCTGCGGAGATTTCCTGCGCCGGTTCAGGCTGGGCCTTGGCTGCGGCCGCAGCAGCGGTACGAACCTTTTCAGCAGCAGCTTCCCGCTCTGCCTGCCGGGCGCGGCGTTCTTCTTCACGTCTGCGCTGTTCTTCCAGCGCCTTGTGCCGGTCAGCCACGGTCTTGATGGCAGTGGGCAAGTCCAGATTGCTGCGGTACTCCACCATGATCTCAGCGGCGTTATCCATGCCCTCGATGGCGGCCACGTCGGCCACAATGCCGTCCACAAACGCCTTTGCCTGCTTTTTCAAAGAAGTCAGGCTGTCACTCATAGTGACCTTCGGGCGGTAGGTCAGATTATCCAGCCAGTCAATGTTGGCGGCTTCCACCAGCTCGCCGTAGTAATCCATGAGCTTTTCCGTTTTCTGAGCCACAATACCAGAGGTCACATCCGCAATTTTCTGCTTCAACTCGGCATCTGCTTGCTGGAACGGTACCGTCACACACTCCCGGTAGACCTGCTCAAAGGCATTGTAAGGCTCAAGGATTTTGTCCTTGACAGCAATGCGCTGGGCCTCGTACTCCTTGAATTCCTTGGTTAACTGCGCGCGGGCATCCTTGACGCTTTTATAGGTCTGTTCGGTGCAGACCAGTGAAAGAGCTTCGGCAGTGCGCTGCTCAATATCGGCCTTAACGCTGTGAAGCCGCTCGACAATGATGGGCAACTGCTGAAGTTCAATGACCTGCAATGCGGTATCCTGTGCCATGTTGCATTCTCCTTTCATTTTTTGAACATGATGTACTTGCCAGTGGTGCGGTTGACCAGCTCCATGAAGTCCGGGCCATCCCGGACACAGAGGTACAGGCGGAAATCCCAGCCCTGTGCGGAGAGGGCCTCTTTCTGCTTGCGGGTCAGCTTTTTGCCTCTTACTTTCAAAAAATCACCCCCTCCTCGGCCTTGTTGACAGCGATGTTCAGAGTGATGGTCTCCCGGCAGCGGAGGCCGAAGTTGCCGCTCGGGCCGAACATCTTGGTTTTCTCGAACTCCCTTGCGCTGTACACGCTGGAGCAGTTCAGGATATTGGGAATGCGGTCGGGATGCACTGCCCGGAACGCCTGACACGCCATGTGGTAGTTTGGTGCCCAAACCTCCGTCCACCCACCGCAGTACGGCTGGACATCATCGGAACCGTAGGTGAAGTAGAATTTTTCCAGATCCATCATTCGGCCTCGCTTTCGTCCTTGATGCTGATGCCGAGCGCGAAAAGCAAGAGAATCAGGTTGGTTTTATCATCCTCGGTCAGGCTCACAAAATCACGCTCGCCGTCCACAAAGCCCTCGCCGAGAATCACGGCGTTGCCAGCAATGGGCTGACCGTGTTCCGGCGTGCCATAGAGGACGCTGGCAATGTTATTGACGGGGGAGCCTTTCAGCAATCCCTCATCATCTACCACCATGCAGAGGCCTTCCGGCAGATACTTGGGATGAACCACCTCGATGTAGCCGCCGACCTCTTTCTGGAGGTTATCCAGCAGCGGTTCGCCGAAGTCCTTGAGCTGAATCCGATTCTCAGTGTCAAATACCAATCCTTTCATAAAAATCACTCCTTTTCCGGGAAGCACTCGTTGACTTCCCATGCATCTGCGGCCTCTAAGCAGCGGTCGCAGCCAACGATTGTGCCATCATCGGTGCGGTAGATGGTATCGCACCTCTGGTGGCAGAGGGGGCACACAGGAGGCTCAGGATAGCCAGCTTCTTCGTCAGTCGGATACAGCATCCAGCACCTCCCGGAGCTTGCGCCCCATCCAGCGGCCTACATCATCGAACATCCCCATGCTGTCCAGCCAGACAAACAGGGCTGCGATAACAGAGGTCACAGCAAACTGCGCCGCCGGGGCACGAGCTGCTGCCTGTTCGGCGGTGATGCCGTACACGATCATCAGAATCCGGGTCATTCCTTACACTCCCTTTCTTTGCGAGCCTTGCGGGCAGCCGTTTGGGCTTCCAGCTTCTCGCGGTTCCCGGGCTGGGCGATGAATTTTTTGAATCCCGCCAGCGTCACGCGGCCAAAGCTCTCACCGACTTCCGGGGGAATATCGGCCACGTTGATATGAATTGTGGTGTCCATGTGATCCTCCTGTGTAACCGATTAAACATCGTCGGCAAAAAAAATCTGGTCAATGCTCACGTTCATGGCTGCGGCCAGAGCAACCAGCGTCTTGGTGGTGGTCACTCGCTCAGTACCGGCTTCCAGCGCAACGATAGTGCCCCGGCTAATGCCGCTCTTTTCGGCAAGTTCCTCCTGGCTCATTTTCAAAGACTTGCGAACCTCTTTAATTTTGAAGCCCATTCTTGTCACCTCCTATCTTTTCGGTTCACAACGGATTTTGTTTAATCGGTTGCACACACATAGTACAACATCCCATGGCCTTTGTCAAGTTCATTACACAAATTTTGTTTAAGAAATTACACAAAACTCATTGACAGCGTCTCGACTATAATTGTATAATGGATTGTACAAAACGGAGGGATTGAACATGACCTTGAAAGATTTAATCATTGAATACCGGAATGACCACGGACTGTCTCAACGGCAATTTGCTACTGCTTGCGGGTTGTCTAATGGCTATATTTCGATGCTGGAAAAGGAAATGAACCCCAACACTAAGCTCCCGGTCACGCCAACTCTCCCTAAATTGAAGCAGCTTGCATCCGGAATGGGAATGAGCCTGACTGATTTGCTGGTCAAGGTTGACGATATGCCAGTAGAACTCATTCTTGATGATGCAGACAGCAAAAAACTCGTCCCCGAAATTGAGGACGAGCTGGATGCAGAGATTATGAAAATTATTTCAGGTCTTACTCCGGAGAAGAAGCAGCAGGCATTGAGCTATATTCAGTACCTTGCGCAGTCCTGAGGAGCCGAAGCAACTTGATTTTTTCAGCAACAGTCAGTAAAGCCAGCGATTTTTGAATGGATGTGCATAATTCAGTATCATTCATGGGTTTGCAAGTCCTTTCTTGATAAAATAACCACCGGCAGCAACTGAATTATATCAAATACGCACCCGCTTTTCATGGAATCGTGGAATTATACCGAAAATCGGAAAAATTTGTGCGTTTTCGGCATAATATTGTGAATTACGTTGCGGAGGCCGTTTTATGAATTTGAAAGAAATTGCGCTTCGACTGAGAGAATATAAACGGGTGTATGTAACTGGAACTCCGGTTATGTTGCGAAGCCGATTAGATTTTCTCGATATTTTCTCAGCATACGGTTTGACTGCGGATATGAGTGTGTCGAAGAAGATTGGTGTTTTGGTTGCGTGTAGCAATCCAATGCAGAAGAAAATCGATCAGGCCAAAGCTCTAAATATTCCGGTCATTTCAGAACAGCAGTGGTTTGAGCTTATGCCAGAACTGGAAGCACTCGGAATGTGGAACGGAAAGCCAATTCCGTTTGCAGATGATAATGGAATTTACCATATTGATGTGGGCGGTGATGGTTGATGGCCCGAAAAAAGAATATTGCTGCTGGCCTCGATGCCGTCATCTATGCCCGGTACTCGTCGCATAACCAGCGAGAGGTCAGCATCGAGCAGCAGATCGCAGAGTGTACGAAGCACGCAGCTGCGCTTGGACTGCGCATTGTCGGTACATACGAGGACAGGGCAATCAGCGGCAAGACCGATAAGCGGCCCAACTTCCAGCGAATGATGCGGGATGCTGAAAAAGGCAAATTTCAGGCGGTTGTGGCATGGAAGTCAAACCGCATTGGCCGCAATATGCTTCAGGCAATGGTCAACGAGGCCAAACTGGAAGACTGCGGCGTGAAGGTGTTCTACGCCGAGGAAGATTTTGACGATACAGCCGCCGGGCGTTTCGCATTGAGGAACATGATGAATGTGAATCAATTCTACAGCGAGAACATGGCGGAGGACATCACCCGGGGGCTGTATGATAACGCCAGCAAGTGCATGGCGAACGGTCGGCAGCCCTTGGGCTACAAGCGGGGTGAGGATGGCCGTGTGGTGCTGGATGAAGCGAATGCGGCCGTTGTGCGGGAAATATTCACCCGTGTGGCTGCTGGTGACCTGTTCGTGGACATTGCGCGAGATCTCAATGCCCAGGGCATCAAGACCAGCAAGGGAGCCAACTGGAACAAAGGCAGCTTCCAGAGTATTTGCCAGAACGAGCGGTACCGGGGCATCTACATATACGGGGATGTCCGGGTGGCCGATGGCATTCCACGCATAGTGAGCGATGATTTGTGGTACAGGGTACAGGAGGCCATGAGGATGAAAAAGAATCCAGTCGGAACCCGGCACCGTGTCGGGGCAGAAGATTATCTGCTGACCGGGAAGCTGCGCTGCGGGCATTGTGGCAGCTACATGACGGGCGTATCTGGCACCAGTAGAAACGGCGAGCTGCATTACTACTACACCTGCCAGAAGCGGCGCACCGAGCACGCCTGTGACAAGAAGAACATCCGCCGGGATGTCATTGAACCGGCTGTGGCTCAGGCCATCAAGATGTACTGCTTGACCGATGATGTCATTGCGTGGATAGCAGATCGGACGGTCGAATACTGGGAAAAGCACGACAATGACCTCCAGATTGAGGCGTTGGAGCAGCAGTTGGAGGAAAATAAAAAAGCCACCTCGAATATGCTGAAAGCCATCGAGATGGGGATTATCACAGAGGCCACCCGCACCCGGATGGTCGAGCTTGAGACTGAGCAATCCCGGCTGAGCGTCCAGCTGAATGTGGCCAAAGAGGATGTCGTGAAAATCGACCGGGAGCAAATCATCTCCTATCTGGAACTGCTGCAGCAGGGCGACATCCACGACCGGGATTTTCAGATGGAGCTGTTCAAAAACTTCCTCGTGGCCGTCTATGTCTACGATGATAACCGCATGAAGCTGGTGTTCTCCTGCATGGGAGACCAGAATAGCGTCGAAATTCCTTTGGAAACCGGAGAAGACCCGCCCGATGGCGGGCTGTCACCGGATGCTAAAATGTTCGTTTTGACTCCTGATAGCTCCACCAAAAAGCACTGTACTTCGTAGGGAGTATGGTGCTTTTCTTTTTGCTGAAGCCGATTTTTGGGGGCTGCATTGCTTCGCCTGCACCGTTTTCAGGCTTTTGCAGGCGGTTCCTATACAACCCCCAACTTTTGACTTTACACCGTTTTCAAAAAGGACTGTTTGCCGCCCGTTTTTTCAGCAGGCTGCTGCATCATCCCCCTCAATAGACGCAGCAAAAGGCGGTGGTCTCCCACAATAAGGGGAGCCACCGCCTTTGTTGATTATCGGATGAGCCAGCCGTAATCCTGTCTGCAATCTACCACATAATCTGCATAAACCGTATTATCTACGATTCTCCATTTGCTGACTTTAATCCGAATATTCAATTGTGGTTTCCCACAATTTCAGCTTACAAAAAAATGAGATAGGCGACCCCTTCCGGGGAAGTCTATCTCATCTTTCGTAGGAGGCTGTTGCAGCAGCCTCGCTCTTTCCCAATACTCTATACACAAAATCAGGCAGTCACACGGCGGGGCATGGCTGCGGGCACAGGCTCCACAAGGGCCGGATGCATTCCCTCTCGATAATCCAGATCGCCCTGATCCAGACCGCGCAGCAAAACCTCTGCGGTGGCAATGTTGGTGGCAATGGGTACGCCGTGCATGTCGCACAGGCGGAGCAGATTCTGCTCCGTGATGCTGGAAGCGTCTGCCTTCAGCGGGTCGCGGAAGAACAGCACCAGATCCACCTCGTCACAGGCAACGCGGGAAGTGATCTGCTGCACACCGCCCAGTTTTCCGGAGAGATAGCAATGTACCGGCAGACCGGTGGTCTGTGCCAGCATCCGTCCGGTGGTACCGGTGGCAATGACTGTGTTTTTGGACAAAATGGCACTGTAAGCAGTACAGAACTGCAGTGCAAGCTCTTTACGGGAATCATGTGCAAGAATGGCGATCGTCATATTGCTCTCTCCTTTGTTCCAAGTATAGTGTTGTGTGTGACGAACAACTTTCTCATTGGAAAGTGAAATGGAGTGAAATCGTTATCAAATCTTCCAATATAGTTTTACCGCATCGAAATAGGGGCTGTCAAGGGGATTCTTGTACTTTTTACAAAACAAAATGGAGAAAGTAGGACTATATCTTTGTGAGAAGTGCAGGAAACTGGGATACATTCATCCATATCAGGGAACGATTTAAACGGGCCTGATGAAAACAAAATTCAAAAATTGTATTTTAAACAAAAACAGTCTGTCTGTGTGAAACAAAAATACAGGCTGACGCAATTTGCACCAGCCTGTATTTGAAAAAGCTTTTCAGATCCTTTTGCCAAATGATGAATTGAATGGAGAAATCGCTCACTCCCGATCTTCACACGCGGAAGGTGGGTTCAGCGGGTCTGTCCGTTGCCGCGGATGATATATTTGTAGCTGCACAGCTCGGCCAGTCCCATGGGGCCGCGGGCGTGGAGCTTCTGGGTGGAAATGCCCATTTCGCACCCAAGTCCAAACTCGCCGCCATCCGTAAAGCGGGTGGAGCAGTTCACATACACAGCGGCGCTGTCCACAGCAGCGGTAAACAGATCTGCGTGGGCCTGTGTCCGGGTCAGGATGGCCTCGCTGTGGCCGGTGGAATGCCGGGCAATATGGTCGATGGCTTCCTCCACGCTGTCCACCACTTTGACGGCAAGGATATAATCCAGAAACTCGGTGTCAAAGTCTTTTTCGCCGGCAGGCGTGCCAGCGATTATGGCGGCGGCGCGCTTGTCAAGACGAAGCTCTACCGGATGCAGACCCTTTGCAATGCGGTCCGAGCCAAGCCGCTGGGCCAGACGGGGAAGAAACTCTCCGGCAATGGCAGAGTGCACAAGGCACACCTCCTCGGCGTTGCAGACGCTGGGGCGGCTGGCTTTTGCGTTCTCGATGATGTCCAGCGCTTTGGAAAGGTCGGCAGTGTCGTCTACATAGATATGGCAGATGCCGGTGCCGGTCTGGATACAGGGCACCTTGGCGTTCTCCACGCAGGCACGGATGAGCCCTGCACCGCCGCGGGGGATCAGCAGATCCACATAGCCTACGGCGGTCATCAGAGCGTTGGCGGAAGCGTGGGTGGTGTCCTCGATCAGGCAGACCGAAGTCTCGGGCAGACCGGCCTTTTTCAGGCCCTGCCGCAGAACGGTGACGATGGCGTTGGCACTGCGCCAGGCCTCCTTGCCGCAGCGCAGGATGCAGGCGTTGCCGCTTTTGATGGCAAGGGCGGCGGCATCGCTGGTCACGTTGGGACGGCTCTCGTAGATGATGGCGATCACGCCCATCGGCACGGCGGTCTTTTCGATCACAAGGCCGTTGGGGCGCTCTACCCGGTTCAGCACCCGGCCCACCGGGTCGGGCAGGGCGGCTACCTCGCGGATGCCCTGCGCCATGGCTTCGATGCGCGGAACGGTCAGGGCCAGACGGTCCAGCATCACATCGCTGATGTGCCCTTTGGCAGCAGCCATGTCCTCGGCGTTGGCAGCAAGGATGGCAGACTGGTTCTGCGCATCGCACAAAGCGTCCGCCATGCCCAGCAGGGCAGTGCTGCGGACAGCGTTATCGGCCAGTGCAAGGGCGCTTTTGGCGCTGCGGGCCGCTTCCAGAATTTGCTGTGTCGTCATAGGTTCAGTCCTCCTTGTGGCCGGTAAAGCGGGTACCTGCGGGCTTGCCCGCGGCAATGTCATACAAAAGTTCCGGGTGTGCACCGTTCGCAATGACCATGTCGGCACCGCTGCCGGTCACCATGCGGGCGGCGCGCAGCTTGGTGGCCATGCCGCCGGTGCCAAGGGCGGAGCCCGCGCCATCGGCCAGTGCCATCACCGCAGGGGTGATCTCCCGCACCAGCGGGATGAGCTTTGCATCCGGGTGGGTGTGGGGATTGGCCGTGTACAGGCCGTCGATGTCGCTCAGCAGCACCAGCAGGTCGGCCTGTGCACAGCAGGCCACGATGGCCGCCAGTGTGTCGTTGTCGCCGATGGAGGTGATCTCATCGGTGGCAACGGTGTCGTTCTCATTGATGATGGGCAGTGCACCCAGCTCCAGAAGGCGGGACAGGGTGTTCTGGAAGTTCACCCGGCGCTCGGTGTGCTCCACGTCCACGCCGGTGAGCAGGATCTGCGCCACAGTGTGATTATAGGCATTGAACAGACGGTCGTAGGTGTACATCAGCTCACACTGTCCCACAGCGGCACAGGCCTGTTTGGTGGAGGTATCCTTTGGGCGGGTTGGCAGAGAAAGCTTGCCTACGCCCATTCCGATGGCGCCGGAGGACACCAGAATGACCTCGTGGCCTTCGTTTTTCAGGTCGCTCAAAACCTCGACCAGCTTTTCGGTGTGGCGGATGTTCAGCCGTCCGGTGGCGTATGCCAGAGTAGAAGTGCCTACTTTCACAACGATGCGCATGATTCCATTAACCCTTTCCCATTTCCTTAGTCTTATTGTACGAGGCGATGACGGCATCCATCACCGCACCGCGCAGGCCACGCTCTTCCAGCACGCGCACGCCCTGAATGGTGCTGCCGCCGGGGCTGCATACGGCATCCTTGAGTTCGCCGGGATGCTTTCCGCTTTCCAGAACCAGCTTTGCGCTGCCCAGAACCATCTGTGCGGCATATTCCTGTGCTTTGGTGCGGGGCAGGCCGCAGGCCACACCGCCGTCGGCCAGAGCCTCAATAAACTGGTACACCCATGCCGGGCCGCAGCCGGAAACGCAGCTGGCAGCATCGATCAGGCTTTCCGGCACGGCGTCCAGACGGCCCGCGGGAGCCATGATCCTGAGGAACGCTTCCTCTTCCTCTGCGGTAACGTTGGAAGAGCAATACTGGATCATGCCTTCGCCCACCGATGCCGGGGTATTGGGCATGATGCGGATCACAGGAAAGTCCTCACCGGCCAGCTCCTGAATGCGGGCGATCGAAAGGCCTGCTGCCATGCTGCACAGCACAAAGCGCTTGGGGCGCTCGTCCAGCGTGAATCTGAGCGGCTCCAGCAGTGCTTCCATCATCTGGGGCTTCACGGCCAGAAAGATCAGGTCGCAGTCACCGGCCACCTCAGCATTGGTGGCTGTTTTGCAGCCCAGTTCCTTGGCCAGTGCCTGTGCCTTGGCCGCAGTGCGGTTTGCTAGAAAAACCTTCTTAGGGTCAACAGCTTTGCAGACGGCACGGGCGATGGCTCCGCCCATGTTGCCGCAGCCCAGAAAACCAATGGTATCCATCATAGTTTGTACCCTCCCTCAAAACGGAACTTAATTCACAGCCGTCTGCTCCCATTCTAAGCGCAGAGGAATATAAAATCAAGGGCCTTTTCCGCTTTTTTGCCGGAAGAAGCCGCTTTTGCAGGCATTGCACACCGCCGGAAGGGTCTTTTGGGGGCAGAGAAATGGCTTCTGAAGCGAGAAACTGCCGGAGTGAAACACAGGAAGTCATTCTTTGTTTACAAAGTGTACAGAATCAATGCTTGCAATCGGGACTGCTTTTGCGGTATTATAATGTAGAAAGCTGCCAATCGCCGTACGCAGCGGGAAAAATTTCTACGGTCGGGAAAGGAAGGTTTTTGTGTCACAAACAACGAAGCGGGCACTGGAAGCATCGCTGAAAAAGCTGCTGCTGGAAAAGCCCCTCAATAAGATCACGATCAACGATATCACCGAGGACTGCGGTGTGAACCGCATGACTTTCTACTACCACTTCAAGGATATTTACGATCTGGTGGACTGGATCCTGACAGAAGATGCAACTAAGGCGATGGAAGGCTGCGAGAGCTTTGATACATGGACCGAAGCGTTTCTGGACATCCTGCACCAGATCCGGGATAACAAAGCACTGGTGCTGAACGTATACCGCTCTGTGGGCCGTGAACAGGTGGAGCAGTATCTCTACAAGCTTCTGGACCCCATGCTGAAGGAATTTGCGGATCGCGAATGCCGCGATATCACCGTGCAGGACGATGACAAGCAGTTTGTGGTGGATTTTTACAAATATGCGCTGGTGGGCGTGGTGCTGGAATGGATCCGCCGGGATATGAAGACCGATCCTGCTGTAATGGTAGAACGTACAGGACGGATGCTGCAGGGGGATCTGCGCCGTGCGTTATGCCGCCTTGCCAGCAATAAGATCCATCTGGAACAGGACGGCTGAACCGGAAGAACGACAAAATTTTATCATAATCTGCGCCGTGATGGGTTTTCTATCACGGCGCTTTTTCTGTTTATGGCGCACGTTTGTTAAAAATGGTATGATGTCGGCAACAAAAGAGATTTCCGAAGATGTTGTTTGGAGGAAAAGGATAATGAATACTTCTGTTGAGAACCTGACTCATAAAATGCAGCGCGCTGCCGTTGGTAAAATGGCAGACGTGGTGCTTTCTCATGCCGATAAAGACCGTCAGAAAACCGTGGGACAGCTGGTGGATGTTGCAAAGCAGTTCTATGGCAGCTCGTTCAGCGACGAGGCCTACGAGCACGCCAAGCAGACCCTGACCGACCCCGACAGCAAGTGGTCCAAGCTCATCAACTGCGTGCTGGATCAGACCGACCCCAACGTGGCCCGCACCACGGCACTGAATCTGGGCTATGAAGCCTTCTTCCGCGGCACGAAGACCATCCGTGAGAACCGCGTGAAGTACCAGTGCAACATTCCGTGGCTGATCCTGTTCGACCCCACCTCTGCCTGCAACATGCATTGCGTGGGCTGCTGGGCTGGCGAGTATGGCCACAAGAACAACCTCAGCTTTGAGGATATGGACAAGATCGTTACCGAGGGCAAGGAACTGGGCGTATACCTGTACATGCTGACCGGCGGCGAGCCGCTGGTGCGCAAGGCCGATATCCTGAAGCTGGCGGAGAAGCACAATGATGTTGAATTTGCCATCTACACCAACTCCACCCTCATCGATGAGCCCTTCTGCAAAGAGGTGGTGCGTCTGGGCAACATTGCCTTCATGCTGTCCATCGAGGGCACCCCGGAGACCAACGATGCCCGCCGCGGTGAGGGGCACTATGCCGCTGTCATGAACGCGATGGATCTGCTGAAGAAGTACGGCATCATTTTCGGCACCTCCATCTGCTATACCCGTGATAACATCGAAGCTGTCACCAACGACGAGTTCATGCGTTTCCTGTGCGAGAAGGGTGCACACTTCGGCTTCTACTTCCACTACATGCCCGTGGGCAACGAGGCAGCACCGGAGCTGATGCCTACCCCGGAGCAGCGCAAATATATGATCGACCGCATCCGCTATCTGCGCTCGGAGGCCTGCGATATCCCGTTCTACCCCATGGACTTCCAGAACGACGGTGAGTTTGTGGGTGGCTGCATTGCCGGCGGCCGCAACTACTTCCACATCAACTCGGCCGGTGATGCAGAGCCCTGTGTGTTCATCCACTACTCCAATGCCAATATCCACGACCAGAGCATTCTGGAGATCCTGCACAGCCCGCTGTTCATGGCTTATCACAACGGCCAGCCCTTCAACAAGAACCATCTGCGTCCCTGCCCGATGCTGGAAAACCCCGAACTGCTGCAGAAGATGGTGCACGAGACCGGTGCCCACAGCACCGACCTGCAGTCCCCGGAGAGCGTGGAGCACCTGTGCGAGAAGTGCAAGAGCTACGCCGCCAACTGGCAGCCCACTGCGGACGAGATCTGGTCCCACACCAAGATCCGCGAAAGCCGCTACGAGAACTACAAGGATTGGAAGCCCTCGCAGCCCATTGAAAAGTAATCTTCGGCAAACATCATCATAAAAAGCAAAGGCCCTGCGTTCTTTCGAACGCAGGGCCTTTGTGATACAGGGCAGGGGAGATGCTTATTGCTTTTCGGCAGACGGTTCCGGGACAGGCGAAGTATCGTCCTCCGGGTCGCCGAAATTGTCGTGGTAGGTCTGAAGCATGTCGAGCTCTGCATTGCGCTTCAGACCGTGAATGACCAGCTTTTTGATGATGTCATAGATGACGGCAAACAGCGGTACACCCACGATCATGCCCACAAAGCCCCACAGACCGCCGAACAGCAGGATGGCGAACAGGACCCAGAAGCTGGAAAGACCGGTGGTGTTGCCTAGGATCTTGGGGCCGATTACATTGCCGTCCAGCTGCTGCAGGACCAGCACGAACAGCACGAACCACAGTGCCTTGATGGGGTTCTGGATGAGAATGAGCAGGGTAGCCGGAACCGCACCGATGAACGGGCCAAAGAAGGGGATGACATTGGTCACACCGATGATGACCGACACCAGCAGTGCACTGGGGAATTTGAAGATCAGGCAGCCGATATAGCACAGCACGCCGATGATGGCGGAATCCATGATCTTGCCGTTGATGAAGCCGCCGAACATCTTATCGGCATACTTCGCTTCTTCCTTGATGAGCTCTGCCCAGCGGGGCTTGAAGATGCTGTAGAGCACCAGCTTGCCCTGCTGCACAAAGCGCTTGCGGCTGGCCAGCATGTACACGGCCACGATGATGCCGATGACCAGATTCTTGGCTACCGTTACAATGTTCAGCACACCAATGGCGGCACCGCTGACGATGTTCTGCATGGAGGGCAGGAGGCGGGTCTTGATCAGATCATCAAAATTGGTGCTGATGGTGGCATAAGCAGAGTTGAGCATGTTCATGATCTGCTGGTTGTTCTCAATGAACTCCACATGATTTGCCCACTGCACGAACTTTGCAAGGTTGCGCTGTGCAGTGTAGTACAGGGTGGTCACGCTGGTGATGAGCTGCGGAATGATCATCATGCACAAAGCGTAGATGAGGAGCAGACCGAACAGGATGGTCAGTGTAATAGACAGCACATTGACCAGACCATGCATCTTTTCCGGAATGAAGCGGCGCAGAAAGCTCTCGATGGTGTTGCATACGGGCTTGAGCAGGTAGGCGATGACGGCACCGTAGATGAACGGCATCAGAATGCCGGTCAGGGTCGAGATCGCGTTGCCAAAACCGTCAAAGCGGTAGATCAGAAAGAAAAAGATGATGCTCAGGGAGATCGCTCCGAACCCGGCCAGCATCCCGTAAAGATAGGGCTTGATGTGCGGCTTTTTGTCCATCATGTGATAAACTCCATTCCTGCCGCAGGCAGCAGGAATACCCACGGCACATGTTAGATTTTGTTGCTCCTGCGCCAGATATGCATCTTTTCGGCTTCCTTGATAAGGTCTTCGCGGAAGTCGGGATGTGCAACGTTGATCAGGGCTTCAGCCTTTTCCCAGGTGGTCAGGCCCTTCAGGTTCACGCAGCCGAACTCCGTGCACAGGTAGTGGATGTTGGCACGGGTGTCGGTGATGATGCTGCCGTTTTCCAGCGTGGGACGGATGCGGCTCTCCATCTGGCCGGTCTTCTTATTAAAGAAGGTGGAGGACAGGCAGATGAAGCTCTTGCCGCCCTTGGAAAGGTATGCGCCCAGAACGAAATCCAGCTGACCGCCGGCACCGGAGATGTGCTTGAGGCCTGCAGTCTCGGCGTTCACCTGACCGAACAGGTCGATGTCCACAGCGTTGTTGATGGAAATAAAGTTATCCAGTGCGGAGATGCTGCGGATATCGTTGGTATAGTCCACGGGAGCGGACATGCACTCCGGATTATCGTTCAGGTAATCGTACATCTTCTGGGTGCCGGCACCAAAGGCGTAGACCTGACGACCCTTGTCCAGCTGCTTGCGTGCACCGGTGATCTTGCCGGCCTTGGCGATATCCACAAAAGCGTCCACATACATTTCGGTGTGCACGCCCAGATCCTTCAGGTCGCTCTGTGCAATCAGGCTGCCGATGGCATTGGGCATACCGCCGATGCCCAGCTGCAGGCAGGCACCGTTGGGGATCTGCGGAACGATCAGGTTGGCGACCTTCAGATCCACTTCGGTAGCAGCACCGGGAGCGGCCATCTGGCCGATGGGAGGATTCTCGCCTTCCACGATGCCGGTGACCTGAGAAATGTGGATGCAGTTCTCCATGCCGCCAAGGCAGCGGGGCATGTTCTTGTTGACCTCAACAACGATCTTCTTGGCTTTTTCGCATACAGCGCCCAGATGAGATGCACTGGGGCCGAAGTTGAAATAGCCGTGCTCGTCCATGGGGGTCACCTGGAACACGGCCACATCCAGCGGGTCCGGGCTCTCACGGTAGTAACGGGGCAGCTCGGAATAACGGATGGGGGAGTAAAAGGAGAACCCCTGTGCAATGGCCTTGCGCTCAATGCCGCCCATGTGCCAGCTGTTCCAGGTCATGTGTGCGGCGGGGTCGTCGATCTGGAAGATCGCGGGCACCCACATCAGGATGCCGCCGCGGAAGTTGACGCCCTCCAGCTCCGGCAGACGCTTTGCAAGCTCGGCATCCACCGCCACGGGGGTGTTCACTGCCCAGCCGTAGTCCACCCAGTCACCGCTTTTGACCAGTGCGGCAGCCTGAGCGGCGGTCATTTTTTTCTGAGCATACAGTTCCGTAAAATCCATTATAAACCATCCTCTCCTATAATAACATAAAGGAATTGTAAATTTATCATTTACACTTCCTGCACGGACAGATCTTTGCAGGTTATTTACCGGTTTTTGGTAGTTTGCACACAACTCTGACATAACCGTGTGGTATCCTGACAGACAGCAGGGAAAGCTGCCGGACAGGTCGGCAGACCTGCACAACTTAGTTATAACATTAACAATGTGCAGAATCAATAGTTTATCGTGAAAATTTTGGCTGACTGTCAATATTTACAAAATTTAGAGCAATTTCGGAGGATTGTTTGGTGCGGTGAAACCAAAAATCTTTGCAAAAGGACTTGATAAAATTTTGACGATGTGATTTACTTATAGCGTAGCAAGTTGCCGCGATGTGGCACAGCGTTGATTGTTTAAATTTTAACGATAAAACGTACAGCTTGCACAAAATCTTGCACCCAAGACTGGAAAGTGCTATCATGGCAGAACCAAAACGCGCTTTTCACAGCGCTCAAGGAGGACACCAGACGATGGCAACAGCAGTTTACCCCGGTTCGTTCGACCCGGTCACAAAAGGACACCTTGATATCATCAAGCGCGCAGCAAAGATCAACGATCATCTGATCGTGGCAGTGCTCAACAACAGCGCAAAGAATCCGCTCTTCACCGTAGAGGAACGCGTAGAGCTGCTCAAGGAGTGCTGCAAAGGCATCCAGAATGTTTCGGTGGAGAGCTTCGACGGCCTGACCGTAGAGTTCGCCAAGAAGCGGCACGCTTCGGTGATGGTACGGGGACTGCGGGCTGTGACGGACTTTGAAAACGAGATCCAGCTTGCGCAGACCAATCACGCACTGATGCCCGGCATTGAGACCATGTTCCTTGCCACCAGCATCAAGTGGAGCTACCTTTCTTCTACAATCGTGAAGGAGGCAGCGTATTACGGCAGCGACATCAGCAAGTTCGTCACCCCCAATGTGGAAAAGGCGGTCAACGAAAGGTATGCGCTGATCCGGCAGGGAAAAGACCCTGAAAAATAATTTGCAGAAATGCCCAAGGGCGTTTTGATAAAAAGGCAATCGAAAAGCAACACATACACAATTCAGGAGGCTATTCACATGAAAAAGATCGTTATCGCATCTGCATGCCGTACCGCTATTGGCAAGTTCGGCGGCACTCTGGCAAACGTTCCCGCAGTTGAGCTGGGCTCCATTGTCATCAAGGAAGCCCTGAACCGTGCAAACGTCGCACCTGAGCAGGTCGATCATGTTTACATGGGCTGTGTCATTCAGGCTGGTCTGGGCCAGAACGTTGCACGTCAGGCTGCTCTGAAGGCTGGTCTGCCCATCGAGACCCCGGCTGTCACCGTCAACGTGGTGTGTGGCTCCGGTCTGAACTGCGTCAATATGGCTGCTCAGATGATCGAGGCAGGCGATGCTGATATCGTGGTCGCAGGCGGCATGGAGAACATGGACATGGCTCCCTTCGCACTGCAGAAGGCTCGTTACGGCTACCGCATGGGCGCTCCTATGGGCAAGAGCGAGATCGTGGATACCATGGTCAACGATGCTCTGTGGGATGCCTGCGGCTTCAACAAGCACATGGGTATGACCGCTGAGAACGTCTGCACCAACGAGACCTATCAGAAGAAGTACGGCTACAGCCCCATCACCCGTGAGATGCTGGACGAGTTCTCATACAACAGCCAGCTGAAGGCTGACAAGGCCATCAAGGACGGCGCTTTCAAGGACGAGATCGTTCCTGTTGTGATCAAGGGCAAGAAGGGCGACACCGTGTTCGATACCGATGAAGGCCCCCGTCTGAGCGCTCCTGAAGTGCTGGCAAAGCTGAAGCCTGCTTTCACCAAGGACGGCATCGTGACTGCTGCAAACTCCTCTGCCATCAACGACGGCGCTGCTGCTCTGGTCATCATGAGCGAGGAGAAGGCCAAGGAGCTGGGCGTGAAGCCTCTGGCTACCTGGGTTGCAGGTGCTCTGGCAGGTGTTGAGCCCGAGGTCATGGGTCTGGGCCCCATCGCTGCTACCAAGAAGGTCATGGCTAAGACCGGCATGAGCGTTGCTGATATGGATCTGGTCGAGGCAAACGAGGCCTTCGCAGCACAGTCCATCGCTGTCGGCGAGGCTCTGGGCTTCGATAAGGATAAGCTGAATGTCAACGGCGGCGCCATCGCTCTGGGCCACCCGGTCGGCGCTTCCGGCGCTCGTATCCTGGTCACCCTGCTGTATGCTATGAAGCACCGTGGTGCTCACAAGGGTCTGGCTACCCTGTGCATCGGCGGCGGTATGGGCTGCGCTACCATCGTTGAGATGGACTAAACTCCATTATTGGAGAACCTGACTGAATGACAGACCCGGGCAGGGGAGGAACCGGAGAGCCTGCTCTGGCCCGGGGGCTGTTTATGATAACTGATAAGATTTGAATAGGAGGTTTTCACAATGGCATTTGTAAAAACCGAGGTGCAGGGCGCAGTTGAGATCATCACCATCGACCGTCCCAAGGCACTGAATGCCCTGAACCCCGAAGTTCTGGCAGACCTGAAGGCTGCATTTGAGGCTGTGGATCAGGAGACTGTCCGCTGCATCGTTCTGACCGGCGAAGGCGACAAGAGCTTCGTGGCAGGCGCTGATATCGGTTCCATGAGCACCATGACCAAGGCAGAGGGCGAGGCCTTCGGCAAGCTGGGCAATGATGTGTTCCTGATGATCGAGAGCTTCCCCATCCCCGTCATTGCAGCCGTGAACGGCTTTGCACTGGGCGGCGGCAACGAGCTGGCAATGAGCTGCGACATCCGCATCTGCTCTGACAACGCTGTGTTTGGTCAGCCTGAAGTTGGTCTGGGCATCACCCCGGGCTTCGGCGGCACTCAGCGTCTGGCACGTCTGGTCGGCATGGGCATGGCAAAGCAGCTGGTCTACTCTGCTCTGAACATCAAGGCAGACGAGGCTCTGCGCATTGGTCTGGTGAACGCTGTGTATCCCCAGGCTGAGCTGATGGAGAACGTGCTGAAGCTGGCCGGCAAGATCGCAAAGAACGCACCCATCGCTGTACGCAACTGCAAGAAGGCAATCAACGGCGGCATCAGCCTGCCCATCGAGAAGGCTGTTGAGGTCGAGGAAAAGCTGTTCGGCGACTGCTTCGAGACCCACGATCAGGTGGAGGGCATGAGCTGCTTCCTGTCCCGTGAGAAGCCGAAGCCCAAGGCAGTGTTCACCAACAACTAATCCATTACTACATAATTTTTGATATTAAAGGAGAGGTTTCCTATGAAGATCGGTGTTATCGGCGCTGGCACCATGGGCCAGGGCATCGCAAAGGCATTTGCACAGGTTGAGGGCAACACCGTTGCTCTGTGCGACATCAAGCAGGAGTGGGCCGAGAATGGTCTGGCAAAGATCAAGAAGGGCTACGAGAAGCTGGTTGCCAAGGGAAAGATGACGCAGGAAAAGGCAGACGCTATCGTTGCTGCCATCACCCCGGGCCTGAAGGAAGACCTGTGCGCTGACTGCGATCTGGTCGTTGAGGCTGCTTTTGAGGATATGAAGGTCAAGCAGACCACCTTCGGCGAGCTGGATAAGATCTGCAAGCCTGAGTGCATCTTCGCTTCCAACACTTCTTCTCTGTCCATCACCGAGATCGGCAAGGGCGTTGGCCGTCCGCTGGTCGGCATGCACTTCTTCAACCCCGCAGACCGCATGAAGCTGATCGAGGTCATCGCAGGCTGCAACACTCCCGCTGAGACCGTTGAGAAGATCAAGGAGATCTCTGTTGCCATCGGCAAGCAGCCGGTTCAGGTCAACGAGGCTGCAGGCTTTGTCGTCAACCGCATCCTGATCCCCATGATCAACGAAGCAGCCTTCATCAAGATGGAAGGCGTTTCCGATATCGCCGGCATCGATACTGCTATGAAGCTGGGTGCCAACCACCCCATGGGTCCCCTGGAGCTGGGCGACTTCATCGGCCTGGATATCTGCCTGGCTATCATGGACGTGCTGTACAAGGAGACCGGCGACAGCAAGTACCGTGCATGCCCGCTGATCCGTAAGATGGTCCGCGGCGGCAACCTGGGCTGCAAGAGCGGCAAGGGCTTCTACGTTTACAACGCAGACCGCACCAAGACCCCTGTTGACCAGCTGTAAATTCTGATAAACGTTTCTCCCGACTATGGAAACACGGCCGGGAGGAATTTGTTTGCACCGGGCAATTCCGGTAAATGAAAAAGACCCGTTAGGAGGATATAGCGATGGATTTTACTCTGTCCAAGCAGCAGCAGATGGTACAGAAAATGTACCGCGAGTTTGCTGAGAACGAAGTCAAGCCCCTGGCAAAGAAGGTTGATGCGGAAGAGTACTTCCCCAAAGAGACCGTCGAAAAGATGGGCAAGCTCGGCATGATGGGCATTTATTTCCCGACTGAGGTCGGCGGTGCAGGCGGCGATGTGCTGTCCTACGTCATGGCAGTGGAAGAGCTGAGCAAGGTCTGCGGCACCACCGGTGTCATCGTCTCTGCTCACACCAGCCTGTGTGCTGCTCCTATTTATGAAAATGGTACTCCCGAGCAGAAGGCAAAGTATCTGCCCAAGCTGTGCAGCGGTGAGTGGCTGGGTGCTTTCGGCCTGACTGAGCCGGGTGCCGGCACCGACGCACAGGGCCAGCAGACCATTGCAAAGGAAGAGGACGATTGCTGGGTGCTGAACGGCTCCAAGATCTTCATCACCAATGCAGGCTTTGCTGATGTGTTCATCGTCATTGCCGTCACCGACAATGTGCTGGACAAGAAGGGCCGTCCCACCAAGCTGTGCTCTGCTTTCATCGTGGAGCGTACCGACCCGGGCTTCTCCGTCGGTAAGGCTGAGGACAAGATGGGCATTCGCGGTTCTTCTACCTGCGAGCTGATCTTTGAGGACTGCCGCATTCCGAAGGATCGTATGCTGGGCGTGCGCGGCAAGGGCTTCCAGCTGGCTATGGCTACTCTGGATGGCGGCCGTATCGGTATCGCATCTCAGGCTCTGGGCATTGCCGAGGGCGCTCTGGAAGAGACCGTGGCTTACGTCAAGGAGCGCAAGCAGTTCGGCCGTGCCATTGCAGCTTTCCAGAACACTCAGTTCGAGCTGGCTGAGATGAAGGCACGTGTTGAGGCTGCAAAGTATCTGGTCTACGCTGCTGCTCTGAAGAAGCAGGAAGCAATGGATGGCAAGAAGGTTCGTTACAGCGTCGAGGCTGCTCAGGCAAAGCTGATCGCAGCCCGCACCGCAAGCGATGTGACCCGCCGCTGCCTGCAGCTGTTCGGCGGTTACGGCTACACCCGTGACTATCCCATCGAGCGCATGATGCGTGATGCCAAGATCACTGAGATCTACGAGGGCACCAGCGAAGTGCAGATGATGGTCATTTCCGGCGCGCTGCTGAAGTAAGGGAGGCAAGAGTTACAATGAAAGCAATTGTTTGTGTAAAGCAGGTTCCTGATACCTCCGGCAAGGTGTCCGTCAAGCCCGATGGCACTCTGGACCGTGCTTCGATGGCTACCATCACCAACCCTGATGACCTGAACGCTCTGGAGGCTGCTCTGAAGCTCAAGGACGCTACCGGCTGCGAAGTCGTTGTTGTTACCATGGGTCCTCCGCCGGCAGAAGGCATGCTGCGTGAGCTGCTGGCCCGCGGTGCAGATAAGGCTGTTCTGGTCTCCGGCCGTGAGTTCGGCGGTTCCGATACCTTCGCAACCAGCCAGATCCTGGCTGCTGCCGTCAACAAGATCGGTGTCGGCCCCGAGGACGTTGTGTTCTGCGGCCGTCAGGCAATCGATGGTGATACTGCTCAGGTCGGTCCTCAGATCGCTGAGAAGCTGCACCTGCCTCAGGTCACCTATGTGGCTGACATCCAGAAGGATGGCAACACCCTGACCGTGAAGCGTATGCTGGAGGACGGCTACATGATGGTCAAGGTGCAGACTCCCTGCCTGCTGACCTGCATCAAGGAGCTGAACCAGCCCCGTTACATGAGCGTGAACGGCATCTTCACCTGCTATGACAAGCCGATGGAAGTGTTCGATTACAACGCACTGAAGGACGATCCGCTGATCGAGGTCGATACCATTGGTCTGAAGGGTTCTCCGACGAACGTCTTTAAGTCCTTCACTCCTCCGCAGAAGGGCGCAGGCACCATGCTCAAGGGCGACGATACTGCCGCACAGCTGGCTGGTATCCTGGCCAAGAAGCACCTGATCTGATGAAAGGAGCATAGGATTACAATGGCTGATTTTAACGAATACAAAGGCGTTTGGGTCTTCTGCGAGCAGCGCCAGGGCAAGCTGATGCCCACTGATTTCGAGCTGGTGAGCGAGGCCCGCAAGCTGGCTGATGAGCTGGGCTGCAAGGTCACTGGTCTGCTGCTGGGCGACAACGTGGAAGGCATTGCCAAGGAGCTGGGCGGCTATGGTGCCGATGAGGTCATGGTCTGCGACAGCCCCCTGCTGAAGGATTACACCACCGATGCATACGCTAAGGTCGTGTGCGACATGGTCAACGAGTACAAGCCCGAAGTCCTGCTGATCGGTGCAACCAACATCGGCCGCGATCTGGGCCCCCGCTGCGCAGCTCGTCTGCACACCGGCCTGACCGCTGATGCTACCCATCTGGACATCGACACTGCAAAGTACATCGATTTCCTGAAGGAGAGCTCCACCATCGACCTGTCCAAGCAGAAGTTCGATATGGAAGACCGCAACCTGAAGATGACCCGTCCCGCATTCGGCGGCCATCTGATGGCTACCATCATCTGCCCCCGCTTCCGTCCGCAGATGTCCACCGTGCGTCCCGGCGTTATGAAGAAGGCTCCCTTCGATCAGGCCAAGGCTGATGCCTGCCAGATCGTGAAGCCCGCATTCGCTCTGGCTGCTGATGACATCAAGACCGAGGTCCTGAGCGTTGAGAAGGCCGCTGAGAAGCTGGTCGATCTGATCGGCGCAGACGTGATCGTCTCTGTCGGCCGCGGCATCAGCAAGGATGTCCAGAAGGGCATTGAGCTGGCTGAGCAGCTGGCAGCTGCTCTGGGCGGCGGCGTTGTGGGCGCTTCCCGTGCCGTCACCGATGCAGGCTGGATGACCGCTGACCATCAGGTTGGTCAGACCGGCAAGACCGTGCACCCCAAGATCTATGTTGCTCTGGGCATTTCCGGCGCTATCCAGCACACTGCTGGTATGCAGGACTCCGAGTGCATCATCGCTGTCAACAAGAACGAGGGTGCTCCCATCTTCGGCGTGGCTGACTACGGCATCGTGGGCGATCTGTTCAAGGTCGTGCCCGAGCTGATCAAGCAGATCGAGGCAGCAAAGGCTGCTCAGTGATCGCCTGAAGCAAGATTTTTTCAATAGCATAGCCTGAATTGTGGAAGGGCGGCTCTTCGGAGCCGCTCTTCTTTTTTTGTTTGTCAAATGCTAAGGTGACGCATAAAAGACAGTGGACAAAACAGCAAGAGGCAGGGCTTCGCCAGAGGTCCTGCCTTTTTGCTCTGTTCGGCGATTCTTTGAACTATGTCCTTTTTGGCGGGGCTTGTTGCATTTTGCGTAATACTCGGTTCCGTCAGAGCAAAGAGTTAGAGTATTAAACTGTACGGAGGGACAGCACAGATGGGTTCGGAAGAACCGTCTGCGCTGTTTTTTGTTGCGGATGGTGCTGCAAAAGAGCGGATGCAGTGCAGGGATAGCCAGAGGAAGAAAAAGCAGCGTCTGAAAGTGCACACAAAGTGCAGCGAAACATGGAAAAACGGCTTTGAGTTAAGAAAAAGACGGAAATACACAATTAAAGCGTAACAAAATCGTGTTGCAAAAGTGAATTTCCGTACAAAAAGTGCCATGAGCAGCCTCCGAAAAAGGACGTATTGCAACATTTGCATAACAATAAACCAACATTTAGAACGTGTTTGAGGCGCTTATAAAGGGCTTTTTAGGAGAAAAAAGCTCTAAAATTTTATGTGATTCATCAAAACATGACTGAATCCCTTGACCATGAGACACTTTTGTGATACTATTGTTGCACAACAGTTGCATTTGTGAAACGGTAGTGTTGCAAACAAGTTGCAAAAACTTGCGGAGGATGTCTTATGGAACTTGAGATGAAGATCGTAAAGAAGGTCGCAGCCGCTGCGATGGCCATGGCTGTGGTTTTTGGTGCCGCATCCCTCAAGCCTGTTGCCGCAAATGCTGCACAGGCCGGGTCTGAGACAGCTTCCGTGATGGAAGAAGAAAACTCCTTCCTGAGCCATCAGGATGAAGCTTACCAGAACGAGTTCCTGCGCCGTGTGAACAGCGAGCGCGCAAAGGCTGGCCTGAAGCCTGTCCAGCTGGGTGATAGCAGCCACAATAGTGCTGCTCAGGAGCGCGCGAAGGAACTGGCCTCTTCTTATTCTTACGTTCGTCCCAATGGCCAGCGCGATTTTACCGTCTTCGCAGAGAATGGCATCGAAGATGTGTCGATTGGCGAGGACTACATGGCGGGCGTTTCCACCCCCGATGCAGCGGTAGATCAGTGGATGAATATTGATTTTGCCCGTGAGCGCATCCTGAACGCAGATGCGACCACCATGAGCGTGGGCCACTATGAAGGCGGCGTTTACAACAACTACTGGGTGCTGATCTTCTCTTATCCCGAAAACTCTTACACCAGCGACTATCGTCAGAGAGTTCTGGATCTGGTCAATGCAGAGCGCGCAAACTACGGCCTGCAGCCTCTGGTCATGGGGGACGCAAAGCTCACTGCAGCTGCACAGCATCGTGCTGAGGAGATCGCAACTGTGAACTCTCATGTGCGCCCCAATGGTTCCAAGTGGTACACCGTGCTCAGTGAATACGGTGTGACCGATGTTGCTTCCGGTGAGAATGCCGCATGGGGCAGCGTTTCTCCTGAAGAGGTCGTAACGGCATGGATGAATTCCGAAGGCCACCGTGCGAATATTCTGGACCCGGAAGCCCGCGCAATGGGTGTTGGCTACTACTACAACAGCTCCAGCACCTGGGGCCATCAGTGGATCCAGCTTTTTACCAAGTAATCATCGTAATCATATGCTTTCTTCAGAAAAATCGGTTGGGCCGCAGGGCTCAGCCGATTTTTTGTTGTCTTTTTTAAGAGCCGGGGGAGCTGAGGATCCGACCGAAAAGAAATGAAACAGATAACGTGTTCTGCAGTGGTTGCA
This sequence comes from Faecalibacterium sp. HTF-F, assembly GCF_023347535.1. Taxonomy (NCBI): domain Bacteria; kingdom Bacillati; phylum Bacillota; class Clostridia; order Eubacteriales; family Oscillospiraceae; genus Faecalibacterium; species Faecalibacterium wellingii. The sequence goes on from NZ_CP094473.1 coordinate 1,185,306, forward strand.
CAACGGCCGATTTATGTTATACTTATTCTGAATAAAAAGCAGGAGGAACCACCGTGGAGGATTACCGCACGATTCGTGGCACGGCCACAGGAGAATACGAAGAAAAGAAGAGCCGCTTCATTGCATCCCTGTCTTTTGCGGACAGTGAGGAAGCCGCCGTTGCATTTCTGGAACAGGTGCGTGCGGCCAACCGGACCGCGCGGCACAATGTATATGCTTACCGCCTGCGGGAAGGCAACCGGGAACGCTACTCGGACGATGGCGAACCGGCAAAAACGGCGGGGACCCCGGCGCTGGAAGTGCTGCAGCACAGCGGTCTGACCGATCTGATTGTGGTGGTGACCCGCTATTTTGGCGGTGTGCTGCTGGGCACCGGCGGCCTTGTGCGTGCCTATACGACGGCCACAGCCCGGGCATTGGAGAACGCCGAGGTGGTCACGGTGCGCAGCGTGGTGGAACTGAGCGTGACGGTGGATTACTCACTGTATGAGCGGGCCTCGCTGCTCATCGACGCGGCGGGAGCAAAACAGGCCGCACCGCAGTTCACGGACCGTGTGACTCTGTGCTGGCAGATGCCTGAGCACACGGAAGGCCCGCTGCTGGAGCAGCTGCGGGAGCTGACCCGGGGCGGAGCACAGGTCCATGTCTCGGAACCTTTCTACGCACCCTTTTGATAAAAACTGCGTCCATAAGAGGACTTTTGAAAAAAACGGGCAAAATTTTGTGAAACGACAGGGTATTTCCCCCTTCGACAAACCGGGTGTGTTACAATTGCCGCGGGCGCAGCAATTGGGATCGGCTGTGCCGAAGCAGAGAGGGGGAATGCTGAAAAAAGGAGGGGATCCTGTATGAATGTACGACAGCGCACGGAAGAGATCGAACGTATGACCTTTGCACCATGGGCGACCTTCAGCGACCAGAGCAGGGGGAGAATGGTGCAGGAGGAACAGGACCCGATCAGGCCGGTGTTCCAGCGCGACCGTGACCGGGTGCTGCACTGCAAGGCCTTCCGCCGCCTCAAGCAGAAAACGCAGGTATTTCTCTCGCCGGAAGGAGATCTGTACCGGACCCGGCTGACCCATACGCTGGAAGTTTCACAGATCGCCCGTACCATTGCCCGGGCCCTGCGGCTCAACGAGGATCTGACTGAGGCCATCAGTCTGGCCCATGATCTGGGGCATACGCCCTTTGGACATGCGGGTGAGCAGGCGTTGAACGAGCTCTGCCCGGATGGCTTCAAGCACTATATGCAGAGCCTGCGTGTGGTGGACAGGCTGGAAAAGGACGGAAGGGGCCTGAACCTGACATGGGAGGTGCGCAACGGCATCGTGACCCACACCAAGGGGACGTGGGCGGCAACGCCGGAGGGACGCATCGTGCGCATGGCCGACCAGATCGCCTTTGTGAACCATGATATCGAGGATGCCGTTCGTGCCGGGGTGCTGGACCCGGACATTCTGCCCAAAGAGTGCACGGCTGTGCTGGGCAGGACCAAATCTGCCCGCATCACCACAATGATCAACAGCATTCTGGCCAACAGCGAAGGCGATGTGAAGGTGGGCACAGAGGAAAACGAGGCTTTCCTCGCGTTGCGCGACTTCATGTACGCTACGGTGTATGTGGACCGGAGCGCCAAGCGGGAGGAGCAGAAGGTGGGCAAGGTGATCGAAGAGCTGTATGAGTACTACCTGAGCCACATCGATCAGATGTCCAACTTTTATGTCCAGCTGGCCTATCAGGAGGGCAGAGAGCGTGCCGTCACCGACTACATCAGCGGCATGAGCGATGAATTTGCCATCCGGACCTTTGAGGAAATTTTTGTGCCGCAGAAATGGCATGTGTTGTAAACTTTGAAAGGTTGTTTGAAAGATCCATGATCCCACACGAATACATTGAGGAACTGACCCGCCGCACCGACATTGTGGAGCTGGTGGGCAGCTATGTGCAGCTCAAGCGCAAAGGGCGGCTGTACGGCGGTCTGTGTCCCTTCCACAGCGAGAAAACGCCCTCTTTCTATGTCTACCCGGACACCCAGAGCTTCTACTGCTTTGGCTGTCAGGCGGCAGGCGATGCCATCAGCTTTGTCAGAAAGATCAACAGCATCGATTACCCGGAGGCCGTCAAGCTGCTGGCGGCGCGGGCCGGAATGCCCGAACCGCAGGAGGACGACAAGACAGGCCGGATGCGCAGCCGCATTCTTTCCATGAACAAGGAGGCTGCGCGCTTTTTCCATGCCTGTCTGAACTCCACCGTGGAGGAAGCACGGCAGGCGCGGGCCTACTGGCGGCGGCGCGGACTGGACGATAAGACCATTGCACGGTTCGGGCTGGGCTATGCACCCGATGACGGACAGGCCCTGTACCTGTACCTGCGGGATAAGGGCTACAACCAGCAGGAGCTGGATGCCAGCGGCCTGTTCAAGCGCAGCCAGTCCGGCCGTATCTACTGCCTGTTCTGGAAGCGGGTGATGACCCCCATCTTTGACCTGCGGGGCAATATCATCGCGTTCGGCGGGCGGGTGCTGGACGATTCCAAACCAAAGTATGTCAACAGCCCGGAAACGCTGGTGTACCACAAATCGGAAACGGTATTTGCATTGCAGATCGCAAAGCGCAGTGCAGTGCGCCGGTTCGTGCTGTGTGAGGGCTACATGGACGTGATCAGTATGCATCAGGCGGGGATCGATACTGCGGTGTGCGCCTGCGGCACGGCCCTGACACCGGAGCAGGTGCGGCTCATCAGCGAATATGCAGATGAGGTCATTCTAAGCTACGATTCCGACGAGGCCGGCCAGAAGGCGACTCTGCGTTCACTGGAACTGTTCCGCAACAGCCCGGTGAAAGTGGGCGTTTTGCAGATCCCCGGGGCAAAAGACCCGGACGAGTACATCAAAAAGTACGGTGCAGAACGATTCAAGGCGCTGCTGGACGGTGTGGGCAATGCACTGGATTTCCGGCTGGGCCGCCTGCGCAGCCAGTACGATCTTGCACAGGATGCGCAGCGGCTGGAATACGTCAAGGAAGCTTTGAATATGCTGGCAGAGCGCTCCAACCCTACTGAGCAGGAGGTGTATGCGGGCCGTCTGGCAGAGGAGACCAATATCTCCAAAACAGCCATTATGACCCAGCTGGAAACGGCAGTGAAAAAGGCCGGAAACAGGCGCCGCTGGGAGAAACGGCAGCAGGTGCTCAAGTCCGGCGAAATGAACCAGATCAAGCTGCCCTACAGCGCGGGCGGCAGTCAGGCGCTGGGGATCGCAAGTGCACAGCAGCGGCTGCTGGCAGCGATCCTGCGGGAGCCGCAGTATCTGAAGCTGGCAGAGAAGGAGCTGTTGCCGGAGCAGTTCATCCAGCCCCAGCAAAAGGAGCTGTACGAGGCCATGCTTCGCTGCAGCAGGGAAGGCATTGAGCTCAACCTGACCACGCTGCGGGCCTATGTCAGTGAAGAAGCGCTGAATGAGCTGAGCCGTTTTGCGGCACAATACAGCGAAGTGAATTGCACGCCGGACGATATCCGGCTGTATCTGGACCGCATTGCCCGGGGGATGCCCGTGGCAGGCAAGGCGGCGCATATGTCCAATGAGGAACTGAGTGATTACCTCCAGTCGATGCGCGAAAAAAAGCAGGGAAGCGTTCCTGTAGAAGAATGAGACCGCTGCTTTTCCCTCCGGCTGGAGCAGGAGCGGAAAGGAGCAGGAATCATGCAGAAATTGTCGCAAACGGAGGAATTGGCCCGGGAGCTGGCCTCCCATGCCCGCCGTCACACCGTGACGCCGGAACAGATCAGCCGTGCTATGGACGAGAAGGATTACGATGTGGCACAGCTGGATGAGCTGTATGCTGCATTGGAGACCCGCGGCGTACATCTGGCCGAAGAAGAGACCGAGCTGCCTGCATTGGACGAAACGCAGATCGGCAGGCTGGAGCACGAGCTTTCGGCCGAAGGCGTGGCACTGGATGACCCGGTAAAGACCTATCTGAAGGAGATCGGACAGGTGCCGCTGCTGACGGCAGAACAGGAAACGGAGCTTGCCCGTGCGGCGCAGGCCGGAGACGAGGATGCCCGCCGTCGCCTGAGCGAAGCAAATCTGCGGCTGGTGGTGTCGGTGGCAAAACGCTACGCCGGGCGGGGACTGCCGTTTCTTGATCTGATCCAGGAGGGCAATCTGGGGCTGATGAAGGCTGCAGAAAAATTTGAGCCGGAACGGGGTTTCAAGTTCTCCACCTATGCCACATGGTGGATCCGGCAGTCCATCACACGGGCCATTGCGGATCAGGGGAGAACGATCCGCATCCCGGTGCATCTGGTGGAGAGCATCAACCGGGTCAAAAAGACGGCTGGCGACCTGCTGCGCAAAAATGGCCGGGAGCCTACGGTGGAGGAGATCGCCGTGCGGCTGGATATGGAGCCTGCCCGGGTGCGGGAGCTTTTGCAGTTGGCACAGGACCCCATCAGTCTGGAAACACCAGTGGGTGAAGAAGAGGACGCCCACCTTGAGGATTTTATTCAGGACGAGGAAGCGGGCGTCCCGGTGGATGAAGCCGGGCGGCAGCTGCTGCGCCGGGAGCTGTTCAGCGTGCTCAAGAGCCTGACGCCCCGGGAAGAGCGGGTGATCGCACTGCGGTTCGGGCTGGAGGATGGCCGGGCCCGCACACTGGAAGAATTGGGCAAAGAGTTCAATGTGACGCGGGAGCGGGTGCGGCAGATCGAAGCCAAGGCCCTGCGCAAGCTGCGGCACCCCAGCAGGGCAAAGCGCCTGCGGGATTACTTGGATGAGTGAACGATTATAATTGCCGCCGCGTGCGCTCTGGCAATATTAGAGGAAACATTATTTTTTATATTTGCAGCTCAGAAAAGCCTGCGGGCTTTTCTGAGCTGCTTTTTCACGAAAAAAGGACCACGAAGGAAAACGGACATATCCGACTGTAAAAGTAATACTCCAAAACACAAGAGCAAAGATAGACAAATTGCACAAGGGGATTATGAACAGGAACGTGCAAAATAAAAAAATCAAGACCCAAAACGGAAAAAAGCAACACACTGCCGGGTGTGCCGAAATTGAAAGAAAAATAAATTTATTTTGGCAAAAATCTGAAAAATGGCTTGACAACAAGACTTTTAGAGTTTATACTGTATTAGTATCACATAATGGACTAGTGCGCCAAAAAGGGGAACACAGAGGCAGCGGCTGGATGGGTCAAACCGGAAAGTTTGTGAAAAACGCCGAAAGGCTCCCTTCGACGCGGGTCGAATTATGTGTGTCTGCTCAAATTTGACCCGTGTATACGACATCCCGTAGAGTATAAAAGTAAGGAGTGGTTGATTTTATGATGAAAGTCAAGCCCGTAAAGCTCGGCAAAACCGAGCGCATGAGCTTCTCCCACATCGACGAAGTCATCAGTATGCCGAACCTGATCGAGGTCCAGAAGAACTCTTATCAGTGGTTCCTGGACGAGGGCCTGAAAGAGGTCTTCCACGATATCGGCACCATTGAGGACTACACCGGCAATCTGGCACTGAGCTTTGTGGACTTCCGTCTGGATAAGGAGCCGAAGTACAGCATCAAGGAGTGCAAGGAGCGCGACGTGACCTATGCAGCACCCCTGCGCGTCACCGCCCGTCTGCTGAACAAGGAAACCGGTGAAGTGAAGGATCAGGAGATCTTCATGGGCGATTTCCCGCTGATGACCGATGCCGGCACCTTTGTGATCAACGGTGCAGAGCGTGCTATCGTCAGCCAGCTGGTCCGCTCTCCCGGCGTGTTCTACGGTGATGCCAAGGATAAGGTGGGCAACGACCTGTACAGCGCAACCATGAACCCCAACCGTGGTGCATGGCTGGAGTACGAGACCGATGCTTCCGATGTGTTCTATGTCCGTATCGATAAGAACCGCAAGCTGCCGGTCACGGTGCTGTGCCGTGCACTGGGCCTGTCCACCAATGAGGACATCCTGAACTTCTTTGGCGACGATGAGCGCATCCTCGCTACTCTGGAAAAGGATACCACCAAGAATCAGGAAGAGGGCCTGCTGGAAGTCTACCGCAAGCTGCGCCCCGGCGAGCCTCCCACGGTGGAGTCCGCTACCAGCCAGATCAACATGCTGTTCTTCGACCCGCGTCGCTACGACCTGTCTCGTTTCGGCCGTTATAAGATGAACAAGAAGCTGTCTCTGGCCCGCCGCATCACCGGTCAGGTGGCTGCTGAGAATGTGGTTGCTCCGCTCACCGGCGAGATCCTGATCGAGGCCGGTGCCAAGATCACCCGCGAGCTGGCCGAGAAGGCTGACAACGCCGGTGTGAATTTGGTCGAGCTGAAGCTCGACGATCCCATGAAGGAAGAGAGCCGGAAGATCAAGGTCATCACCAATGGCTGTGTGGATGCACAGGGCTTCTTCTCCTTTGACGTGAAGGAGTGCGGCATCAACGAGCGCTGCTCCTTCGACGAGATCAAGAAGATCCTGGACACCACCTCTGATGTGGAAGAGCAGAAGGAGATGCTGCGCCGCAACCACGACCAGCTGATCGGCCGCACCGTTACGGTTGCCGATATTCTGGCTTCCATCAACTACCTGAACGGTCTGGGCCACAACATTGGCACCACTGATGATATCGACCATCTGGGCAACCGCCGCATCCGCAGCGTGGGTGAGCTGCTGCAGAACCAGTTCCGCATCGGCTTCTCCCGCATGGAGCGCGTCATCCGTGAGCGCATGACCCTGCAGAGTCAGGATCAGAGCGTGATCACTCCGCAGGCCCTCATCAACATCCGTCCGGTGGTGGCGGCCATCAAGGAGTTCTTCGGTTCTTCTCCGCTGTCCCAGTTCATGGATCAGAACAACCCGCTGGCTGAGCTGACCCACAAGCGCCGTCTGTCTGCTCTGGGCCCCGGCGGTCTGAGCCGTGACCGCGCAGGTTTCGAGGTCCGCGACGTTCACTACAGCCACTACGGCCGTATGTGCCCCATCGAGACCCCTGAAGGCCCCAACATCGGTCTGATCTCCTATCTGGCATCCTACGCAAAGATCAACGAATATGGCTTCGTGGAAGCTCCGTACCGCAAGGTCAAGAAGACCTACGACGAGAATGGCCGCCTGCTCGAGCAGGTTGTCACCGACGAAGTGGAGTATATGACCGCTGACGTTGAGGACGAGTACGTTGTGGCACAGGCCAACGAGCCGCTGGATGAGGGCAAGCACTTCGTGCGTCCCCGCGTTTCTGCCCGCCGCCGCGATGAGATCCTGGAAATCGACGCAGAGAAGGTCGATTACATGGACGTTTCTCCGCGAATGATGGTCTCTGTTGCTACCGCATGCATCCCCTTCCTGGAGAACGATGACTGTAACCGTGCTCTGATGGGCTCCAACATGCAGCGTCAGGCAGTGCCTCTGATGGTCACCCAGCAGCCCATCGTTGCTACCGGTATGGAATACAAGGCAGCTACCGACTCCGGCACCGCTGTTCTGGCAAAGAATGACGGTATCGTTGAGAAGATGGATGCCGACCACGTTGTTGTGCGCAACAACAAGGGCGAGCTGGAGGACTATCCTCTGATCAAGTTCGCACGCTCCAATGCAGGCACCTGCATCAACCAGCGTCCCATCGTCGAGGTTGGCGAGAGCGTCAAGGCCGGTCAGGTGCTGGCCGACGGCCCTGCAATGCGCAATGGCGAGATCTCTCTGGGCAAGAACGCCCTGATCGGCTTCATGACCTGGGAAGGCTACAACTACGAGGACGCCGTTCTGCTGAACGAGAAGATCGTGCGCGAGGACGTGTACACCTCCATTCATATTGAAGAGTACGAGACCGAGAGCCGCGACACCAAGCTGGGACCTGAGGAGATCACCCGTGATATCCCCAACGTCTCTGAGGATGCGCTGAAGGATCTGGACGAGCGCGGCATCATCCGCATCGGTGCCGAGGTCAAGAGCGGCGACATTCTGGTCGGTAAGGTCACCCCGAAGGGCGAGACCGAGCTGACCGCTGAGGAGCGCCTGCTGCGCGCCATCTTCGGCGAGAAGGCCCGCGAAGTGCGCGATACCTCTCTGCGTGTGCCCCACGGCGCATACGGCATCATCGTGGACGTCAAGGTGTTCACCCCGGAGAACAGCGACGAGCTGCAGCCCGGCGTGCGCGAGGTCGTTCGCTGCTATATCGCCCAGAAGCGCAAGATCAGCGTCGGCGATAAGATGGCAGGCCGTCACGGCAACAAGGGTGTCGTTTCCCGCATTCTGCCGCAGGAGGACATGCCCTACCTGCCCGACGGCACCCCGCTGGACATCGTGCTGAACCCCCTGGGCGTTCCTTCCCGTATGAACATCGGTCAGGTGCTGGAAGTCAACCTGGGCTACGCTGCCAAGGCATGCGGCATCAAGGTCATGACTCCCGTCTTCGATTCCGCCCGTGAGAACGACATCGGCGATACCTTTGATACCGCCCGCGAGATGTGGCACGGTGAGAATGCTCCTGCATATCCCACCAAGCTCCCCAAGATCATGGGTGAGAAGGGCCACATCATCGACTTCTCCAAGATTGAGCTGGACCGCGATGGCAAGACCACCGTTTACGACGGCCGCACCGGTGAGAAGTTCGATAACCGCGTTACCGTCGGTTATATGTACTACCTGAAGCTGCATCACCTGGTCGATGATAAGATCCATGCACGTTCCACCGGCCCCTACTCTCTGGTCACTCAGCAGCCTCTGGGCGGCAAGGCCCAGTTTGGCGGCCAGCGCTTCGGCGAGATGGAAGTCTGGGCACTGGAAGCTTACGGCGCTGCATACACCCTGCAGGAGATCCTGACCGTCAAGTCCGACGACGTGGAGGGCCGTGTCAAGACCTACGAGGCGATTGTCAAGGGCGAGCCCATCCCGCAGCCCGGCATCCCCGAGTCCTTCCGTGTTATGCTCAAGGAACTGCAGTCTCTGGGTATGGACGTTGTCGTGCAGGATAAGGAAGGCAACGAGATCGACATGCGCCAAAACTTCGACGACGAAGAGACCGGCTTTGACATGCGCGATGTGGCCGGCACTGAGAATGTCGTACAGGAGAGCGAACTGCTCAACGATTACAATATTAAGGACGCCGATGCTGGCTTCGATGATCCTTCCGTGCTGGAGGACGATAACTCTGGCAGCGAGGCTCCCGCTTCTTCCGACGAAGTAGATTTCTGATCAGAACAAAAACACAGGTCTGCTGCCCCTGACCGCGTGCTGCGGCAGGGGAGAGGCTTGTGCTCTGAATAAGAAAGCCGCCTGTATCATCGAGACAACAAGAGATTAAGGAAGGGTTCGTTTCATGGAAAACAACGTTTTCGATTCGATCAAGATCGGCCTTGCCTCCCCGGAGCAGATCCGCAACTGGAGCTACGGCGAGGTCAAAAAGCCTGAAACCATCAACTACCGTACCCTGAAGCCGGAGCGCGACGGCCTGTACTGCGAGCGCATTTTTGGACCTACCAAGGACTGGGAGTGCCACTGCGGCAAGTATAAGCGCATCCGCTACAAGGGCAAGATCTGCGACCGCTGCGGCGTTGAGGTCACCAAGGCCAAGGTCCGCCGTGAGCGCATGGGCCACATCGAGCTGGCCGCTCCCGTGAGCCATATCTGGTACTTCAAGGGCATCCCCAGCCGCATCGGCCTGATGCTGGACATCAGCCCCCGCCTGCTGGAGAAGGTCCTGTACTTTGCAAGCTATATCGTCACCGATCCGGGCGCTACCCGTCTGGAAAAGAAGCAGCTGCTCACCGAGAGCGAGTACCGCGAAATGCGCGACCACTACGGTGATGAGTTCGAGGCTGCTATGGGCGCCGAGGCTATTCAGGATCTGCTGAAGGAGATCGATCTGGATCAGCTGAGCGCAGAGCTGACCGCTGAGGTGGAAAAGTCCTCCGGTCAGAAGCGCGTGCGCATCCTCAAGCGTCTGGAGGTCGTGGAGGCATTCCGCATTTCCGGCAACCGTCCCGAGTGGATGGTCATGGATGTGCTGCCTGTTCTGCCGCCTGACCTGCGCCCCATGGTCCAGCTGGATGGCGGCCGCTTCGCCACCTCCGACCTGAATGACCTGTACCGCCGCGTCATCAACCGCAACAACCGTCTGCGCCGTCTGCTGGAGCTGGGTGCTCCCGACATCATCGTGCGCAACGAGAAGCGCATGCTGCAGGAAGCAGTGGACAGCCTGATCGACAACGGCCGCCGCGGCCGTCCGGTCACCGGCCCCAACAACCGTGCGCTGAAGAGCCTGTCCGACCTGCTGAAGGGCAAGCAGGGCCGCTTCCGTCAGAACCTGCTGGGCAAGCGTGTTGACTACTCCGGCCGTTCCGTTATCGTCGTCGGCCCTGAGCTGAAGATGGATCAGTGCGGTCTGCCCAAGGAGATGGCTCTGGAGCTGTTCAAGCCCTTTGTCATGAAGGATCTGGTGGAGAAGGGCATCGCCAACAACATCAAGTCCGCCCGCAAGATGGTGGAGCGCGCAAAGCCTGAGGTCTGGGACAGCCTGGAAACCGTGATCAAGGGTCATCCCGTTCTGCTGAACCGTGCACCTACCCTGCACCGTCTGGGCATTCAGGCCTTCAACCCGGTGCTGGTGGAGGGCCGTGCCATCAAGCTGCACCCGCTGGCATGTACCGCATTCAACGCCGACTTCGACGGTGACCAGATGGCAGTGCATCTGCCTCTGGGCGAGGATGCCTGCCGTGAGGCCAAGATGCTGATGCTGGCTTCCGGCAACCTGCTGAAGCCCTCTGACGGCGCACCTGTTACCGTGCCTACGCAGGATATGATCCTGGGCAGCTACTACCTGACCACCGTTCGTGAAAACGATGAGGGTGCAGGCAAGGTGTTCCGCGATGAGAATGAGGCTCTGATGGCTTATGCAGAGCACATCGTCACCCTGCACGCACCCATCAAGGTGCGCCGCACCATGGTGATCGATGGCGTGGAGCGCACCGGTCTGGTGGATGCTACCGTTGGCCGCATCATCTTCAACAACCCGGTTCCTCAGAATCTGGGCTATATCGACCGTACTGATCCCGAGCACTGGCTGGAGTACGAGGTCAGCTTCCGTGTGACAAAGAAAACCCTGCCCGACATCATTTCCCGCTGCATGACCCGCAACGGCACCCGCAAGTGTGCAAAGATGCTGGACGCCATCAAGGCGCAGGGCTACAAGTACTCCACTCTGTCTGCAATCTCCGTCGCTGTGTGCGATGCTGTGATCCCGCCGCAGAAGCAGGAGCTGATCGCTGAGGCTGATCAGCAGATCGCCAAGGTCGGCAAGCTGTTCAACCGCGGCCTGATCTCCGACAACGAGCGTTACAACCAGACCATCGCCATCTGGCAGGCTACCACTGATAAGGTCTCCAAGGCTCTGGCAGACAACCTGCCCAAGGACAACGAGATCTATATGATGGCAGACTCCGGTGCTCGTGGTTCTATGAACCAGATCAAGCAGCTGGCCGGCATGCGCGGCCTGCTGGCAAACACCGCCGGCCACACCATCGAGATGCCCATTCGCGCCAACTACCGTGAAGGTCTGAATATTCTGGAATATTTCGTTTCTGCCCGTGGCGCCCGTAAGGGTCTGGCAGATACCGCTCTGCGTACCGCTGACTCCGGCTACCTGACCCGCCGCATGGTCGATGTCTCTCAGGATGTCATCGTCCGCGAGATCGACTGCGGCACCACCGACGGCCTGTGGGTCTCCGAGATCCACGAGGGCAAGGAGAAGATCGAGAGCTTCCGCGAGCGTCTGATCGGCCGCTTTGCTGTGGGCGATGTGGTCAACCCCGTCACCGGCAAGGTGATCGTGCCGGAAGGCAAGATGATCGACCTGTACGACGCAAACGAGATCGAGGCAGCCGGCATCACCAAGCTGAAGATCCGCAGCCTGCTGACCTGCCGTGCAAAGACCGGTGTCTGCGCACGCTGCTATGGTTCCGATATGGCAAACGGTGAGCCGGTCCGTCTGGGTGAGTCTGTCGGTGTTATCGCCGCAGAGTCCATCGGTGAGCCCGGTACCCAGCTGACCATGCGTACCTTCCATACCGGCGGTATCGCATCTGCTGAAGATATCACACAGGGTCTTCCCCGTGTCGAGGAGCTGTTCGAGAGCCGCCGTCCCAAGAGCATGGCCATCATGAGCGAGATTTCCGGTGTCGTTTCTCAGGACGATACAAAGAAGAATGTCGTCATCAAGGTGACCGGCAAGGACGAGACCGGTGCTGAGGTCGTGAAGAGCTACTCCATCCCGTTCACCCAGCATTCCCGCGTGATGCCGGGCGACCGTGTGGAGAAGGGCGACATCATCACCCGTGAAGGTGTTCTGTATCCGCAGGATATTCTGGCGATCAAGGGTCTGGAGGATGTCCAGAACTACCTGATCAACGAGGTCCAGAAGGTTTACCGTCTGCAGGGCGTTGAAATCAACGATAAGCATATCGAGGTCATCGTCCGTCAGATGTGCCGCAAGGTGCGTGTGACCGATTCCGGTTCCTCCAACCTGATCGGCGGTGCTCTGGCAAGCCGTCTGGAAGTGGAGAACATCAACGCCGATCTGCAGCAGCGCATCGATGCTGGTGAAGAGGGCCTGAAGCTGGTCGAGTATCAGCAGGTGCTGCTGGGCATCACCAAGGCTGCACTGGCCAATGACTCCTTCCTGTCTGCCGCATCCTTCCAGGAGACCACCCGCGTGCTGACTGAAGCTGCCATCAAGGGCAAAGTCGATCCGCTGGCCGGCCTGAAGGAGAACGTCATTATCGGTAAGCTGATCCCCGCAGGTACCGGTCTGCCGGAAGTCCGTGAGGATCTGAAGAATCGTGAGGCTGAGCGCGACGCTGAGGTCGCTGCCGAACAGGCAGCTGCTGCACAGTAAGCAAAGCTCCTTCCTGAAAGTATAAAGCACAGACCGTTCTGTGGGCAGCCGCCTGCAGAACGGTCTTTTGTATGTCCAAAACACAGAAGCAGGGGAGGAAAATAACAGCGTTTTGTCTCGAAAAAACACTAAAAGAAAAAAACTGGAATAAACGAAAAAAACTTTGCAAAAACTGTTGACATCCGCCTGTAAAGCGAGTATTATATAACTGTTGCGCGTCCCTCATGGGGATAGTGCGGCAAAAAAGTCGGAAAAAGTCCGATGTTCATCATTAAGAAAGGAGAAACAAAATGCCTACTTTTAACCAGCTTGTACGCAAAGGCCGTGAGGTTCTGACTACCAAGAGCACCGCTCCCGCCCTGCAGAAGACCTACAACTCTCAGAAGAAGCAGTATTCTGATCTGAGCAGCCCCCAGAAGCGTGGCGTGTGCACCGCTGTTCGTACCATGACCCCCAAGAAGCCTAACTCTGCTCTGCGTAAGGTTGCTCGTGTCCGCCTCACGAATGGTATCGAGGTCACCTCTTACATTCCCGGTATCGGCCATAACCTGCAGGAGCACTCCGTCGTGCTGATCCGTGGCGGTCGTGTTAAGGACCTGCCCGGTGTGCGTTACCACATCATCCGTGGTACCCTGGATACTCAGGGTGTGGCAGGCCGTAATCAGGCCCGCTCCAAGTACGGCGCAAAGCGTCCTAAGGCCGGTGCTGCAAAGAAGTAATTGAGGACAACCGCCATAAACGGCTTTCCATTATATAAATAACAAGTCCGCTGATAAAGCGGAGGGCAACAGTTTATGTAAAGGTCAGCTCTTTGTGACACAACGGGAGTTTTATTACTTTCGAGTACCGATGATATCATTCTGTGAAGGAGGGAAGAAAGATGCCTAGAAGAGGTAACATTGCTAAGCGCGATGTCTTAGCTGATCCTATTTACAATTCCAAGATGGTCACTCGTCTGGTCAACAGCGTTATGCTGGATGGCAAGAAGGGCGTCGCTCAGAAGATCGTTTACGAGGCTTTCTCCATGATTCAGGAGAAGACCGGCAACGATCCTCTGGAGACTTTCGAGAAGGCGATGGAGAACATCATGCCCAGCCTCGAGTGCAAGACCCGCCGCGTTGGCGGTGCTAACTACCAGGTTCCTCTGGAAGTCAGCCCGGCTCGCCGTGAGACTCTGGGTCTGCGCTGGCTGACTGCCTACAGCCGCAGCCGTGGTGAGAAGACCATGGCTCAGCGTCTGGCTGCTGAAATCATGGATGCTGCCAACAACACTGGTAACGCCGTGAAGAAGCGTGAGGACACTCACAAGATGGCAGAAGCTAACAAGGCTTTCGCTCATTTCCGTTATTGATCTGTTCTGTAGGAGGTTAATTTCATGGCTACACCCAGAGAAGTTTCTCTTCAGATGACGAGAAATATCGGCATTATGGCCCATATCGATGCTGGTAAGACTACGACTACCGAGCGTATTCTGTACTACACTGGCATCAATCACAAGATCGGCGAAGTTCATGATGGCGGCGCTACCATGGACTGGATGGTTCAGGAGCAGGAGCGTGGTATCACCATCACTTCCGCTGCTACCACCTGCTACTGGAGCCACTCTGAGACCCAGAAGGATCCGGTCGCATTCAAGAAGAACCGTCACCGCATCAACATTATCGACACTCCGGGCCACGTGGACTTCACTGTTGAGGTTCAGCGTTCCCTGCGCGTGCTGGACGGTTCTGTGACCGTTCTGGCTGCTAAGGGCGGTGTCGAGCCTCAGTCTGAGACCGTCTGGCGTCAGGCTGACGAGTACAAGGTCCCCCGCATGGTGTACGTCAACAAGATGGATACCATGGGTGCTGACTTCTTCCGCTGCATCAAGATGCTGCACGATCGTCTGCACGCAAACGGCGTGGCGATCCAGCTGCCCATCGGTCAGGAGGATACCTTCCGCGGTATCGTTGACTTGGTCGATATGAACGCTGAGGTCTACTACGACGATATGGGCAACGACATGCGCACTGAGCCCATCCCCGAGGATATGCGTGAGCAGGCCGAGGAGTACCACAACATTCTGGTCGAGGCTGTTGCCGAGAACGACGAAGAGTTGATGGAGAAGTACCTCGAGGGTGAGGAGATCACCCGCGAGGAACTGAAGAAGGCTATCCGCAAGGAAACCATCGCCAACACTCTGGTGCCTGTGACCTGTGGCTCTTCCTATAAGAACCGCGGCGTGCAGAAGCTGCTGGATGCTATCGTTGACTATATGCCCGCACCTACCGATGTCGAGGACATCAAGGGTGTGAATCCTGAGACCGAAGAGCAGGAGACCCGTCCGTCTTCCGACGACGCACCCTTCGCAGCTCTGGCCTTCAAGATCGCTACCGACCCGTTCGTTGGTAAGTTGGCATACTTCCGTGTTTACTCCGGTAAGGTTGAGGCAGGTACCACTGTCTACAACTCCGTGAAGGACAGCAAGGAGCGTATGGGCCGCATCCTGCAGATGCATTCTAACCACCGCAAGGATATCGACTGCTGCTATGCAGGTGATATCGCTGCTGTTGTCGGTCTGAAGAACACCACCACCGGTGACACTCTGTGTGATGAGAATCATCCCATCATTCTGGAGTCCATGAAGTTCCCCGAGCCTGTTATCCGCGTTGCCATCGAGCCTAAGACCAAGGCCGGCAACGAGAAGATGGGCATCGCGCTGGCAAAGCTGGCTGAAGAGGATCCGACCTTCAAGACCTACACCGACGAAGAGACCGGTCAGACCATTATCGCTGGTATGGGCGAGCTGCATCTGGAGATCATCGTTGACCGTCTGCTGCGTGAGTTCAAGGTTGAAGCAAATGTGGGTGCACCCCAGGTTGCTTACCGTGAGACCATCCGCAAAGAGGCCAACCAGGAGACCAAGTACGCACGTCAGTCCGGTGGTAAGGGCCAGTACGGTCATGTTAAGATCAAGATCGAGCCCAACGAGCCCGGCAAGGGTTACGAGTTCGTCAACGCCATCGTTGGCGGTGCCATCCCGAAGGAATACATCCCGGCTATCGACAATGGTATCCAGGGTGCTATGAAGTCCGGCGTTCTGGCTGGTTATCCTGTCGTTGATGTCAAGGTCACCCTGTGGGATGGTTCTTATCATGAGGTCGACTCCTCTGAAATGGCCTTCTCCATTGCTGGTTCTATGGCATTCAAGGATGCTATGCGCAAGGCTGATCCGATCATCACCGAGCCCATCATGAAGGTTGCAGTTATCGTTCCCGATGAGTATCTGGGCGATGTTATCGGCGACCTGAATGCACGCCGTGGTCAGATCCAGGGCATGGAGGCTATGGCCGGTACTCAGCGTGTCAATGCATTTGTGCCTCTGGCTCAGATGTTCGGCTACGCTACCGACCTGCGTTCCAAGACTCAGGGTCGTGGCCAGTATGTCATGGAGCCGTCTCACTACGAGCCGGTGCCCAAAAACATTGCTGACCAGATCATTGCTGGCCGCACCAAGGGCTGATTCCTGAAAAATGGATAAAGATTTTGCCGGGGTAGTGTAACTCCGGCAAAATTTCCTGTAAAAGCACTTGATTTTACAGGACAAATTTAGTAGAATAGCCTTGCAATGCAATGTCTGCATCTTGCAGGGTTGTTGTAACCAAATATCAAAACCTAAATTAAGGGAGGATATTCCAATGGCTGAAAAGGCAAAGTTCGACCGTTCTAAGCCGCATGTGAACATCGGCACCATCGGTCACGTTGACCACGGCAAGACCACTCTGACCGCCGCTATCACCAAGTACCTGGCTCTGAAGGGCGACGCAGACTTCATGGACTATGCCAACATCGATAAGGCTCCTGAGGAGCGTGCTCGTGGTATCACGATCAACTCCGCTCACGTTGAGTATCAGACCGAGGCTCGTCACTATGCTCACGTTGACTGCCCGGGCCATGCTGACTACGTTAAGAACATGATCACTGGTGCTGCTCAGATGGACGGCGCTATTCTGGTCGTTGCTGCTACCGATGGTCCCATGCCCCAGACCCGTGAGCACATCCTGCTGGCTCGTCAGGTCGGCGTGCCCTATATCGTCGTGTTCATGAACAAGTGCGATATGGTCGACGACGAAGAGCTGCTGGATCTGGTCGAGATGGAGATCCGTGAGCTGCTGAGCGAGTACGACTTCCCGGGCGACGATACCCCGATCATTCGTGGTTCCGCTCTGAAGGCTCTGGAGTCTACCTCTACCGATCCCAATGCTCCCGAGTATGCTTGCATCAAGGAGCTGATGGACGCTGTTGACAGCTATATCCCCAACCCCGATCGTGAGGAAGACAAGCCCTTCCTGATGCCCATCGAGGACGTCATGACCATTTCTGGCCGTGGTACCGTTGCAACCGGTCGTGTTGAGCGTGGTATTGCTAAGGTTGGCGATGCTATGGAGATCGTCGGCATCAAGCCCGATCGTCTGAGCACCACCATCACCGGTCTGGAGATGTTCCGTAAGTCTCTGGACTTCGCTGAGGCTGGCGATAACATCGGCGCTCTGCTGCGTGGTGTTGATCGTACCCAGATCGAGCGTGGTCAGGTTCTGGCTAAGCCCGGTTCCGTGCACCCCCACAAGACCTTCGAGTCTCAGGTGTACGTTCTGACCAAGGACGAAGGCGGCCGTCACACTCCGTTCTTCTCCAACTATCGTCCTCAGTTCTACTTCCGCACCACCGACGTGACCGGTATCATCACTCTGCCCGAAGGCACTGAGATGTGCATGCCCGGCGATAACGTCATGATGCACGTTGAGCTGCTGACCCCTGTTGCTATGGAAGAGGGCCTGCGTTTCGCTATCCGTGAGGGTGGCCGTACCGTTGGTTCTGGCGTTGTTGGCAAGATCATTGAGTGATTTTGACCCTTCGCGCCTTTCCTAAGGCTAAAGGTTAAACTTACGAGAGACCTTCCCATTCCGGAGAGTGGGAAGGTCTCTTTTTGCTTTAGATCCTCTGTCCGTAAGGGCAGGGGATTTTTTTGCGGCATGTCACAACTCTTTGTTTACAAAACAAGGTTGTTCTGGTATACTGAAAAAGGAAATGCCGGAAAAGTCCTATCGGCTGGTGCTGAGGGGATTTAGCAAAAAGAAGCAGTGAGAACTTCCGGAAGGGGTAAAGAGTAATGCCGTTTGATTATAAGAAAGAGTACAGGGAATTTTATCTCCCGCCGAAAAAACCGCATCTGATTACGATACCGCGTATGAATTTTGTGGCAGTGCACGGCAAGGGCGACCCGAATGCTCCGGGTGGAGCCTATCAGGAGGCTATGGGAGTGCTGTACGGCATTGCTTTCACCATCAAAATGAGTTATAAGGGCAGCCACAAGATGGACGGCTATTTTGAATATGTGGTTCCACCGTTGGAGGGCTTGTGGCATCAGAAGGGCGTGGATGGCGTTGACTATGCACATAAAGAAACATTTGAGTGGACATCCATGATCCGACTGCCAGAATTCGTGACGTCGGAAGCGTTTGATTGGGCCGTACAGGAAGCAACGGCAAAAAAGAAAAAGGATTTTTCCAAGGCGGAATTCCTGACCTATGACGAGGGACTTTGCGTTCAGTGCCTGCATATCGGCCCTTATGATGAAGAACCGAAAACGCTGGCGCAGATGGATGCCTTTGCCGTAGAGCAGGGGTATAGGCTTGATTTTTCAGAGACACGCTTCCACCACGAAATTTATCTGAGCGATCCTCGCCGTGCTGCACCGGGGACACTGAAAACGGTGTTGCGGCATCCGGTGAAAAAATAAATACAGGAAAATTCACAAATGATGTCGCTTTTATTTGGCAGATGTGCTATACTAAAGTTACCTGTAGAAACACATTGAATGGATAAGGGAGGAGAGAATATCATGCAGCATGAAACTGTTATCGTGCTGGATTTTGGCGGCCAGTACAATCAGCTGATCGCGCGCCGTGTCCGCGAGAACAATGTCTACTGTGAGATCTATTCCTATAAAACCGATCTGTCGGTCATCAAGGCAAAGAACCCCAAGGGCATCATCTTCACCGGTGGCCCCAACAGCGTTTATTTGGAGGATTCTCCCACGATCGACCCAGAGATCTTTACATGGGGTGTGCCTGTGCTGGGCATCTGTTATGGCAGCCAGCTGATGATGCATCTGCTGGGCGGTCATGTCTGTCGCGCACCGGAGCGTGAGTACGGCAAGACGGAGGTGTTCGTGGACAATAACAGTAAAATGTTCACGGATGTACAGCCGTCCACCATCTGCTGGATGAGCCACAACGACTACATTGAGCAGGCGGCCCCGGGCTTTAAGATCACAGCCCACACGGTCAACTGCCCTGTAGCTGCGGCAGAGAACGAGGAAAAGGGCCTGTACGCAGTTCAGTTCCACCCGGAAGTGCTGCACACTGCGGAAGGCAAAAAGATGCTGCGCAACTTCGTGTACAACGTCTGTGGCTGCACCGGCGACTGGAAGATGGATTCCTTTGTGGAGAACAATGTCAAGGCCCTGCGTGAGCGCATCGGCGATGGCAAGGTGCTGTGCGCCCTGTCCGGCGGCGTGGATTCCTCCGTTCTGGCAGCTATGCTGGCTAAGGCCATCGGCAAACAGCTGACCTGTGTGTTCGTGGACCACGGTCTGCTGCGTAAGAACGAGAAGGAAGAGGTCTGCGCAGTCTTCGGCCCGGGCAATGCCAATGGCTTTGATATCAACTTTATCTGTGTAGATGCCCGCGAGCGCTATTTCAGTAAGCTGGCAGGCGTCACGGAGCCGGAACGCAAGCGTAAGATCATCGGTGAAGAGTTCATCCGTGTGTTTGAAGAGCAGGCCAAGAAGATCGGCAAGGTGGATTTCCTCGCACAGGGTACGATCTACCCTGACGTGGTCGAGAGCGGTCTGGGCGGCGAGTCTACCGTTATCAAGAGCCACCACAACGTAGGCGGTCTGCCCGACACCGTGGACTTCAAGGAGCTGGTGGAGCCGCTGCGCAACCTGTTCAAGGATGAAGTGCGTCAGGCCGGCCGTGAGCTGGGCCTGCCCGAATATCTGGTCAGCCGTCAGCCGTTCCCCGGCCCGGGTCTTGGCATCCGCATCATCGGTGAGGTGACCCCGGAGAAGGTGGCTATCGTGCAGGACGCCGATGCCATCTGGCGCGAAGAGATCGCAAAGGCTGGTCTGGATAAGGAAATCAGCCAGTACTATGCAGCCTTGACCAACATGCACAGTGTGGGCGTCATGGGCGACGAGCGCACCTATGATTACGCTGTGGCGCTGCGTGCTGTGACCACCACCGACTTTATGACGGCCGAGAGCTACAATATGCCTTGGGATGTTCTGGGCACTGTCACTAGCCGCATCGTCAATGAAGTCAAGCATGTGAACCGCGTGTTCTACGATTGCACCGGCAAACCGCCGGCAACGATCGAGCTCGAGTAATCTGCAAAACCTGAAAAGTATTGATACAATGCGATATTTTGAGAACCAAAAGGTGCTCTGATACTGCTTTGATACTATCAGACGATTATTCATAAAGAGAGACATGAAAATGCCCTCTGAGAAACGGTAAGTTTTTCAGGGGGCATTTTTGTGTCTTTTATTCTTTACGCCACTTTTTCTTCGGCTCGTACCGGCCGCAGCCGTCGGCGGTCTGTGGCCAGTTGAGCTTCCATTCCAGATACTCTTCCTTGGTGATCTCGCCCTCCCGGAGCTGCTTCTTACGGAGCTGCCACTCCTTTAAGAAGTCATCCAGCAGACGATACCGGAAACTGACTGCCATGTGCTTTTCAGGGAAATCCGGGTCGGTGGTGTCTGTGACCTCGTAGAGCCGGGTGCCGGGATAGTGCTCGTCCAGCTCGAACAGAGTGTACATCACATCCTCTGCGGCGTACAGGGTCGGCTCATAGAGAGACCGATAGTTCACATCCAATACCTCCGCAATCTTGCGGAGCAACTCTTCCTTGGGCGTACGGGTGTTGCTTTCGTATTGTGCGATACGGATGTCTGCGCTCTTCTCCTCAAACCCGATGGCAATGCCCAGTTCTTTCTGGGTCATACCTCGGAGGTTGCGGGCACGTTTGATGCGGTCACCGACTGCCATGCGATTGCCTCCTGACTTAAACATATTTGTTGAACCTAGTATAGCACAGAAAAATAGGAGGTGCAATAGAAAATAAACAAAAAAGTTTAATATTTTACCCGAAAGCCTCTTGACTTAACGGAATGTGTTTAGTATAATGAGAGCACAAAAAGATAAGCAAAAATGCTTAGTAAAATTGAATGGCCGCCAAACTGACCCAAACCGCCAAGACCTTCCGAAAGGAAGCGAGCGCTCCGCAAGGGGACGGCACAGCACCGCAAAGGGGATATGCCTGCCGGAAGTCAGCGTGGATGAAGCGGCACCGAAACGAAACCGACAAAGAAAGGACAAAAAATGGCAAATAGCATTTTTATCAAGGCAGACGAGCTGGCAAAGGAGCTGGACATCTCGCAGGGTCTGGCGTACAAGATGATCGCCCAGTGGAACGAAGAACTGAGAGCCAAGGGCTACACGACCGTGGGAGGCCGGGTGAGCAGGAGGTACTATCAGGAGAAAATCTACGGGGCAGGAGAGGAGTGATAGGATGCCAGCCTACAAGGACAGCAAACAGGGCACATGGTACGCTTCCTTCTACTTTGAGAACTGGCAAGGTGTGAAGCAGAAGAAGCTGAAACGGGGGTTTGCCACCAAGAAGGACGCTCTGACGTGGGAGCGGGAGTTCCTTCTTCAGCAGGCAGCAGACCTGACCATGACCTTTGAAGCCTTCGTGGAAATTTATGTCACGGACAAGAAAAAGCGACTCCGGGAAAACACATGGTTTACCAAGGAGCATATCATCCGAACGAAAATCTTACCGTATTTCAAAGAAAAGCGGCTCAGCGAGATCAAGCCGCGGGATGTAATCGCATGGCAGAACGAGATGCTGAACTACCGGGACAAAAACGGCAAGGCCTACTCGCCGACCTACCTCAAGACGCTGCATGGACAACTCAGTGCCATCCACCCCGGAAGCCCATCGTGAACGACCTGCTGTACAGCGGCACCTACCTCTTTGTAGGTGCGCCCAAGGTGGGTAAGTCCTTCTTCATGGGGCAGCTTGCCTACCATGTGGAGATGGGGCTTCCGCTGTGGGAGTACGAGGTGCATCAGGGCACCGTCCTCTACCTGGCATTGGAGGACGATTACGCCCGGCTGCAGCGGCGGCTCTCCCGGATGTTCGGGGTAGAGGAGACCAGCAATCTCTACTTCGCAACGCAGGCCAAGTCCGTGAGCGAGGGACTTGACCAGCAGTTGGAAGGCTTCATCCGGGAGCACCCGGATGTACGGCTCATCATCATCGACACCCTGCAGAAGGTGCGGGAGATCGGCGGTGACCGATACAGCTACGCCAGCGACTACGAGATCGTGACCAAACTGAAAACTTTCAGCGACAGGTACGGCATCTGCCTGCTGGTGGTTCATCACACCCGGAAGATGGAAGCCGAGGACAGCTTTGATATGATCTCCGGTACCAATGGCCTGCTGGGTGCAGCGGATGGCGCGTTCATCATGCAGAAGAAGCGGCGCACGGACAACACCGCCCTGCTGGACATCGTGGGGCGTGACCAGCCGGATCAGGAGCTGACATTGGAGTTCAACCGGGAACGCTGTGTGTGGGAGTTCCAAGGAGCCGAAACGGAACTCTGGAAACTGCCGCCCGACCCGCTTCTGGAAGCGGTGGCAAAGGTGCTCACCCCGGAACAGCCGGAGTGGAGTGGTACGCCCACGGAACTGCTGGAACGGCTGTCGGGTGTGAGCATACAGGCAAACATCCTGACCCGGAAGCTGAACGTGAGTGCCGACAGGCTCTACAACGATTATGGAATTCGGTACGAAAGCAGGCGCACTCATGAGGGCAGGGTAGTCAAATTAACGCTGGAAAATTCTGGGGGCGTGACGATTCGTGACGGTTGTGACGGTATTTTTGCTACTATGTAAAATACCGTCACAATCGACACAACCGACACGGGATGGTGATAATGATGAAAAATGTGCAGATTTCGCAGGAACTTTTCGTCGCCTTGCTGCATTATCATTTGAGCGGCGAAAATGAGTACGAAGAGGTCATTGAGCAGGGTCTGGAGCAAAAATTGGATGCGATGCTGCGGCATGAGCTGTATGCCCAGTACAAGACAGCACCTACCGAGGAACAGCGGGAGCAGGCTCGGCAGGAGTATCTGGACAGACGAGGCGTGCCAGAAAGCTTCCGCTGGTGAGTCCCTCTATTGGCAAAGTACAGGAGCGTGTCACGCTCCTGTGAATGCAATCACGCAGGAAGGTGGTGTTGGACCGGGCAACGGCGAGGTACAGCGAAACCCCGTCCGCAGACGGAAGCCCCCGGCAGGGCGCAAAGGCATCTTTTGATGGACGGAACGTCTGTCAAAAGTGCTTTTGCGTTACTTTCGACGAAAGTAACAAAGCCTTTGCCGTGTCCGGCACCAGTTACTTCCACAGAGAAAGGACGTGCGATTGAAAAGAACCATTTCCGCAATGCGGGGTCCCGGCTCCCTCAACCATAACCGGAGAAGTTTCACCGCTGAAAACGTAAACCCGGAGCGCAGCAGCCTGAATGTTGTGTACCGGGATGAACCGATTCAGAAGGTGTACCACGAACTGTTTGACGAGGCAGTGAACCGCTACAACGCCAAGCAGAAGCGCAAGGACCGCTGTATCAACGACTACTATGAGCACCTGCGGACAGGCAAGCAGGAAAAGCTCTTCCATGAGTTGATCGTCCAGATCGGCAACAAAGATGATATGGGCGTCCTGACCGAGAACGGCGCACTGGCAAAGAAACTGCTGGACGAGTATATGCAGGGCTTCCAAGAGCGGAACCCGACACTGCGGGTGTTCGGAGCATTCCTCCACATGGATGAAGCTACGCCCCATCTGCACATCGACTTCGTGCCGTATGTGTCCGGCTGGAAGGGCGAAGGACTGGACACCAAGGTCTCCCTGAAGCAAGCTCTGAAGGCCTTGGGCTTTGCAGGCGGCTCCAAGCGAGAATCCGAGCTGAACCAGTGGATCAACGCCGAGAAAGAGCAGCTTGCTGCCGTGATGGAGCGGCACGGCATCGAGTGGGAACAGAAAGGCACCCACGAAGAGCACCTGTCTGTACTGGACTTCAAAAAGCAGGAGCGTAGTAAAGAGGTAGCGGCTCTGGAAACTGCCAAGCAGGAGTGCCAGACCGATCTGACCGAGATGCAGGAACAGCTGGAAACAGCGCAGACAGCCGTAGAAGCCGCTGAACAGCGGGTACAGAAAGCAGAGCTGACCTACCAGAAGCAGAGCCAGAAGCTGAACAAGCTGGCTCCCATCATGGAAGGGTTGGAAAACCTGTCAGCGCAGTACTCCCAGCGGCCGGAGGAATGGGTGCCGGAAGCAGCCACGTTTGAAACAGCCAAGAGCTACCGGGAGAAAAAGGCCATACCGCTGATCCAGAAGCTGGTGAAGGTACTCTTTGCCCTCCATCGGAAGTACTGGGAGGTCAAGGATGAGCGGGATAAGTATCTGCACTTCTATCAGGACGAGAAGAAAGCTACCCATCATCTAAGCCAGCGGCTGAAAGAGGTGGAGGCTGAAAACTCTCAGCTCTATGCGATGAAACGTGATTTCAGGCGAGTATGGAACTATTTCGGTGCCGAAAAGATGCAGCAGGTCATTGGGCTTATGAGGGAGCAGGAGCAGACCACAGATAGGAGCCAGAAGAAGAACAGGCAGAACAGCGTAGAACTGTAAGCATAGCAGACCCCCGCCAGCATCTGCTAGCGGGGGTCTGTACATATAGGGGCAACTTTTCGGAAATTCCGAAGAGTTCAGGGCAGTTGTTAAGCGTTGCTTAATAACTTGGGCGGTCTGTCAACTATCCGGGATTTCCAGATGGTTCGAGTTTGGTGATGGGAATCATTAAGAAAAACTTAATGGTTGGAGCTTTTGAACAGGAAAGATTGAAAGAAAAAAGCATATTTGGTATAATCAGAAAAAATGATGGGAGATGGACTGCGGCGTGAAAATTGAAGAAGGTCGAATTATAAATGACTTTATCGAACCGAATAAGTGCCAATATGCAATTCCTGTTTACCAACGCAACTATGAATGGTCAGCTGAACAGTGTAGGAAACTGTTTGTCGATGTAGTAACTGCGCATAAAAGAGATCGTAGACATTTTTGCGGATCGGTTGTATATGCGCCTTTGAAGAGCGAAAAGAAAATCAACTACTATGTTGTTATTGATGGTCAGCAGCGACTGACAACAATTTATATTCTGATAAAAGCACTGATAGATAAAGCTGTTACAGATGAGG
Source organism: Faecalibacterium sp. HTF-F (assembly GCF_023347535.1). Classification (NCBI taxonomy): domain Bacteria; kingdom Bacillati; phylum Bacillota; class Clostridia; order Eubacteriales; family Oscillospiraceae; genus Faecalibacterium; species Faecalibacterium wellingii. The sequence continues at coordinate 1,210,549 of NZ_CP094473.1, forward strand.
AAAAGAAATCGTTGGCGGAAGTTCTATTCAATGTTGACAAATTCAAAAGATACAATATTGATGATTCTAGCAAACTAAAGCTAAAGCCAATAAAAAGCGATAATAATCAACTCATGCTGTTGATGGAAGATCATGCTGAACAGATGGATAGGACGAGTGGCATTTATCGGAACTATGAGCTGTTTTGCGATTTGATTCAGGAATTTTTAAATGATAACCCGGACATGGGGGTTGGCAATATCTACGATGGTCTTGAACATTTGACCTGCGCAGAGATTAAGCTGGATGATGATGACGATAATGCACAGGAAATTTTTGAACGAATCAATTCTACAGGCGTTCCGCTAAGTTTGTCAGATAAAATCCGAAACTTTGTTTTAATGACAGATACAGACCAAGATCGTTTATATGAGGATTACTGGCTGAAAGCAGAGCAGATGCTGTCCAAAGATCAGTTGGAGGGATTCTTCCTTGACTATCTGAATTTCAAAATGGATGGATTTGCTAAGGAGAGTACGGCCTATGATGAGTTTAAGGCTCTCTATGCACGTGGGCAGTATACCAATGAATCTATGCTGGAAGAGATTTACCACTATGTCCAGCAATATCATGCTTTCTATTATGGCGATGAAAAACGGTTCAGCAGTACAGTAAACCATTTGCTGAGAAGTTTGCAGACCCTGAAACAGACTACGGTGTATCTGTTCCTGTTCAGTGTGTTTGATGACTTCGATGCTGGCGTAATCGATGATGAAACACTCTGCAAAGTTCTTCGGTTGCTCCTGAATTACAGTATCCGCCGCTTGATTTGCGAAGTAGGTTCAAACTCGCTGCGTGGCTTGTATAAGACCCTTTACGGACGGGTGTTCAATCGCCCGGAAAATAAGAACAACTACTATGATTCCATCGTGTCTTTCCTACTTCAGCTGACATCTAAGGATGTGATGCCCAGCGATGCAGAGTTCGTGGCAGCACTGAAAGAACGTAATCTTTATCGGAAGAACGCGCTGTGTAAGTATTTGCTTGTGGCAATCGAAAATCAGGGTAAAGAGCAAATCAAGACAGATGCTTTGACCATCGAGCATATCATGCCGCAGAACAAGAATCTATCGACTGCATGGCAGAGAATGCTCGGTACGGATTGGGAGTTAGTGCGAGAACGATATCTGCATACATTGGGTAATTTAACGCTGACAGGTTATAACAGTGAACTAGGTGATCTGCCGTTTGCAGAGAAACTTGATAAGCTTGCAGAGGAAAATACTCATGTTACCGTCCTTTATAGTGATGTAAAGAACAAAACAGAGTGGAATGCGCAGACAATGGAATCTCGTGCAGAGCGTCTATCTGAAGAAGTTTTGAAACTCTTTCCCATTGAGTTGCCAACAACAAAGGTTGATTTTTCTGATCCGCGCTATCGGCTGTACACGGTGTCTGACCCACATAATGCGACCTATAAGTTCGTCAACTACTATGAGCTTCTAGGTGAAAGGGTCAGTGCTGATAGTTTTGCCTTTATGGTTCGTTCGGTGGCTGGTAAGCTGTACGACTTAAACAGTAGCATTATTGATCGTATGGCGCGAAATTTGGAAGTGTTTCCAGCGTGGCAAAATCCGGTATTTGCTTACGATAAGGACGCCATCCGAAATGCAGTAAAGCTGAAAAATGACAGCGATATTTACATCAGCACGGGATATTCTGCGTATGACTGCATCTGTTTTATCAAGGCACTTTTGAAGAAGTATGACCTTGATTTGGAAGAAGACTTTGTTTACAGTGCTCGGCCAAATAGCACAGCATTGACTGGAATAAATTGGAAAAATATTGCACAGGAGTGGTGCGAAGAACGGGACAAGAGAGGTGAAATTGTATTTGATATAAAGAATTGCGAAGGCAGATATGTCCGTTTTACAACCCCATTCTTGAATAGCGTGATACCGACAAATGAAGACATACTAAGTCCATGGAAGACAAACAATTACTATTTCTATGAAATTACGAGCGATAAAAATGAGTTGTATGTACAACTTTATTTTTACTGTAAGGGCATTACCGACGAAATGCGAACGGCATTCCAGAAGTTGGCTAATCTAACCGATGGAGGAAAGTTGACACAGGGATACAGATTATTCTTCAAATCATCTGTATTTACTCAGGCAGAGAATAGTACGAAGTCGGAAATCAAGAATCACTTATATCGATGCTTAGAAGAAGTGCGTGCGTTTGAAATGACGATTCAAGATAAATGGGACTCCTAAAAGGCAGTTGCATCTTGAACGTAAATACGTTATAATACTCACAGAGATCCCGCTGGTTGTGTGATACTATCCTGATACTAAAAAATCAACAAACCACATCTACCACGGCAATCTCATGAAAAAGTGAACATCCAAGAATAGACTTACTAAACAAATTTGTTTAGTAAAAATCCGGACTTACCGAGCTCGAATAATGGAATTACGCGAACTTTCAACGTTGCTATGAGCAAAATTGAAAGATAAATCGCACCGTGACATTAGTTTGACATTAAGCCGCGAAAAAGCACACAGAATTATAATTCAACGAGCCTTCGCAGTTTAACATTTGAGAATAATTTGAAAGACCCCTGAAAGTGACGAGAAATCGAAACTTTCAGGGGTCTTTTTGACATTATTGACATTAAGAAATGACCGTGACATTATCGAAAATAAGGCACTGTTGCCTGACAGTGGGGTGATACTATATCGCTGATATGTGGCCGTTGGCTTCATCGTCATTCTCCTGCTCAGCCCGAAGTTCTTCGAAATCTTCCACGGCTATTTGGCTGATCTGAAGCGGAAAGAACGTTCCTAAGCCATATCATACCTCCCCCAATAAACTTCATGGAAGTCTTGGCTGCGGCGCAGACAGTCCACGCTTGTCCATCGTTACCAGTGCTATGTATGATACTATATAAAACCAAAAGAAACCCGGGGCCCTCTGAGTCGTTTGACTTTGAAAGGGTTCCGGGTTTTGTGCGATGTATTCTTGAGAAGCTGTTCTGCTGCAGCGACCCTCATTTATTGGAGACTTTACATGTGCAGCAGGCTGCGCTGCTCGCTGGCGCGAAACTTGAGCGCAGCAGCGATAAAGGCCTTGAACAGCGGGTGAGCGCGGTTGGGACGGCTCTTGAACTCCGGATGGAACTGTGCGCCCAAATGGAAGTCACGGCCGGGCAGCTCCACAGTCTCCACCAGACGACCGTCCGGGCTGGTGCCGGAAATGACAAGACCGGCATCCTGCATTTCCTGACGGAATTCGTTGTTGAACTCGTAGCGGTGGCGGTGGCGCTCCCAGATCTCGGCCTCGCCGTAGCATTCGGCCATCTTGGTGCCGGGTGCAACCTTGCAGGGATATTTACCCAGACGCATGGTGCCGCCTTTGGGAATGTTGCCCTGCTGGTCGGCCATCAGCGCGATCACGTTGTGCTTGCCGTCCGGGGTGAATTCGCTGGAATTGGCGTCCTTGTAGCCCAGAACGCCCCGGGCAAACTCCATTACCATGATCTGCATGCCAAGGCAGATGCCGAAGTAGGGAACATGGTTCTCGCGGGCATACTGTGCAGCCTGGATCATGCCCTCAATGCCGCGGTCGCCGAAACCGCCCGGCACGATGATGCCGTCCACATCTGCAAAGGCCTCCCGGCAGGCGGCCTGATCGGTCAGGTCCTCACTCTCCACCCAGCGGATCTCTACCTGACTGTCGTTCTCAAAACCGGCATGATACAGGCTTTCCATCACAGAAAGGTAAGCATCATGCAGCTTGACGTACTTGCCCACCAGTGCAATGCTGCAGGTCTTGCTGCGGGTGGCAATGCGGGACACGACCTGCTTCCACTCGGTCAGGTCGGCAGGAGGAACGTCCAGCTTGAGTTTCTTCACCACGACCTCGTCCAGACCACCGGTGTGCAGCATCAGCGGGCACTGGTACAGGCTGGGCATGGTCAGGTTCTCGATCACACACTCCGGCTTCACATTGCAGAAGGTGCTGATCTTGCGGCGGATGTCGCCGCCCACGCTGCCGTCCGCACGCAGGATGATAATGTCGGGATTCACACCCATGCCCTGCAGCTCTTTCACAGAGTGCTGTGCGGGCTTGGATTTGTATTCGTCCGAGCCGGAAATGTAGGGCACCAGCACCACATGGATGTAGCAGCAGTTGTCACGGCCCTGCTCCAGACCCACCTGACGGATGGCCTCGAGGAAGGGCTGGCTTTCGATATCACCGGTCGTGCCGCCAATCTCGGTAATGACCACGTCAGCCTCAGTGGAGGAAGCCAGATTGTAGATGTAGCTCTTGATCTCGTTGGTGATGTGGGGGATGATCTGCACGGTCTGGCCCAGGTATGCACCCTGACGTTCCTTGTTCAGCACGTTCCAGTACACCTTGCCGGTGGTCAGGTTGGAGTATTTGTTCAGGTTCTCGTCGATGAAGCGCTCGTAGTGGCCCAGATCCAGATCGGTCTCGGTGCCGTCATCCGTCACGAACACTTCGCCGTGCTGCAGCGGGCTCATGGTACCCGGGTCTACGTTCACATAGGGGTCCAGCTTCTGGCTGGCTACCTTCAGACCGCGGCACTTGAGCAAACGGCCCAGCGATGCGGCCGTGATGCCCTTGCCCAGACCGGAAACGACACCGCCGGTGACAAAGATGAATTTGGTTTGTTTCTCTGCCATAGAATTTCCTCCTCTATTTTTGCTTTTCTGAATTTTTCCCTTATAAACCTTTGTAAATTCTTTCAGGCAAACGGTCTTGCTCTCTGCCTCTCCCAAAATGAGCCGGTGAAAGCAAGGATACTTTTCCCAATCCAATATTATACACCCATGTCCTCATAATTTTCAAGGACTTCCTGTGCAATTTCTGTGCGGTCACGACGGGTATCCATGGCCTGTTTTTCTATGTAGCGGTGTGCTTCGGCTTCGGTCATGTGCTCGTGCTCCACAAGGCAGCACTTTGCACGGCTGACCAGCCGCACCTGTGCGATCTTTTCCTGTAAGCGGGCGTTCTCCTGCCGGGCACGCAGCAGCCGGTGATTGCCGGCCGCTGCCATGTGCATGGCCTGCACAAAAAAGGCAGTGCTGAAGGGCTTTGACAGCAGCAATACCCCCTGCTCGCTCAAAGGGCCCAGCAGCTGCTCAGCCTGTGCGGCTTTGACCAGAAACACAACGCCGGCATCTGTTTTTTCCACAGCATTGATGCACACCTCATGCCCGAATTCATCGGGCAGGGGAGAGTTGACCACGATCAGCTCAAAATCCGATTCCGTCATGCGACGCCGGGCTTCGGCTCCGCTGGGAATGATCACCGGGCGGCTGTAGCCCATTTCGGTCAGCCGTGCAGCGATATACTCGTTGGAGCTTGCACCGGCACTTACGATCAGTGCACGTCCCATTTCCCTCGCTCCTTTCTCCTACACACTCTTTTTTGCAGGGGTCAGATGGCGTTGAAGTAATGGGTGCGCTCGTATTCAGCAGGGTCGGATGCATGTTTCAGTGCTTCACAGCGCTTGAGCTCCTCGGTGAAGTACCGGGTGGCAAGCTGCTCGGGCAGCACTCGGCGCAAAAATTCGCTCTCCTCAGCGGCCTGCACGGCCTCTTCCAGACTGGCGGGCAGAGTCTCAAGACCGAGCCCCTCAGCCATGGAGGGGTCGAACAGATTCTTGTTCACGGGGGCAGGAAGCACCATGCGGTTCTCAATGCCGTCCAATCCGGCAGCCAGCACCAGACCAATGGCCAGATAGGGGTTGCAGGCAGGGTCCGGGCTGCGCAGCTCCATGCGGCAGTTGTCGCCCTTTACCTGCGGGATGCGCACCAGCTGGCTGCGGTTCTGGCGGCTCCAGCTCACATAGCGGGGCGCTTCATCGCAGCCAAAGCGCTGATAGCTGTTGGGCAGAGGGTTGGTGAACACGGTCAGCTCCCGGCTGTGGGCCAGCACACCGGCCATAAAGCTTCCTGCAATGCTGTCCGGGGCAATGTCGCCCTCAAACAGGTTGCGGCCATCCATGTAAAGGGACAGGTTGATGTGCAGGCCGCTGCCCGCCTGATCCGGCAGGGGCTTGGGCAGGAAGCTTGCGTGGATGCCGCTGCGGGTGGCAATGGCGCGCACGATCTGCTTGAACATCATCACGTTGTCGGCGGTCTTGAGGGGGCCTGCGTGGTGGCAGTCGATCTCGTTCTGGCCGTTGCCGCTTTCGTGATGGCTGTGCTGAGGGCTCATGCCCATCTGCTCCATGGTCAGGCAGATGTCCCGGCGGAGGTTCTCGCCTGCGTCCAGCGGGGCCACGTCAAAGTAGCCGCCAAAGTCGATGGGGATACGGGTGGGGCGGCCCCGGTCATCGTTCTCGAACAGGTAAAACTCACACTCTGCGCCCACGTTGCAGGTGATGCCCAGCTTTTTGAATTTGCGGTTCACGCTGCGCAGAAAGCCGCGGCAGTTGCCGCCAAAGGGCTGGCCGTCCGGCTTTTCCACATCACAGAAGAACTGCATCACCCGGCCCTCGGTAGGGCGCCAGGGAAGAATGGTCACGGTGGACAGATCCGGCCGCAGCACAAGGTCGCTTTCCTCCACCTTCATGAAGCCGGCAATGGAACTGCCGTCGAAGCAGACACCGTCTTCCAGAGCTTTGGGCAGATCGTTTGCCAGCACGGCAATGTTCTTCTGAGTGCCAAAGATATCGCAGAAGGCAAAGCGCACAAATTTGACGTTGTTGTCCTCCACAAAATCAAGGATGTCCTGTTGGGTCGAATAGCTCATAATGGTTTCCCTTTCAAATAAAACGCCTAAAGGCCTGCCCTCAGAATGGGAGCAGGTCTTTAGGCTGGTGTAAGAAATAGGAAAAGGAGAATGGCAATTTTAAATTCCGCAGCCTACGGATGCTATTCTGCTGTTACGCTGATGAAAGATCAGACGTAGTAGAGCATCTTGCTGTAGCTGGGCAGAGGCCAATAATCCTCACCGCAGATGGTCTCGGCGTCGTCCGCAGCGGCACGCAGAGCATCCATTGCAGGCAGCACGTTGTCGTGGAAAGCAACGGCCTTTTCTGCCTCGGTGGGCAATGCCTTGGAAGCATCCACTGCATCCTGCAGGGTATCGACGGCGTCGCTCATAGCATCGGCATCGGCAGAGAGCTTGGTCAGAGTCTTGGTCTCACTGCGCACGCTGATGTTCTCGCTGACGGCCAGCTTGGATGCGGCGGTATTGGCAAGCTCGCTCATGTAGGAGTTGACGGCAGGCAGCAGCTGCTTGCGGGCCATTTCCAGCATGGTCAGAGCCTCGATGTTGATGATCTTGGAGTAGTGCTCCATTTCCACCTCGTAGCGGCTCTCCATCTCCACCTTGGTCAGCACGCCGAACTCTTCCATCAGGGCGATGTTCTTGGGCTCGATCAGGGCAGGCAGGGCAGCAGGGGTGTTCTTCTTGTTGGGCAGACCGCGCTTTGCAGCTTCCTCTTCCCACTCGGCAGTGTAGCCGTTGCCGTTGAAGATGACGCGGCGGTGGTCGCGGATGGTGCGCTTGACCAGAGCGATCACAGCGCTGGTAAAGTCCTCAGCACCCTCCAGCTCGTCGGCGTAGCCCTTCAGTTCCTTTGCAACGGCGGTGTTCAGGATGGTGTTGGCATCGCTCAGGTTCTCAGCGGAACCGGGCATACGGAACTCGAACTTGTTGCCGGTGAAGGCAAAGGGAGAAGTACGGTTGCGGTCGGTGGTATCCTTGCTGAACTTGGGCAGGACATCAACACCCAGATCCATCTTCATCTTGACGGGGCCGGCATAGGGAGAATCGGATGCGATAGCATCGATGACGGCTTCCAGCTCTTCGCCCACGAAGATGGAAATGATAGCCGGAGGTGCCTCGTTAGCACCCAGACGGTGATCGTTGCCGGGAGTGGCAACGGAAGTGCGCAGCAGATCGGCGTACTCGTCAACAGCCTTGATGACAGCAGCCAAGAACACAAGGAACTGCAGGTTCTCCATGGGGGTGTCGCCCGGGTCGAGCAGATTCTCGTGGGTGGTGGACATGGACCAGTTGTTATGCTTGCCGCTGCCGTTGACGCCCTCGAAAGGCTTCTCATGCTGCAGGCAGACCAGACCGTACTTGGGAGCAATCTTCTTCATCATCTCCATCGTCAGCAGGTTGTGGTCGATGGCAACGTTGGTGGTGTCGAAGATGGGAGCCAGCTCATGCTGGCAGGGAGCAACTTCGTTGTGCTTGGTCTTGGCGGGAATGCCCAGCTTCCACAGCTCTTCGTCCAGCTCCTTCATAAACTCGGAGACCTCGGGACGAATGACACCGAAGTAGTGCTCTTCCAGCTCCTGACCCTTGGCAGAGGGAGCACCGAACAGGGTGCGGCCGGTGAGGATCAGATCCTGACGGGCTTCGTAATCCTCCTTCTTAATAAGGAAGTACTCCTGCTCGGGGCCGACGGTGGTAGAAACGTAATCCACATCCTTGCCGAACAGCTTCAGGATGCGAATTGCCTGATTGGACAGTGCGTTCATGGAACGCAGCAGCGGGGTCTTCTTATCCAGAGCCTCGCCGGTGTAGCTGACGAATGCGGTGGGGATGCACAGCACATCATCCTTCACAAATGCGTAGCTGGTGGGGTCCCATGCAGTGTAGCCGCGAGCCTCGCAGGTGGCGCGCAGACCGCCGGAGGGGAAGGAAGATGCATCGGGCTCGCCGCGCACCAGCTCCTTGCCGGAGAACTCCATGATGGCGGTGCCGTCGCCCACAGGGGAAACAAAGCCATCGTGCTTCTCACTGGTGATGCCGGTCAGCGGCTGGAACCAGTGGGTGTAGTGGGTGGCACCCAGCTCCATGGCCCAGCGCTTCATCACGCTGGCCACAACGTTTGCCACCTCAATGTCCAGCGGAGCACCCTTGTGCAGGGTGTTCTTCAGGCTCTTATAGGTTGCGCTCGGCAGGCGCTCCTTCATCACATGTTCGTTAAAGACCTTGCTGCCGTAGATTTCCATAACATTCGCTGCCATAAATCCTACTCCTTACTTGATCTTATTTTTCTTACCCTTTCGTCTGCATTCTGGTCTGCCGCAATGCCGCACCCAGAAGTACGAAAGCTTCTTAACAAAAACAGCGCTGCGAGTCAGGAGGTGACCCACAGCGCCGTTGCTGTCTATGGTTTGATTATAGCCGCTGCCGGGCAAAAAGGCAATTGACAAATCTGACGATTCTGCACAAGCAGCTTCCGGCATTTTTGGAGCATCCGCACTTGGTATGACTTTTTAAGAGGACGAACCCTCTCCGCCCGATGGGAGAAACCCTCTCAGTCATTGCTTGCGCAATGCCAGCTCTCCCGAAGGGCGAGCTTTTATCCAGCTGCTGGGTAAGTTTATTCATCATCGGAAAAAATCGTTGTTTTCCGTCCCTGCTCATAAAGCTCCCCCCTCGGGGGAGCTGGCAAAGCCGTCAGGCTTTGACTGAGAGGGTTCAGGCAGCGCAGCAAAAAGATGCATTTACCCGATGGGGTCCCTTCTGGTGAAAATGTGTTTTTAATATACGGTGCCATTACCCGCTACGGCCCCGCTTCGTGAAAAAGAGCTTCCGGAAAATCCGCAGATTTTCCGGAAGCTCAAACATTAAAAATAAAATTTCCGCTGAAGATGCCCAGAGTGAAACGGAGGGCATTCAAATCGTCAAATTACCTGAAAGAGGAAGAACTTCAGATAATTCGTTTCCGGCACGCCCCACAGGATCGGGTGATCCGGAGCCTGCTGCTTCACTTCGATCTGCCGCAGCTGGCGGTGCGCATCCTTTGCTGCTGCACGCAGCATCTTGATGAACAGCTCCTCGGTGGCAAAGTGGGAGCAGCTGGCAGTTGCCAGATAGCCGCCGCGGGGCAGCAGCTTCATGGCGCGGTAGTTGATCTCCTTGTAGCCGCGCATGGCGTTTTCTACGGTGCGGCGCGCCTTGGTAAAGGCCGGCGGGTCCAGAATGATAAAATCGTAGGGGTGCCCCTCTTTTTCCAAGCGGGGCAGCAGCTCAAAGGTGTTCTCGCACAAAAAGTCCATATTGGTCAGACCGTTGCGCTGGGCATTGCGCTGCGCCATGGCAATGGCCTCGGCGCTGATGTCGGCGGCGGTCACACGGGCAGCGCCGCCCGCAGCGGCGTTCAGTGCAAAGCTGCCGGTGTGGGTAAAGCAGTCCAGCACGGTGTGGCCTGCGGCAAGGCGTGCCACAGCCCGGCGGTTGTACTTCTGGTCAAGGAAGAAGCCGGTCTTCTGCCCATTCTCGAAGTCCACATGGTAGTAAACGCCGTTCTCGCAGATCTCGGTCTGGGTGCTTGACGGATGAGTCTCACCGGGCAGCTCAAACCAGCCTTTGTTCTGCTCAAGACCTTCCTTGGCGCGCAGAGCCTCATCGTTGCGCTCGTAGATGCCATCGATGGTCTGGCCGTCGGCACGCAGGACTTCTGCCAGAATGGGAAAGAGGACGGGCTTGAGCTTTTCCATGCCCACGCTCAGGGTCTGGGTGACGAGGATGTTGCTGAACCGGTCCACCGTCAGCCCGGGGAACTGGTCGGCCTCGCCAAAAATGACGCGGCAGGCAGAAAGGTCTGCGGGTTCCAGCACGGTTTTGCGGTAACTCCATGCATATTCCACCCGGCGGCGCCAGAAAGCTGCATCAAAGGTGTCATTGGCGTTGCGGGAGATCAGCCGCACGCGGATCTTGCTCTTGAGCGAAACGAAGCCGGTGCCAAGGTAGGAACCCTTGGTGCTGACCACATCGGCCAGAGTGCCGTTTTCCGGCTCATTTTCCGGGGAATTGAGGATGTCGTTCTCGTACACCCATGGATGCCCGCCCACCAGCAGGCCCTCGGCGTGTTTGTTGACGGTATACACAGGGTAAGCGCGTTCTTTCATATGGTTCTCCTTATCATGAACGAACTCCCTTCGTCCCGCGTTTGCAGACAGAAGGAGTAAAAATCTACTCTTTATAATAGCACAAAATCATGTTATTATAAATAAGAAATGCCAAAAAACCGCATGAAAGAGGGATGCATTATGGAAATCGAACGCAAATGGATGGTGAAGGGCTGGCCGGAGGGGCTGCCCCTCAGGGAGGAATTTGCCATGCGGCAGGGCTATATCAGCGTGCGGCCCACCGTGCGTATCCGGGAAGAAGCCCTCACCGGCGGCAGAACGGACTACATCCTCTGCTTCAAATCCGGGGGCGGCCTTGCCCGCGAGGAGATCGAGCGCAGCATCGACAAAGCGCTGTTTGAGGATCTGGAACACAAGATCATCGGCAAACCTCTCATTCCGAAGCTGCGCCGCAGCTACACCCTGCCGGACGGTTCTGTGCTGGAAGTGAACCATGTGGACGAAGGCCAGCCCACCGAGTTCTGGTATGCCGAGGTGGAGTACCCCACGGTGGAAGCGGCCCTTGCATGGCAGCCGGAAAACTGCGGCCTTGGTGCATACCTCAGCGATGAGGTGACCGGTCAGCCCGGCCAGAGCATGGGTGAATACTGGGTGGAGACGAGGGGATAAACGTCGGCCAGCGGGTCGGAAGTTTCCTCCTCGGACACGAAATACGGGTTGCGGTACCCAGCAGCTGCTTCGCATCCGCTTGCATCTCGCTGTCCGCGGCCTCAACAACAGCTCCCTGCTTCCGCCACTGGCGGCGGTCACTGTTGTTGCAAGCCATTCCATCGCCCGCCCTATTGCCTGCGGCAACAGGGTCCCACCCCAGCGGACGGTCCTCGGAGAAACTTCCGACCCGCTGGCATGTCCTACAGATATACAAAGAAGGGAATGACAACTCACGAAAAAAGTCAAATTAAAACTGGAGCTGCAATACAACTCCCCTGTGATCCTCACATTTTTCCTGCTGTCACTTCTGGTGCTGTTCCTCGACCAGTGGACGGACGGGTGGACAACCATGCACCTGTTCTGCGTCTACCGCTCCTCGCTGAAAGACCCGCTGTTCTACATCCGGCTGTTCGGCCATGTGCTGGGCCATGCCAGCTGGGACCACTTTCTGAACAACATGCTACTGCTGCTCGTTGTTGGCCCGCCAATGGAAGAAAAGTACGGCAGCAAGCCGCTTTTGTGCGGCATGGTGTTCACTGCTCTGGTCACCGGTGTGCTGCAATGCGTGCTGTTCCCGCGTTCGGGGCTGCTGGGCGCGTCCGGCATCGTGTTCATGCTCATCATGCTCTCCTCGCTGGCGGGCTTTTCCGGAGGCATCCCGGTCACCATGCTGCTGGTTGCAGCGCTGTACTTTGGTCAGCAGGTGTACGATATCATTTTTGTGCATGATAATGTGGCAAACTTCATGCACATTGTGGGCGGCTTATGTGGCACAGCCTTTGGCTATTACAGTGCACTGCACAGCCGCCGCAGACCGGCAAAAGCGGTGAAGTTTTCCAGCACGAACGGCCGCCGGAAGCACTGAACCCACTGCAAACATAGGCTGATTTTGAAAAATTTGCAAACAGGTATTGACAAACGAAAAATCCGTGGTTTAATATAGCCAAATTCAATACACTAAACCGTTGAAGCGGAGATAACGGCGAACCACGCCTGTACAGAGAGCCTGCGCAGCTGAGAAGCAGACCGGAAACAGTTCGTCAAGGAAAGTGTGATTTTGCGTCACTTTTCCCGAAATGGACCGCTGAGGGTGCAGGGAACTGCGGTGCTTTTACCGCACAGTATTCTGCAACGTGAGGGCGTACGTCAGTTGCCGGGGATGTGTTGGCATCCCGCCAAGTGCATGGGGTCATACCCATGAAATCAGGGTGGTACCGCGGATAAAAGGCCAAGCTTTATTCGTCCCTGACAGAAGAGCGTTCTTCTGTCGGGGGCGTTTTGTTTTATACTCCTTCGGCAGAAGAGCCGGGGGAGTTTTTGTTTTACCGGGAGGGAAAAAGCCATGAAGATACGGCCCACACTGGACGAAGTATCACTCGCTGGCAGCAGACCCCGCCACCATGCCGCCGGAACTCAAAGTAACGGCCCGCACCGCCGATGGCGAAGTGATGGCAGTGCAGCACACAAAATATCCCATTTACGGTGTGCAGTTCCATCTGGAATCCATCCTGACCCCGCAGGGCCGGTCGATCTTGAAAAATTTTATGGAGGGTTAAGAAAATGATCAAGGAAGCAATCGTGAAGATCGTCAGCAAACAGGACCTGACCTATGACGAAGCCTACGCCGTGATGAACGAGATCATGAGCGGCGAGACCACGCCCACCCAGAACGCAGCCTTTCTGGCGGCACTCTCCACCAAGAGCGCCAAGGCGGAGACGACCGACGAGATCGCAGGCTGCGCTGCTGCCATGCGGGACCACGCCACCAAGGTGGATGCCGGCATGGAGCTTTTCGAGATCGTAGGCACCGGCGGCGACAACGCCCACAGCTTTAATATCTCCACCACCTCGGCGCTGGTGGCGGCGGCAGGGGGCATGAAGGTGGCCAAGCACGGCAACCGGGCCGCATCCTCCCAGTGCGGCACCGCCGACTGTCTGGAAGCACTGGGCGTGAACATTCAGCAGAGCCCCGCCCGCTGCGTGGAACTGCTGAACGAGGTGGGTATCTGCTTCTTTTTTGCCCAGAAGTACCACGCCTCCATGAAGTACGTGGGCCCCATCCGCAGGGAACTGGGCTTCCGCACCGTGTTCAACATCCTTGGACCGCTCACCAATCCCGGTTCGCCTGCCATGCAGCTGCTGGGCGTCTACGATGAATACCTTGTAGAGCCGCTGGCACAGGTGCTCATCAGTCTGGGGGTCCGGCGCGGTATGGTGGTCTACGGCAAGGATAAACTGGACGAGATCTCCCTCAGTGCTCCCACCAGAGTGTGTGAGATCAAGGATGGCTGGTACAAGTGCTACACCATCACGCCGGAGCAGTTCGGTCTGACCCGCTGCGAAAAGGCCGACCTTGTGGGCGGTGCCCCGGCAGAAAATGCCGCCATCACTCGCGCCATTCTGGCAGGCGAGAAGGGCCCCAAGCGTGACGCCGTTCTGCTGAACGCGGGCGCATCCCTCTACATCGGCGGCAAGGCCGAGACGGTGGCGGAGGGCATCGCACTGGCTGCACAGCTGATCGACAGCGGCAAGGCAGCGGCTGTGCTGGAAAAGTTCATCGAAGTGAGCAACCGTCCGGAGGAAAATGCATGAACATCTTAGACCAGATGGCCGAACACGCCCGGCAGCGGGTGGAAGCGGCAAAGCAGACCCTGCCGCTGGCCGAAATAAAGCGGCAGGCGCTGTCCCTGCCCAAAGGGGACTTCCGGTTTGAAAAAGCCCTTGCAAAGCCGGGGCTTGCTTTTATCTGTGAGTGTAAAAAAGCATCGCCCTCCAAGGGGCTCATCGCACCGGAGTTCCCATACCTGCAGATCGCAAGAGAATACGAAGCCGCCGGGGCAGATGCCATCTCGGTGCTGACCGAGCCAAAGTGGTTCCTTGGCAGTGACGACTATCTGAAGGAGATCGCTTCTGCTGTCTCCACACCCTGCCTGCGCAAGGATTTTACCGTGGATGCGTACATGATCTACGAAGCAAAGCTTCTGGGCGCTTCGGCGGTGCTGCTCATCTGCGCGATTCTGAACGATGCACAGCTCAAAGAGTATCTTGCCATCTGCGAGGACTTGGGACTCTCCGCTCTGGTGGAAGCCCATGATGACGCCGAAGTGGACCGGGCACTTGCCGCCGGGGCACGCATCCTCGGTGTGAACAACCGCAACCTGAAAACCTTCACGGTGGACACCGAAAACAGCCGCCGCCTGCGGGCCCGTATCCCGCAGGATGTGCTTTTTGTCTCGGAAAGCGGCGTAAAAACTGCCGAAGATGTTTCCGGGCTTGCAGCCATCGGGGCAGACGCAGTGCTCATTGGTGAAACGCTCATGCGTGCGCCGGATAAGACCGCAAAGCTGCGGGAATTGAAAGGACTGCTATGACAAGGATCAAATTGTGCGGCCTGACCCGTCCGGAGGAGATCGCAGCGGCAAATGCCCTGCAGCCGGAGTACATCGGCTTTGTGTTTGCCCCCAAAAGCAGACGGTATGTTTCCCGGGAATTGGCCGCAGAATTAAAAGCACAGCTTTCCCCCGGGATCCAGGCCGTGGGCGTGTTCGTGAACGAAGCACCGGAAACGGTGGCGGGCCTGCTGAATGCGGGCATTATCGATATTGCCCAGCTCCACGGGCAGGAGGATGCTGCTTACCTTGCCCGGCTGCGGGGGCTGACCGCAAGGCCGCTCTGGCAGGCATTCCGCGTGACGGATGCCGAAAGCCTTGCAAAGGCGGAAAAAAGCCCGGCAGACCTTGTTCTGCTGGATTCCGGCGCAGGCGGAACGGGCAGGGCCTTTGACTGGGCGCTGCTGGAAAATTTCAAGCGGGATTATCTTCTTGCCGGAGGGCTTGGCCCGGAGAATGCGGCCGATGCTGTGGAGCGTCTGCACCCCTATGGGGTGGATGTGAGCTCCGGCATTGAGACGGCAGGGAAGAAGGACCCCGAAAAGATGGCGGCATTCGTGGCCGCGGTACGCAAAAACGACCAATCAGGAAAGGAATGAACGACCATGACAAACCCCAACGGACGCTTTGGCATCCACGGCGGACAATATATCCCCGAAACGCTGATGAATGCCGTCATTGAACTGGAAGAGGCCTACAACCATTACAAAGATGACCCGGAGTTCAATCGGGAGCTCACCGAACTGCTCAACGAGTACGCAGGCCGCCCCAGCCGCCTGTACTATGCAAAAAAGATGACCGAGGACCTCGGCGGTGCAAAGATCTACCTCAAGCGCGAGGACCTGAATCACACCGGTGCGCACAAGATCAACAATGTTCTCGGGCAGGCGCTGCTGGCCAAAAAGATGGGCAAGACCCGCCTCATCGCCGAGACCGGTGCCGGTCAGCATGGCGTTGCCACCGCCACTGCCGCTGCCCTGATGGGCATGGAGTGCGTGGTGTTCATGGGCGAGGAGGACACCAAACGTCAGGCACTGAACGTCTACCGGATGCGTCTTTTGGGCGCAGAGGTCATTCCCGTCACCAGCGGCACCGGCACGCTGAAGGATGCCGTGTCCGAAGCCATGCGCGAGTGGACCAGCCGCATCAGCGACACCCATTACTGCCTTGGCTCGGTGATGGGCCCGCATCCGTTCCCCACCATCGTGCGTGATTTTCAGGCCGTTATTTCCAAGGAGATCAAGGAGCAGATGCTGGAAAAGGAAGGCCGCCTGCCGGATGCCGTCATTGCCTGCGTGGGCGGCGGCTCCAACGCCATTGGCAGTTTCTACAATTTCATCAACGACAAAACCGTGCGTCTCATCGGCTGTGAGGCCGCAGGCCGCGGCACCGATACCTTTGAGACTGCCGCCACCATCAATACGGGCCGTCTGGGCATTTTCCACGGCATGAAGTCCTATTTCTGTCAGGATGAATACGGTCAGATCGCGCCGGTCTACTCCATTTCTGCCGGTCTGGATTATCCCGGCATCGGCCCGGAGCACGCATGGCTGCATGATATCGGCCGCGCCGAGTATGTGGCAATTACGGACGACGAAGCTGTGAACGCATTTGAATATCTGGCACGCACCGAGGGCATCATCCCGGCCATTGAATCGGCCCACGCCGTGGCCCATGCCATCCGGCTGGCACCCACTATGGACAAGGACCAGATCATTGTCATCACCATTTCCGGCCGCGGCGATAAGGACTGCGCCGCCATTGCCCGCTACAGAGGGGAGGATCTTCATGAGTAACATTGCAAAGGCCTTTGCCAACGGCAAGGCGTTCATTCCGTTCATCACCTGCGGCGACCCGGATCTGGAAACCACTGCCGCCGCCGTCCGCGCCATGGCGGCAAACGGTGCCGACCTCATTGAGCTGGGCATCCCGTTCTCGGACCCCACCGCCGAGGGCCCGGTCATTCAGGGGGCCAACATCCGCGCCCTGAAAGCGGGGACCACCACGGATAAGGTCTTTGACTTCGTCCGCGAGGTGCGGAAGGATGTTTCGATCCCCATGGTGTTCATGACCTATGCAAATGTCGTGTTCTCCTACGGCGCAGAGCGGTTCATCTCCACCTGCGCGGAGATCGGCATTGACGGGCTGATCCTGCCCGATCTGCCCTATGAGGAAAAGGACGAATTTCTGCCCATCTGCCGCAAATACGGCGTGGACCTGATCTCAATGATCGCCCCTACCTCTGAAAACCGCATTGCCATGATCGCCAAAGAAGCCGAGGGATTTTTGTATATCGTGTCCAGTCTGGGCGTCACCGGAACCCGCAGCGAGATCAAGACCGACCTTGCGTCCATCGTGAAGGTGGTGCGGGAAAACACCGCAGTGCCCTGTGCCATCGGCTTTGGAATCTCCACACCGGAGCAGGCGGCAAAGATGGCGGGCATCGCCGATGGTGCGATCGTGGGTTCCGCCGTCATCAAGCTGCTGGAGCAGTACGGCAAGGATGCCCCGGAGCAGATCGGTGCCTATGTCAAGCGCATGAAGGATGCCGTAAGAGGATAAGAATATTCATAGAATATAACTTTACCGTTTGCGAAGAAGAAATGACTGGGGGTCATTTCCTCTTCGCTTTTTGCTGTAAATTTTGGAGCTCAAAATGCATTGAACGGAACGGCCTTTCTCGTGAAAAAAGTGGTCTGGAAACAACCGCGGTTGTTTCCAGACCACAAATAAAATTATAAATTCCTCTGCTTATGCTCAAAGCGAAGCGGAGAGCATTCAAATCGTTCTGAAAGCAAAAAATCAATTGCGCTTTTTGCCAAGGTAAGCTGCCTTGACGCTTTCGTCTGCCAGCAGTTCGGTGCCGGTACCGGAAAGGGTCAGAGTGCCGGTCTCCAATACGTAAGCGTAGTCGGCCACCTTCAAGGCCATGTTTGCGTTCTGCTCGTTCAGCAGCACGGTGATGCCCTGCTGGTTCACGGTGCGGATGATGTCAAAGATCTCCCGCACCACAATGGGCGCAAGACCAAGGCTGGGCTCGTCCAGCATCAGCAGCTTGGGCTTGCTCATCAGAGCGCGGCCCACGGCCAGCATCTGCTGCTCGCCGCCGGAAAGGGTACCGGCGCTCTGCCAGCTGCGCTCTTCCAGACGGGGAAAGAGCTTGAACACCCACTGCAGGTCTTTCTCGGTTTCAGCTTTGTCCTTGCGCAGGTATGCGCCGATCTTCAGGTTTTCCAGTACAGTCAGGTCGGCAAACACCCGGCGGCCCTCCGGCGACATGGCAATGCCGCTGGCAACGATCTGGTCAATGGGCTTGCCCAGTATTTCCTGACCGTTCCACAAAATGGAGCCGCTCTGTGCCTTTACAAGGCCGGAAATGGTGCGCATCAGGGTGGACTTGCCTGCGCCGTTGGCACCGATCAGGGTGACGATCTTTCCCTCGGGTACGGTCAGCGACACGCCGCGCAAAGCCTGAATCCCGCCGTAGGAAACATGTAAATCCTTGATCTCAAGCATCTTCGTCCACCCCCAGATAAGCGTCAATGACCCGCGGGTCGTTCTGCACCTCGGCAGGCGTGCCCTCGGCGATCAGACGGCCAAAGTCCAGTACATAGACCCGGTCAGAAATATCCATCACCAGATCCATATGGTGCTCGATCATGAACACCGTCAGTCTGAAATCGGTGCGGATGCGGTCGATAAAAGCAGTCAGCTCTTCGGTCTCCTGCGGGTTCATACCGGCAGCAGGCTCATCCAGCAGCAGCAGCTTCGGTTCGGTGGCAAGGGCACGCGCGATCTCCACACGGCGCTGCAGGCCGTAGGGCAGGCCGGTAGCCAGTTCATTGCGCACATCCTCAAGGCCCAGCACATGCAGCAGGTTTTCGCACTCCTCACGCTGACGCTTTTCCTCATCTGCATTCAGCCGGAAGGTAGCGCTCAGCAGGTTGGCCGAGCGACGGCAGTGCTTGGCGATGAGCACGTTCTCAAACACGGTCTGGCTCTTCCACAGACGGATATTCTGGAAGGTGCGGGCAATGCCCATTTGGGTGATCTTATCGGGCGTGGGGGTAATAATGTGGGAATACTTGCCCGCGTTCTGGCCCTTATAGAGCTTTTTCATCTTGCCGTGGGGCGTGTTCTCAATGATCTTGCGCCCCTCGAACCACACTGCGCCATTGGTGGGCGCATACACGCCGGTAACAACGTTGAACGCGGTGGTCTTGCCGGCACCGTTGGGGCCGATGAGGGAGACAATCTGATCTTTATCCACCTTCAGGTTCAGATTGTCCACAGCCACCACGCCGCCAAACTGCATCGTGGCGTTTTCAATGGTCAATACGTTTTCACTCATTTGGAACGCGCCTCCTTTTTGGCAGCTTTTGCAGTGGATGCGGGCTTTTTCTGGAACAATTCACGGTCGCCCATGATGCCCTTGCGGAAGAACAGCACCACCGCCATAATGATGATGCTGAACACCACCATGCGGAAGCCGGAACGCAGCAGCGGCACACGGAAGCCGCCGATCCAGGTCTCGTTGTCGAGGAAGCGCAGCAGCCATTCGGAGCTGGCAATGAACAGGAAGGACGCGATGATGGAACCGGACACCGAGCCGATGCCGCCAATGACCACGATCAGCAGGATCTCGTAGGTCATGCTGGATTTGAAGGTGGTGGCCTGCACGCTGGCCTGATACATGGCCAGCATTGCGCCGGAGATACCGGCAAAGAAGCTGCTGATGATAAAGCTCATGCGCTTGTGGCTGGCAAGGTTGATGCCCATGGCTTCGGCAGCGATCTCATCGTCACGGATGGCCTTGAAGGCACGGCCATAGGTGGAGTTGATGAGCAGCAGGATGATGGCGATGCACACACCGGAAAAGAGAAAGGGCATCACCGTTTCCAGATGCAGGGTCGTGCCGCCCAGCGAAAGGTTGAAGCTGGCAAAGCTGGTGAAACCGTACAGAAGGTTGGAGCCGTTGGTCAGCGGGCCAAAGCCTTCGTAAACCACGGCGGCACGGATGATCTCGGCAAAGCCCAGTGTGGCAATGGCAAGGTAGTCACTCTTCAGCTTCAGCACCGGCAGGCCGATGAGGAAGGCGAACAGCGCTGCGATAAAACCGGCCAGGATCAGGCAGAAGACAACGCCCAGCAGCAGGCCGAAGCCGCCCAGAGGTTTGGAGAGCAGCTCCGGGATGGAGAAGCCGATGCCGCCGTTTGCATAGCGCTGGTAGATGGATTTCTGCGAAGCGGCGGGAATGGTGAGGATGGCGTAGGTGTAGGCACCCAGCAGCATAAAGCCTGCCTGCCCCAGACTGAACAGGCCGGTAAAGCCGTTCAGCAGGTTCATGGACACCGCCACCAGCGCATAAATGGCGCCCTTGCGCAGCACGGTCAGCAGCATGGAGGGCACAAAGCTCAGGTTATCCAGTGCCAGCAGCACCAGCAGCAGGGCGGCCAGCGCCAGCGCAGCCCGGAGATAGATGCGTTTTTTCTCTTGTTTCATGGTCATCACACTTTCTCGGTCAGGTTTTCACTGAACAGGCCGGTAGGCTTTACCGCCAGCACCACGATCAGCAGTGCAAAGGTGAAGGCATCGCTGAAGGTGGTGGCACCGGCACCCTTGATCAGGCTTTCACAGATGCCGATGATGAAGCCGCCGATGACAGCGCCCGGAATGGAACCGATGCCGCCGAACACGGCTGCCACAAAGGCTTTCAGGCCCGGCATGGCACCCACGGTAGGCGTGACCGCCGTGTAATTGGAAAAATACATCATGGAACCGATGGCCGCAAGAAAGCTGCCTACCGCAAAGGTAAAGGAGATGACATTGTTGATCTTGATGCCCATCAGCTGAGCGGTCTCAAAATCGCGGGAAGCTGCGCGCATTGCCATGCCGATCTTGGTCTTCTGGATCAGGGTGACAAGCGCTGCCACCAGCACAATAACGAGGAACGGCGTTACGACTGTGACCCGCTTGGTCTGGCAGCCCAGCACCGTGACAGTGTCGCTGATCCAGGGCAGAGCCGGGTACTGCTTGGCCAGACCGCCGGTGACATACCACATGGAGTTCTGCAAAAGGTAGGACATACCGATCGCAGAGATCATCACCGACATGCGCGGCGCAGTGCGCAGGGGCTTGTAGGCGATCTTTTCCACTGCGATGCCCAGCAGCACCGTTGCCACCACCACCAGCGGGATGGAAATGGTCAGCGGAAGGGAAGCAGTAGCGTACACCATCAGAAAACCGGCTACGGTAAAGATATCGCCGTGGGCAAAGTTGATCAGGCGCAGGATGCCGTACACCATCGTGTAGCCAATGGCAATCAATGCATACTGGCCGCCCACCGAGATACCTGCCAGCAAATAGGGCAGAAACTTTGCAGCCATAAGGGAAACCCTCCATTTCTTACAACTTTTATTTTGATACAAGCAAAGCGCAGGCGGAGAATGGCTCCTGCCTGCGTTTTGCGGTTTAAAACCTTATCAGCCTTCCACGCTCTGGGTCTTGACGAACTCGAATGCGCCGTCGGCGGCCTTCTTGATGTAGGCCATATCCTTGTTGGCATCACCGGTGGTCTGGTCAAAGGTGATGCTGCCGGTCACGCCGTCGTAGTTTACGCCGTACAGGGCATCGCGGATGGCGGTGCCGTCGGTGCTGCCTGCTGCCTTGATGGCTTCCAGAGCTACCATGTAGGCATCGTAGCCCAGAGCGGAAACAGCTGCCACGATGTCGTTGCCGCCGTTGTTGGTCAGCTTCTGGCTGTCGGCGTTCAGCCACTCCTTAAAGCCGGTGACGAACTCCTTGGCTGCGCCGGAATCATCGTTCTCGTCGAAGAAGGTAGAGCAGTAGACCTGCACGCTGGTGCCCTTCTGTGCGTCCAGAATAACGCTGGACTCCCATGTGTCGCCTGCGGTAATGGGCTTGTCAAAGCCTGCAGAGGCGGCCTGTGTGATGATCTGGGCGGCATAGGTGGTGGCGCAAGGTGCAAAGATCACATCTGCACCGGCGTTGATGGCGTTCTGGATGTAGGCAGAAAAGTCCGAGGTGCCCTCGGGGAACTGCTCGCTGGTAACAGTGCCGCCCAGATCCTCAAAAGCGTTGACGAAGTAGGTGGCCAGACCGGAGCCGTAGTCCTCGCCCAGCATGCTCAGCACGTAGGCGTTGGCAGCACTGAACTCATCCTTTGCAAAGTTTGCCATGACCGAGCCCTGGAACGGGTCAAGGAAGCAGACACGGAAGTAGTAGGGGTTGGCCTCGGTCACGGCGGGGTTGGTGCAGGAGCAGCCGATGGCCGGGATGGAAGCGGACTGGAAGGTGGGAGCGGCTGCAATGGAAACACCGGAGCCGTAGCTGCCCAGCACGATGGACACCTTCTTGGAGACCAGCTCCTGTGCAGCAGTCACGGCCTTATCGGTGCTGGACTGGTTATCCACCTCTACCAGTTCAACGTTATAAGTCTCACCGCCGATCTCCACGGTGGGAGCAAGGCTGTTGGCGTACTCGACGCCCAGCACTTCCTGCTTGCCGCCTGCGCCATTATCACCGGAAGCTGGCTCAAACACGCCAACGCGGATGGTCTTGCCGCCTGCAGAAGAGCCGCTTGCGGAACCGCCAGAAGAAGAGCAGCCTGCCAGAGCTGCCGCAGCTGCGGTAATGCCTGCAGCCTTCAGAAAATCACGGCGAGAAATGAATGCTTTCATAAGAAACGCCTCCTCTAATTTCTTAACACTTTCCCAGAAAAACAAAAAGCCCGCAATGGCGCACGTGACCTGAAGGCCTGCACCATTGCGGGTTCCTGACATTGTTTTAGCACAGCCGGGCGGCATTGTCCAGCAGAAAATGCATTCCGGGCAAAACTTTGGCAGATGAGAAGAATCTGCCGCGCTTTTTGCAGAGGCATTTTGTTCACTTTTTGCAAGAAGTGTACTCCGTGGAAAAACAGAAACTGCCCGCAGTGGTTTGCACCACGGACAGCGTTTGCGAAAAAATCACGAGAAGTCGGACTTTTAATGCCTGCCTGACTGCGCAAAAGAAAATGCACCCGGCTGCTGTGGTCCTGCCCACACGCCGGGTGCATTTTTATGTTCAGAATAATTACAGGTCGCTGCGGGGCAAAGCCGCCATGGCCCAGAAATCCAGCTCATACACAGAGCAGGCATGGAAGATCTCGCGGCAGCGGGCAAGGCGCTCCGGGCTCAGGCCCTTACAGGTCTTTTCTGCAAATGCAGCCCAGTCGCGGCAGGCTTCCTCGTAGTCCCTGCCTGCATAGTCTGCCACCAGCGCACCATAGGGGGCATCCTGCACAGCGGGGTGCTCTTTCAGCAGCTTCTGGAAGATCCAGCTGTAGCTCAGCATGCAGGGCAGGCAGGCCATCATGCACTCGGCTGCGTCCTCGCTG